>JACPRD010000135.1 GCA_016190145.1 Planctomycetota bacterium | reverse complement strand
TTGAGCGCCCGGTTGACGGCCATCGTCGTGAGCCAGGCTTTATGGTTCCGTACGCCCGCGACGATTTCGGGGTGTTCGGCCAGGGCGGTGAAGCAATCCTGAACGACATCCTCGGCGGTCGCGAGGTCCGGGACACGGCCGGTTTCTTCGAGCAACTCGGCAAGATGCTGAGCGAAGGTGCGATACAGAGTCGGGACGACGGACTGTAGAAGATCGGAACTCACTGAGGCGCCCTCCAGAATCACTTCGATTCGTTACCCAATAGAATGACAACTCGGACGCGTATTCGGACGGTACGAACCTTGCGGCGGCGGCGGCGGCGGCCTTACAAGCGTTTCAGGGCAAGGACTTGCGCTTCGAAAAAAAACTAGAATTCGCGTGGAATCGTCCTGGACCCTAACTTTCGTCAGTTGCGGAACGGCACAGCAGGTGACGTCGTCGTGAGGATCTCAACCACCCGCTCCGCCGAACGCCAGCCACGCCCCCAGATTCGCGTAACCCTCATGGAGCGATGGTACTTCCTCGCGCCGCGAACTTGCCGGGGATAGACTCTTGCCCTCCATTCTCCGGAGCTTTCCATGCGCGTGCTGTGCCCCCTTCTCTTCCTGGCCCTCGCCCTTCCCGCCCTCGCCGATCCGGCTCCGCTGACGGACGACGAACTGGCGTCTCTCGTTCCCGAGTCGCGGCGCGTGGCGGTGAAGGAGACGCTGCGCCTGTCGGGGGACCGGGCGGCGGAGCTGTCGGAGGCGCTCCGGAAAGCGCCCGAGACGCGGCGGGACGCGATGGCATTCCTCGTGGCGTACCTGCCGCAGGCGGACGCGGCGGCAATGTCGGCGGCCGATCTCCTGGAGAACGTGGAACTGGCCGCCGGGGCGCGCGAGGCGACGCCGTGGGCGCGGGAAGTCCCGGAGGACGTGTGGCGGGCGTTCGTGTTGCCGCATCGGTCGGCGCAGGAACCGTTCGAGCGTTGGCGCGCGGTGTTCTTCAGGGAACTCCTGCCGCGCGTGAAGGGGCTGAAGTCGCTTCGCGAGGCGGCGCTCGAAGTCAACCGCTGGGCGGCGGAGAACGTGACGTTCCAGCCGACGACGTCGCGCGATCAGGGGCCGCTCTCGACGCGGCGGCGCGGGATCGGGCGGTGCGAGGAGGAGATGATCTTCGTGATCGCCGCCCTCCGGTCCGTGGGCGTGCCGGCGCGGCCGGTGTGGACCCCGTACTGGCCCTTCATGGACAACAACCACGCGTGGGTCGAGGCGTACGCCGACGGCGGCTGGCACTACCTGGGCGGCTGCGAGCCCGCGGCGGATCTGGACCAGGCGTGGTTCACGGACGCCTGCCGGCGCGCGGGGCTGGTGGCGACGATGGCGTACGGGGTGCTGGAGGGGCCGCAGGTGCACCGCGCCGGGCGGAACTTCACGATCCTGAACACGACGGCGGTGTACGGGAAGACGGGGCGGGTGCACGTGAAGGGGCTGAAGCCGGGCGCGAACGTCTACGTGTCGGTCTTCAACTTCGGCGGGCTGCGGCCGTTGACGCGGCGCGTCATCGGCGCGGACGGCACGGTCGAGTTCGAGCTCGGCCTGGGGGACTACGTGGTGTCGGCCGGCGAGGGCGAGGCGTTCGACGCGCGGCGCGTCACGGTGCGGGCGGGAGAGACGGCCGAGGCGGCGCTCGATCCGGCGAAGGGCGGGGCGTTCGAAGCCGAGTTCTGGCTGCGCTATCCGCCGAAGCCGCGGCCCGCGCCCGCGGCGGGCGGGCCGGCGGATCCGGAGCGCGCGGCGCTGGAGGGGCGGATCGCGGCGCTCGCGGGCGAGGTGCGGGACCTCAAGCGCCGCGCGGCCGCGCTCGAGGCGCGCGCGGCGGACGCGGCGCTGGCGGAGATGTTCGAGGATCGGGAAGCGGCCTCCGCGATCCGGGTGCTGGCGGACGCGGCGGGGAACTGGAAGAATCTCGCGGGAGCCTTCAAGCGGCTCGACGCGGCCGGCCGCCGCGACCTGCTGGCGCTTCTCGAAGACGTGCCCACCAAGGACCGCATCGAATTCGCGGCGGACGCGCTCGTGGAGCACGCGACGCTCGCGCGCGCGGCGCGCCGGTTCGCGGCGGACGACGCCGTCTGGCGCGCGGGCGTGCTCGAGGCGCGGATCGGCGACGAGCCCGCCGTCGCCTGGCGCGCGCGCACGCTCGCCTTCGTCTCGGACCTCGCGCGCGAGGACGCGACCGCCACGGCCCGCGCCGTGAACGAGTTCCTCGCGGAGCGCCTCGACGTCCGCGCGGCCGACCCCCTCGGCAACGTCTTCACCGCCGCCGACGTCCTCGCCCTCCGCGGCGGCACCGAAGCGGACCTCGCCCTCGCCGCCGCCGGCTGCCTCCGCGCCCTCGGCGTCCCCGCGCGCCGCGCGGCCGCGGGCCCCTGGGCCGAATTCCACGACGGCAAGGCCTGGCGACCCCTCTTCCCCAAAGACCCCGCCAACCTCGGGAACGAAAAACGCGACGCCGCCGCGGCCTCCGCCTACGCCGAACGCGTCGCGCTCACCGTGACCTTCCGCCGCCGCGGCGCCGCCACGACGGACGTGCAGCAGGGAAGGGAGTACGCGGTGATGGCGATGCGCGACGGGTTCGCGGTGGATCTCGACGTGCACGAGGACAAGACCGCCGACGCCGTCTGCCTGCACGTCCCGCCGCAGAAACTGTTCCTGTTCGCCGGCACCCGCAACTCGAACGGCGACCCGCTCGTGCGCGTCTTCCCCCTCGCGATGGCGCCCGGCAAGCCGCAGACGCTCACGATCGACCTCGACCTGCCCGCCGACGAAGTCGCGCGCGACCGCCGCGTCGACCGCGCGCTCGACACCGTCCCCGCCTCGGCCGGCACCGCGACCGACGGCACGAAGATCCCGCTCGGCCCCGGCAGCGGCTCGACCGTCCTCTTCTTCCTCGCCCGCCCCCACGAACCCTGCGAGCGCATGCTCCCCCTCGTCCGCGACTGGGCCGCCCACGCCGGCGGTGTCCGGCTCGTCGCCGTGATGGAAGGAACCGGCGATCCCCCCGAGGCCCTCACCACCGTCGCCGACAAGGAAGGCGCCCTCGCCGCCGCCTTCCGCCTCCCGCGCGGCGGCGACGGCACGCTGTCGGCACTTCCCGCGGTGGTCTGGATCCGAGACGGCGAGATCGAGATGTGGGAAGAGGGGTACGAGCTGGGGATTGCGGACGTGCTGGAGGGGACGAGGGCGCGGTTGGCCCGATAGGAGGCGACGATGAAAGCGAGCCTGCTTCTGGCGCTGGCATCACTCGCTTCCGGACGGGAGCAGGCACCCGACGTGGACCGGCATATCGCTGATCTCGGAAGTGAAGGCGCGGAGACGCGTGAGAAGGCGATGAACGACCTGATGGCCGCCGGACTTCCGGCGCTGGAGAAACTGAAGAAGGCGCTCAGTGGTCAGCCTCCGCAACCCGTGGCGCGCGCCTTCGCCCGAGTGAGCGCCTGCACAGGAAGTATGCGATTGCCGGATGAGCCGTTATTCATTCGGCGGCGCCACCGGCTTGAGGCCGGGAGAACGGATCCCGTTGGCAGATCGTCGAATTACCGATCTGTCTCAGGCGCAGACTGCTTGGCGCGAGCCCACCTGCGGAGCCTGCAAAGTGTCTTCGGAGCCCCTTCATCTTCGAATTTCGCGAGAACTAGGCCGCCGCCGATCGGGGGTTGTCCCTCCCACTCGACCCGGCCGTAACTCCAGGAAAACTGTCCCTGTGCATCGACCCTTCGCTCGAACGGGACTTGTGTCGAGAACCAGAATGTGGTCAAGCGTTTGGTTGCACACTCAGTCCTTTCAAGGTGCTGAAGGTCCACCCGCTCGCAATAGACCCATTCTCCACCAATCTCGAGCCATTCGCGCGTCACACTCCCGAGATACCCAGCGGCTGACTCAGGGAGGGGCATCACTGTTTCCTCCAACACTACAGTTTTTACGGAGCCATCTGCGAAGCAAGCGATAACACGGTCGAACTCCTTCAACTTGGTGTCAACTACGGCAACGAACTTGGCAACACCATTACTCATGAGCACGACTTCGCCAATCTCATTCATTCGGGTCAGCTCAATCCACGTCAGATCCTCTTCTGTCTTGATGCAGCGAAAGGCAAGAAACTTCTTGCCGATAGGCGTTGGCTCCTCGTACTCAACATAATCGCCAACCCTCGCCTCCTGAGCGAGGAATCGCAGCCTAGACCGCAGAGCGCGGACTTGTGACGGCGGGAGACTTGCGCTGCCCAATTCTGGATCGCATGCAATCTGTGGGGGATGGCGTTCCGCCGCTCGCGGCACTTCGCAGCCCGTCAGCGTGACGATGAGTGCCAAAATTCCTGTTAGACGCACGCCGCATACCTTGGTCATTCCCTCCTCCTTTTTACGGTGTAGTCTCCGCGAGGATCTTGGCACAAGATCAGGCCTCGCGGGTGCAACCCGAATCTCAACTCCTTCGGAAGTCAATCCGTGAGGTCGCACGTCTGCGCGTGGATCATTGCGAGGATAAAACCCAGACGCCTCGCTATTTGTTCGAACTGCCTCCGGAATGCCTCTCGCGTACCTTGGTCCTTCTTGATCGCAATCAACTGTTGGACATCTTGCCGCGCCGCTTTGATGAGTTCCAGAGTTTCGTCGCGTCCTAGCCAACTCTCCGGCGGCAAATTCTCCAGTTCCTCCAACGCCGCGTCCAGGTCTTCCGCCTTGACTTTGCCGACGAGGATTTCCTCTGGGGTCCAAGGCCGCGGGCCCGCCTCCAAGTCACCGGTCAGAGAGTCTACCCATTCGCCGTAACCCAGGAGAGCTGTTTTCGCCAACATGATCTTGGTCATGTTCTCCATCCGAAACTTGATCCATGCCAGCGCGGCCGCGGCCCCGGCTGAAGTGCCTCCACCCGCGGCTCCGGCCGTGCAGAACGCAACAGCCTGCTGATAAAAGGCGTAATCCCGTTGTGCGATTCGCAGCAATTCGGTTTGGGCTGCTGCTCTTGCCGCCGGATCTTCAGAGTCTAGCTCGGCAATCAGGTCACACACCGCTCCGTACTTGTCGCGAAGAGCTGCGGTCTTGCGCTCGAGGATCTTTCGACGAATCCTCCTCCATTCGAACGGAGGTGGAGGAAATGGAAAGAAAAAGTTCACACCGGCCGCCGGGAGTGAATCGCTCATTGCGAAGTTGGCGTGTAGGGAGGGCTCGCTCCGTGCCAAGGCTCCAGGTTGGAGGTTGATGTGAGCCTGACCTGAATCCAGGCCTCTTAGGATCCGAGCGTCGGGGTCGTAACCCGCGCCGACCGAGATTCCTGCAGATCGAGAGATGGTTGAAGGCTGAATCTCACCGCTTGGGATTTGTGGCCAACTCGGCAGTAGTTGGAGCCCCTTCCCGGTGACTGCGCCTTGCGCGCTTACTAGCACTCCGGGAACGATCGCCGCACCCGCCGCAGCGAAGCCTAGTGGGTCTCCGCCGGGGACGATCACGTCATCTTCTTTCGGCTTCTTCGCATCCGGACCTCCTCCGGGCGCGAAGACGACTCCCAGCATCTTCATCATGTCTCTCATCCAGCCCAACGCGGAGGGTGACCTCGAGCCAGCGTACGACTTGATCAGCGGGACGATCGGATCGCCTGCCATATCCTACCTCCTTGTGCTCGGCGTATCGGCCTGATTTCCGACGGATCAGTTCAGGAGTGGGCGGAGAAGTAGCTGGTAAAGGACGGTGACGGTGCTCCCGTTCTGAACCCTCATCTTGACGAACTCGTTATCCACAGCCGGGAGAGACATCGCCCACCACTCGGCGATCTGGTTGACGCTTGAGGTGGCATCGGGGATTCGTTCTCCGGGGCTTCCACCTTTTCTCCGAGTTCAAGGGGCACGAGCTTTCTCAGGCGCGGTGCCTTGCAAAGGTTGATGGCCTTGTTGACGGCCATCGTCGTTAGCCAGGCTTCGTGGTTGCACACGCCCGCGACGATTTCGGGGTGTTCGGTCAGGGCGGTGAAGCAATCCTGAACGACATCCTCGGCGGTCGCGAGGTCCGGGACACGGCCCGTTTCATGGAGCAACTCGGCAAGATGCTGGGCAAAGGTGCGATACAGCTTGGGTATGACGGAAACGAGAAGTTCGGAACTCACGGATGCCGCCTCCAAGACAATTCGATCCGCTACCCGATAGAACGACAACTTGGACCCGAGTTTGGACGGTACGAAAATCGCGGCGGCGGCCTTACAGGCCTTTCAGGGCAAGGAGTTGCGCTTCGAAAAAAAATTAAAATTCGCCTCGAATCGTGCCGGACCCTAACTTTCGACAGTTGCGGAACGGCGCAGCACGCGACGTCGTCGGGAGGATGTCACGCCGCCGTCCCGCCGAACGCCAGCCACGCCCCCAGCCCGAAGATGCACAGGTCGACCACAGCGTGGCTCAGGTAGCCGGGCCACAGGGAGCCGAATCGGCGGACCATGAGGGACCAGATCGCGCCGCCCATGAAGACGCCGATCGAGCAGATGGCGACGGCCGTGGGGGGGAGGAGGACGCTGAGGGCGAGGACGTGGTGGAGGGTGAAGAAGGCGGCGGAGCCGAGGATGGCGAGGGGGGCGGGGAGGAGGCGTTCGCACTGGCGGAGGCAGAACCAGCGCCAGACGATTTCCTCGAGGACGGAGTTGACGAGGATCCAGTAGAGGGCGCCGCCCGCGAAGGCGAGGGGCGAGTCGAGGCCGATGGCGCGGATGCGCGCGGCGATCAGGGCGCGGTCGACGAGGGCGTCGCCGGCGGCGGCGTAGACGGCGGCGATGGCGGCGGAGATGAGGAGGCCGGAGGCGAGGCCGAGAGCGGCGGGGCGGAGGGCGGGGCGGGGGATGCGGAAGCGGGCGCGTTCGACGAAGAAGAGCCAGGCGAGGGGGAGGGCAAGGGTCCAGAGTTTACAGGCGGCGAAGAGGGTGGTGCCGCGGGGGGAATCGGGGAGCCAGAACATGCCGATGAGGACGCCGAGGGAGGGGGCGGGGACGAGGAGGGCGAGGGCGAGGGCGGCGGTGGAGCGGGGCATGTCGGGTGCCTATGTGAGTGAATGTTCACTCGCATTATAGGGCGTGGAGGGAGGTGTGTCAAGGGTCGATGCGGAATCCGGTGCATGGGGTGCCTGTCCGGAGTTGCGCGGCGAAGCCGCGCCCCTTGCCCTTGACCTTGCCCTTGACCTGCATCCCGCCTTCGAATGCAACCCCGGGACCCGAATCCGAAGCTCCGGTTGCACGACGAGGGCAAGGTCAAAGGCAAGGTCAAGGGCAAGGGGTCCGCCTTCGCGCTCCGCGCTTCGGCGGACAAATCGCCGGACAACTCCCGTCAGGCATCACGGTGCGCGCCCGCAGTTGCACCCGGCCTCGCCGTGGGGACGTGTTTGATCGCGCGCCGTTCCCGGGTCTACAATGCGCGTGCGCGAAGTTCCTGCGCGCGGGGGACGAGACGGCGGAGGCGTTGAAACAATGAAATCGGTGAGACTTGCCTGGGCCGGGATGCTGCTCCTGGCGCTGGGCGCCTCGGCGCAGGATCCCGCCGATCCGGAGAAACCGCGCGGTTCCGGGCGGACGGCCGAGGAGATCCTCGAGGAATGGAGTGGGATCCTGAGGAAGGGCGCCAGGGGTCCGGACTGGGCGCGACTCGATGCGCTCCAGGAGGAACTGGTCGCGGGCGGCGCGGCGAACCGGGAGGCGATCCGGAGCTTCCAGCGGGGCCTGAATCAGGAGGAGAGCGGCACCCTCGGCCACTACTGCGACTACCTGCTGCGGGGCATCGACCTGACCGAGAAGATCGAGAGGAACGACGGCGACCTGGTCGCCAATCTGGTCCTGCGGCACTTTGAGTCCACCCTGACCGGGGCCGAATTCCGGCGCTACACGGAGATCGACGGAAAGCGGATCGGAGCCGCGCTGCAGGGCCTCCGCGTTCTGGAAATGGGTGTCCATGCCTGCAACACGATTCTGCTCGCGTGCGATCCCGCCGCGCGCAGAGTCTTCTACTTCTCCTCGCTCGCGGACGCAAAAGGGTATCTGAAACCCGCGAAGACCCTCGACGAGGCCCGCGCGGCGTCCGTGCAGCTGGTAAACCTCCTCGGCTGCCTCGACGGACCGCACCTCACGGAGTTTTCCGAAGAGTCCTTCAAGGCCGTGAAGGCCGGGAAGGGGATCACCGTCTCGGCAATACAGGTCATCAGGTATCACGACGACGGAGGGGACCAGGATTCCGAAGATGAATGGACGCTCGAGTTCGATGAGCAGGGAGTCTGCACGAAAATGGAGGCGGTCCGCCGTCACAAGCACTTCTATGCCGAAAAATGACCGGCGTCCGTCCCGCCGCGGAGTCCCGCGCCTGCGTTTCCGTGGGAATCGCGCCGGTTTCCTGCGAGCCCTCATGCCGGTCGCTCTCCCGCTCGTTGTCGTGCTGGTCTGTCTTGCGCGGCCGGCGCACGCCGACGAAGTCCGCCTGCGCGAGCTGATCGCCCGGCTCGACGCGGAGGATCCCGGCGAACGCGAAAAGGCCGCCGCGGAACTCGCGGCTGCGGGGGAGGACGCGCGGCCGCTTCTCGAAGAAGCCGCGCGCTCCGGATCTCCGGAAGTTCGGTCGCGCGCGGAGGCGCTTCTCACACCGCTCGGGATCCGGCGCATTCTCGACCGCCCGTCCCTTCGGGCCCTCGCGCCGGCCGCCGATCCTGCAACCGCGCCGCTTGCGCTGGACCGCGCGTTCGAGGACTGGGTCCTGTCCGGCACGGCAGACGCTTCCGCCGTCGAAGGCCTGATGGAAATCCTGCGCCTGCAACCGAGTGGCTGGGCGTTCGAGGCGCTGAACTGGATCGGGGCGCCCGAGGGCATGGGCGAACTTCAGGGCGGCGCGATCTGGTCTACCGACGCGGGCGACGAGCCCGAGCCGGCGCAGGGGAAGCTGGACAGCGCCTTCCGCAACCTGAGCGGCCGGGGGAAAAAAGTGGAGTGGAGCGAGGAGGCGGCCGACCGGCTCCGCGGCGCGAGGATCCCCGCGCGGAATCCGCGCCGGCGTCTCGACACGATCCGCGAGGTCTGGGCCGTGGCGCGCGTGGTAGTGGTCCTGGACGGAGGCAGGAACCCGAAGATCGTGTCCGACACGCAGGCCGTGCGCGCCTGGGAAGAGTGGTGGAACGCAGTGAGAGAATCACCGGCCCGGCGGCAGGCCCTCGGCCTCGACCCCCTGCAGGCGGACGCCACGACGCTCGCGCGCCTCGACTCGCGCGACCCGGGCGAGGCCGCCGCCGCCGTGCGCGCCTTCCGCGTCGTCCCGCTTGCCCTCCGCGCCGCCGTCGACGAGGCCGCTTCCAGACCCGGCGCCGGCCCCGCGCTGCACGGACTCCGCGACCGGCTCCGCATGGCGGGGAAGGGCCGGGTCGTGTTCTCGACGGGGCGGACGGGAGAGACGCGCGTCTGGAGCATCGGGCTCGACGGAAGCGGCCGCCGGCTGCTTTCGGGCGATCTCGCCGTGGATTCGTCGTTCGGGTTCGCCGTGCCGGGCGGCGGCGCGCTGTTCGTGTCGGCGGCGCCGGCAGGGGGCGACTTTGGGGTGTGGAATCTGGATCTCGCGGGGGCGGCGGCGCCAGAGCGCGTGCCGGTGGAGCGGGGCGGCTACCTGCCGTCGCCCGACGGCGCGCGCGCGCTGCTCACGCATGCCACATGCGGCGCCGACGGGAGACTCGCCGACGTCGGGCGCGTCATCGGCTGCAGGTGCGACCAGGACCGGTCGTCGCTGACGCTGTTCGACCGGGGAAGCGGCGCGACCGAGATTCTGCTCAAGGGCAACCTGGGTTTGGCGTGGTGGTCGCCGGACGGAGCCTGGATCGCGTGGACCGAGGCCGGCCGGGATACGCTCCTGTTCCGCGACGTCCGCGGCGCGCAGGCGGTGTGGGAGGTGAAGGGCTTGCCCGTCACCGACGTTCTTCCATGGTCGCCCTCGGGCGACCGCGCCGCGCTGGTCTTCCAGGAGGGCCCGGACAAATCTCCGCAGCTTCGCATCCTCGACCTCGCGCGCCGCGAGGCAGCGTGGAAGTTCGACCTGCCCGAGGGCGCCGTTCCGGCGGTCCCCGTCTGGTCGCCCGATGGGAAATCCGTCGCGCTTCCCTGGACCACCCCCGGGCTCGGCGCCGGGACTTTCGAAATCGGCTTTCTGGACGCGGTTTCCGGCGAGGTCGCTACGCGGTCTTATCCGACGCGGGAGGGAGGGCCCCAGCACGGACAACCCGGCCGCTGGACGCAGGACGGCCGCGCCTTGCTGATTCCGGTGATGGACGGCGGCTCGCTCAGCTGCCTCGTTGCCGGCGGTGACCCCGCTTCGGACAACACCCTCCGCCTTTTTACCTGGATCCCCGGCACGGACGTCGGCCTCAAGGCTCACGGACCCGACATCCTCGCGGTCGGCCTCGAAGGCGAGTTCTTCCGCATTCCGAGCGGCGGGCCCTGCGTCGAAGAAGTCCTGTGTGTCATTCCGGGCCGTTAATCACTTCACGGCTTCGGGAAGCGGGCGCAGGGCTTCCTGCAGCAGATCCGACATCGGGTCCCCCGGGTGCTCCCGGATGAACGTCAGCGCGTCGGCGCGCGGCGATCCGTCGTTCTGGCAGGCGCGCGTGAAGTCCTCCAGCGCGCCGTCGCGGTCGCCAATGGAGAACTTCGAGACGCCTCGGCGGTAGAGGATTTCCGTCGATGAGGAACTCCGGAGCCACGCGTCGTACCCCTTCACCGCCTCCGCATGCTCACCCAGCGCCTGCCGGCAGTCGGCGATCGACAGCCTGTCGTATCCTCCTTCGGCCTCGAGGTCCGCGAGCGCGCCGCGCCAGTCGCCCGATTCGCGGCGGCAGCGCGCGCGCGCGCCGAGCACGGCGCTGCCCGGACGGTGAGGCTGGATTTCGAGGGAGCGCGTGTAGTCCGCGATCGCGGCCGTGTGATCGCCCCGGTCGCAGAGCAGGCCGCCGCGCTGGTACCACGCGAGCGCGTTTCCGGCGTCGCGGCGGAGCAGGTCGTCGTAGTCGTCGAGGGCCCCCGCCGGATCGCCGATGAATTCGCGCCAGTAGGCCCGGCTGTGGAGCGCTTCCAGATGTCCGGAGTCGATTTCGAGCGCTCGGGAGTACTCGTCGATCATCTCCTCGATGACATCTTCCGGGAGAATAATGGGCCCGACGTTGCGGGTCAGGCATTCCTCGTCGCAGATCGCCTGCGCGCGGACGCAGTGTTCATGGGCGAGCTGGCTGCGCTCCTGCGGAGACAGCCGCGCGATCCGCAGGCGGTCCACGCCTTTCACGACGCCCCATCCAAGCAGCAAGCCGAGCAGCGGCGCGCGCACGTGCCGCCACGCGCGAAGCCATGCGTTCGGGCCTGACGATTCCATGCGGACTTCCTCTTCAGACCGCCGTCGCCGCCTCGTCCCGCCGGAGAATCCGGTACCGCGTGTCCCGTTGCGCCGGCACGAACCCCGCTTCCCGGATCTGGATCTGCATTTCCTCGACCAGGATGGAACTCATGGTGGCCGGGCTCGCCTGGCTCACCACGTTCTCTTCCATCATGGTCGACCCATAGTCGTCCGCGCCGGCGTGGAGGGCGACCTGGGCGATGGCGACGCCCTGGGTGGGCCAGGAGGCGGCGACGTGAGGGAAGTTATCGAGGAAGAGGCGTGCGATGGCGAGGTTGCGGAGGTAGTCCTGGGCGCCGGCGGGGCGGAGGCCTTTGCGGCGGACGAGGCCGGACATGGGGACGGTGTCGAGCATGGCGGTCCAGGGGATGAAGGCGGTGAAGGCGTTGCCGCAGGCGGCGAGGGATTCGTCCTGAAGGTCTCGGAGGCGGCGGAGGTGGTTGACGCGGTGTTCGAAGGATTCGCCGAAGCCGATGACCATCGAGGCGGTGGTGGCGAGGCCGCGGCGGTGGGCGAGGCGCATGGCGTTGAGCCAGCCTTCGGTTTTCAGTTTCTTCGGCGAGATTTCTTCGCGGACTTCGTCGTCGAGGATTTCGGCGCCGCCGCCGGGGAGGCCGGCGAGGCCGGCGTCGGCGAGGCGGGCGAGGACGGTGTCGAGCGGGAGGTTTTCGAGTTCGGCGATGTGGGTGACTTCGCTGGGGGAGAAGGCGTTGGCTTCGACGTCGGGGTACGTCGCGCGGAGCCAGCGGAGGAGGTCTTCGTACCACTCCAGTTTCAGGCCGGGGTGGTGGCCGCCCTGGAGGAGGATGCGCGTGCCGCCGATGGCGCGCAGTTCGTCGATCTTGCGGGCGAATTCCCCGCGCGAGAGGACGTAGGCTTCTTCGTGGCCGGGGGGGCGGTAGAAGGCGCAGAAGAGGCAGTCGGTGATGCAGACGTTCGAGTAATTGATGTTGCGGTCGACGAGGTAGGTGGCGACGGCGGGATCGTTTTTCGTGCAGCGGACGGCGTGGGCGGCGGCGCCGAGGTGGATGAACTCGCCTTCCTGGTAGAGGGCGAGGGCGTCGTCGGGGGTGAGGCGGTGGCCGGAGCGGGCCTTGTTCAGGATGTCGGCGATCTGCATTTCGTCTGAGATTACGGAGAAGACGGGGTACAGGCAAGTGTGGGGGCGGCAGAATGCGCGGCGAAGCCGCGCCCCTTACCCTTGACCTTGCCCTTGACCTTGCCCTGCTATTGCCCGGGTCATGAAGTCGGAATGCAGACACGGAGGGCAAGGGCAAGGTCAAGGTCAAGGGCAAGGGCAAGGGGCCGCTGCGCGGCTGAGCCATCCTGGGCAGGAAGGGGTCCGAAGCTGAGACTAAGTCTCAACTTCGACGGATTTCCGTTGAATCCCACCCCCCGTCCCCTTCACAATTGCGGACACCCACCGTCCGAATCCTATCGGAGCCGCCACCCATGGCCGCCTTCACCACCGACGTCCTCAAGCCCCGCTTCCATTCCGCCATCGTCGACTGGGGAAAGAAGAACTTCCCCGAGATGGAGCTCCTCGAGAAGAACTGGTCCACGTATTTCCAGGGCCAGCCGCAGTTCGCGCTCTACGCGAAGATCGGCAAGATCAAAAGCGACCTCATCGAGTACGGGAAATTCGCCGGGCGGCCGAAGTTCGAGAAGGCCGGGGAGATGGCCGGCAACATGTTCTTCAGCGCCAAGGACATCATCAAGGCCCAGTGCTCGACCGAGTTCGGCTCCGTGCAGCAGCACCGCATCTCGCTCGAGCAGGCGACGGGCGACGAGGCCAAGTACTGCGTCATGCGCATCATGGCGGAGGAACTGCGCCACGCGTACCAGATGTTCTGGGTTCTCGACCACGACTCGACGTGGAAGAAGCTGGGCATGGGCGACGTCGCCGCCGAGACGATGGACGAACTGCTCGCCATGAAAACCGGCGAGCACGTGCTCGACGCCTTCAACATCGAATTCACGCATTTCATCGACAACATCGTGTTCGGCGCCCTCATCGACCTCGTCGGCAAATACCAGCTCGACATGCAGAAAGTCTTCAGCTACGCGCCGATGGCGCGCTCGATGCCCCCGATGTTCTCCGAGGAGGGATTCCACCTCGGGACGGGGAAGCGGTTCCTGCGCGAGTACGCGACGGACGCGGCGGGGGGCAAGGGGCGGTGGTCGTTCCCGGAGATCCAGAAGGTGATCAACCAGTGGTATCCGCGCGGGCTCGAGATGTTCGGGAACGAGCACGGCGGGACCACGACGGTCGAGTTCGGATTCAAGGACAAGACGAACGGCGTCGCGCAGGGCGAGTACATCGAGGAAGTGCGGCAGATTCTCGAGCACGTGAACATGGGGATCGTGCAGGCGCGCAATCCGAAGATGTCGCCGCCGGACGCGCGGAAGGTGATCAACGAGATCCTCGCGACCGGCGACAAGGTGGAGAGCGTCGGCGCGGACGAGATCATCTACCTGCCGTCCAACAAGTTCTACCGCCGGCGCGGGCTGCCGGAGTACGTGTTCAAGCCGTTCGACATGCGCGGCGAGCTGATCACGGAGTCCGGAAAGCCGATCGCCGCCGATTCGTATTTCGCGTACCTCGAAACCCAGTTGCCGGGCAAGTACCTGAAGACCGCCGACTTCGAGAAATTCAAGACTCACTACAAGAAGACCGAGGCCGGAGAGACCTGGTAATTCGATTCTCCGGGCTGTCCCACGGTCGGGGTTCGGCGTTCGGAGTTCGGCGTTCGGCGTTGGAGGCCGACAACGCCGAACGCCCGACGCCGAACCCGCGCGCTGAATCCATTGCGCCGACCGCACCCCTCACGGAGAATCCCGGCCCATGCGCCACATCACCGTACTCGTTCTCGCGGTCGCCGCGGCCGGCTGCTCGTCGGTGCGCGAAGCCGGAGTCCTCACGGTCTCGGTGACGGAGATCGACGGCAAGCCGGCCGCCAACTCGAACTTCGCCGTGATTCATCCGAACGGCAAGGTCGCCTGGAGCGAAGTCCCCGCCTCCGGCGCCACCGTCTCCGGCGCGCTCCACGGCGGCGACTTCACCATCCTCGTTCTCACCGCCAAAGGCGCCGCCACGCAGGAATTCACGATGGACGGCGACACGAAAATCCAGGTCAAGGCCGGGCAGGGGGGAAGCGTGCGCGGCGAGGCGCGGGCGAACGCGAAGCCGATCGCGGCGCGCGTCTGGATGCCGATTCCGGGAAAGACCGAATCGCCGCTCGACCGGCTTTCGCACGTCGTCCGCTCGAATGCCGACGGACGCTTCCAGATCGACCGCCTCCCGCCTGGAAAATGGACGCTCTACATCGGCAACGAGGGAACCGGATACAAGCCGGTGGTGGTGAAGATCGTGGAGAAGGAGACCACGGACATCGGCATCGTCGAGACGGTTCAGTGAACCCCGGCGCGGCGCCGGGCGATCAAAGGCCCATGAGGATCCTGTCGGGAGTCCAGCCCTCGGGGCGGCCCCACATCGGCAACTACTTCGGCGCGATGCGCCAGAACATCGAGCTGTCCCGCAGCTCGGATGCCTACATTTTCATCGCGAACTACCACGCGATGACCTCGATCCGCGACCCGAAGACGCTGGCCGCCTACACCGACGGGCTCGCGCGCGACTACCTCGCGCTCGGCCTCGACCCCGACCGCTGCGCCTTCTACCGGCAGAGCGATCTCCCCGAAGTCTGCGAGCTCTCCTGGATCCTCACCACGATCACCCCGATGGGGCTGCTCGAGCGGTGCGTGTCGTACAAGGACAAGGTGGCGAAGGGGCTTCCGGCGGATCACGGCCTGTTCGCCTACCCGGTCCTGATGGCCGCGGACATCCTCATCGTGAAGTCGACGACGGTGCCGGTCGGCGCCGACCAGAAACAGCACGTCGAAGTCGCGCGCGACATCGCGATCAAGTTCAACAACACGTTCGGGAACGTGTTTCCGCTTCCCGAGGAACGGATCCTGCCGGAGGTTTCGGCCGTGCCGGGCGTCGACGGGCAGAAGATGTCGAAATCCTACGGGAACACGATCGAGCCGTTCGAGGACGAGAAGGCGATCCGCAAAAAGATCATGTCGATCAAGACGGACTCGAAAGGCGTGGCGGACCCGAAGGATCCGGAGACGTGCAACCTGTTCGCGCTGTTCAGGCTGTTCGCGGCGCCGGCGGAGCGCGACGCGATGGCGGAGAAGTACCGGAAGGGCGGGACGGGGTACGGCGACGTCAAGAAGCGGCTTGCCGACCTTCTGCTCGAGCATTTCGCGGAGGCGCGGAAGCGGCGCGCGGCGCTCACGGACGCGGACGTGGCGTCGGCGCTTTCGAAGGGGGCGGAGCGGGCGCGGAGGGTCGCGAGGGAGACGCTGGCGGAGGTGAGGAAAGCGGTCGGGTTGTGATCCTGGAGTCGGCCGCGATCCGGATCTCGTGATCGCCGCTGCGAAGGATAAAAAGGGATGGGAACGGCAGGGTCGCGGATGAAAACGGGTGAAAACGGATACTGCACCCGCGCTCACGGGAACTTCTCTCGCTCCGGCGAACTCGCGTTCTACCGCTTCTCTTTCCACTTCTTCCACGCCGCCGGGTCTTCGCCCATCCACTGGCCGGTGAGTTTCCGCAGCGCCGCGAGCGCGGATTTGCGGACCTCCGGCTTCTCGTGGCTGAGCTCCGAAATGAAAAAGTCGAGGATGTCGCCGCCGTCTCCGCACCCGGCGAGCTGCTCCATGAGGAGTTGACGCAGGCTCGTTTTTTCCGCGCGCGCCGCCTCGATCAGCGCCGCGACCACCTTGTCGTCGCGGACCGCCGAGAGGGACCGTGCCGCATTTCGCCTCGTCAGCATGTCGGGACTCTTCAGATCCGCGATCGCCTTGTCGACGTCCGCGTCCGTCAGCGCCGTCCCCCCCGGAACGAACGCGCCGTTTCCCGCCACACGGCGGAAGGACGGCCGGGCGGCGTCGGCGCGCGCCCAGGCGGCGTCGTCCAGCATCGGGGACAGGCCGGCCTCGGCGCCGTCCTGGTAGCAGGGGAGGTAGCGGTAGTAAATCTCGAGGTTCATCACGTTGAAGGCCGTCGCATAGACCGCGCCCCCGTACGCGCAGTCCCAGGTGACGGGCTCCCAGCTGCCCTTGCGGTGCCCCTGGCGATTCTGCGTCTCCAGCGTGCACCGTCGCATCGCCGCGTTCCACTTCTGCCAGACCTCGCCCCCGTGATGAAACGCCGCGAGCGTCGCGTAGTACGTGTAGTAGAGCGACCAGTGCTTCGCGTCGTCGGCGCTGTCCTTGCAGCGGCCCCAGTTCGGGCAGGAGCCCTGCTCGGCGTCGAAGCGGGGCGGGACGCGGGCGAAGTCCTCGGTGAACTTTCCGAGGAGGACGTGGTCGTCCTGGAACCCGAGGTAGAGGCGCGTCACCATTCCGGCGGCGGTCATCATGTTGCAGCCGGGCTGGGCGAAGGTCGCGCCGGGCTGGCCCGACACGCCGTAGGCGATGTTCCCCGTGTTGCGGTTCGTCGCCGCTTCCATGTACGCGCGCGCCCGCTTCCAGGCGGATTCCGGCACGGGAAGCGCTCCCGCGCGGGCGGAGCGGAGGGCCATGACCTGCCAGGAGGTGATGGAGGTGTCGCCGCGGAGGCCCGGGTCGGGCATGTAGTTCCAGCCGCCGGGCGACTGCTGGGCTTCGACGATGAATCCCACGGCGAGTTCGGCGGGCCTGCGGAGGTCGGGGTCCTGCGTGAGGGCCCAGGCTTCGGTCAGCGCGAAGGCGCAGATTCCGTGGATGTACATGTTGCGCCCGCCGGAGGGGTCGAGGCCGCCGGCCTTGTCCTGGATGGAGGCGAGGTACTCGAGGGCCTTTCGCACGGTCGCCGCGTAACACGGCGTTTCGCCCGTTTCGAACTGCGCGTGCCCCGCGCCGAGGAAGGCGAGCAGGGCCAGACCGGTCGCCGAGCCCGTGCCGTAGAAGTCGTCGCCGCGCGTGGCGGTGCAAAGGTCGCCCTCGGGGCAGTGCCTCGCGACGCGCACGGGACGCCAGCTTCCGTCCTCCTCCTGGTGGGCGGCGAGCCACGCGAGCCCCTCCGCTACCGCCCGCTCCGACTCCGCATCGCCGCCGTGCCGCCGCAGCGCGTCGCCGCGGCCCGCGCCGCCGCGACCGGCGTAGAGGCCGCCGAGACCGTTCTTCCCCGAGACGCCGAGGCCGGGGAGTTTCGCGATCCTCGAGCCGGGCAGGGAAGGGGCGATCCGCGGGGCGTCGGGAAGATCCGTCCGGGCACCGCGCGGCACGGCGTCGGCGGGATCCACCGGACCCGCCGGCGGCGCATCCTCGTTGTCCCGCCCGTTGACGCCGTTGTCCTGGTCGCCCTGACGCGCTCCGCCGGGCAGCTCGGCCGGCCCGGCGGGGGCGTGGAACGACACGCGGAAAAAGCCGGCGGCGACCGGCCGGCGCACGAAATGGACGACGTTCATGAGGATCACCGCGGCGACCATGTGCAGCGCCGCCGCGATCGCCCAGGCCGGGCTCCGGGTCAGCCAGACCGCCGGGTTCCCGCGCTCGCCGTCCTCGCGGCGCCGCTCCGATTCCACCCTCTCCCGCACGGTTCTCTTCATGAAGCGCCCCTATTTCCCCCCGGCCTGCGCCGCGCGGCGGTTCTTCCGGTTCAGCATCCACGAACTCCACTGGGCGGGCGTCGTGAGGTGCGCGCCCGTCGTGCGCTGAAGGGCGTCGCAGGCCGCGCGGCGGAATTCCTCGACCGGATGTTCGATGAGGCCCGCGAGCATTTCGACCAGGGCGTCGTCCTCGGGCAAGCCTCCGAGCCACGAGATCATGATGGGGCCCCGCCCCTCCGCGTCCCGTTTCGCCGCCGCGACCACCGCGCCGGCCGCCTCGCGATCCAGCTTCCGCATCAGGGTGCGCGCCGCCCGGAACCGCTCTTCGGCGTCGTCGTCCTCGAGCGCACGGAGAAGCTGCTCGCGGGTCATTCCGGGGCGCTCCACGAGCGACACGAGGTCCCCGTCCTCGGCGGTCGTCGGCAGGTATCGGTAGTAGACCTCGAGGTCGAGCACGGCGAGCGCCGTGGAGTACACGCGCCCCGCCATGCGCGCGTCCGTTTCTCCCACGGGCCACGAACCCGCGCGGCAGCCCTGGCCTTCCTGCGCCGCGATCAGCGCCGCTTTCATCAACCGGTTCCACTTCGGCCACGCCTCGCCGCCCAGGGTCAGCATGAACAGCGTCGCGTAGTATGTGTAGTAGTGCGATCCCTCCTTCCCGCCGATCGAGTCGTTGCCGGGCTGGATGCAGTAGACCGGTTTTTCCAGGAGAATCCGCTCCGCCAGCCTGCGATTCAGCTCCGGCTCGTCCTTCACGCCCAGGTAGTGGCGCGCCAGCAGGCCACCCGCGCTCACGGCCAGTGTTCCGTTTCCGCCGGCACTCTGCGGGTAGACGTCGTAGCGGATCGAAGGCTTCGAGCGGTCGAGGGCGGCTTCGTAGAAACGGATCGCCAGGTCCCACGAGGTCTTCTCCACGGGGATGCTCCCTAGCCGCGCGGATCTGAGCGCCTGGACGTGCCACGAGGTGATCGACGAATCGCTCCGGCCTGTCGGGTTGCCCCCGTAGTCCCAGCCGCCCGTCGTCTGCTGGGACTCGCCGGAAGCCCGGACGGCCGCCGTCACGACGCTTCGCAGCAGCGGGTCCTGCGTCATCGCGAAGATCTCGGCGAGCGCGAACGAAGCGATGCCGTGCGAGTACATCCCGCGGTGCCAATCTCCGGGTTCGTCGATCAGGCCGTCCTTCCGCTGGCGTTTCACGAGGTACTTCACGCCGCGCCGGACGCACTCCGTCCAGGCGGTGTCGGTCTCGTCGAAATGCGTGTATCCCGCGCCGGCGAACGCGAGCAGCGCGAGACCGGTGCAGGCCACCGGATTGCCCGCAGGGACTTCAGAGCAGACGGTGCAGGGGGAAGCGGGGGTTGCGCCCCATGAGCCGTCGGCCGCCTGGTGCCGCGCGAGCCAGTCAAGGCCGAGGTTCACCGCCTTCTCGGTGGATTCGTCGCCGCCGTTCTTCAGCAGCGCCTCGCCGCGCCCCGCGCCGCCACGACCGGCGTAGAGGCCGCCCAGCCCGTTCTGCCCCGAGAGCCCGAGCCCGGGCGCGCGGAGGCCCCCCGCGCCCGCCAGGCCGGGAGCGATCGGGACCGTGGGAGGAAGCAGGGGAACAGCACCCCGCGGATCCCGATCGGCCGGATTCTCCGGACCCGCCGGCGCCGCCTCCTCGTTGTCATGGCCGTTCACGCCGCGGTCCTGGTCGCCCTGCCGCGCGCCGGAATCGGGAACCAAACCCGCCGGCGGCCGGAACGCCACGCGGAACATCGCCGATCCTGCCGGCCGCCGCACGAGGTGCACGATGTTCATGAGCACGACCGCGAGCAGCAGGTGAAGCGCCGCCGCCATCGCCCACCACGGGCTCCGCGTCAGCCAGAAGACCGTCGACTTCAGTTCCGCCTCCGCCCGGAGCCGCTCCCGCTCCGACCGCGCTCCGATCCCCGTCTTCACAGCTCCTCCGGTCTCCCCCCCCGGAGACTTCACTTGAGGGGCGACACCACGAGCACGCCTTCGTGAATCTCGAACTTCATGTCCGTCAGGAACCCGATCATGTCCAGCGCATCGGTCAGCTCCGCCTCGGAGACACGGAACGTCAGCGCCGGGTCCGGACAGCCCTGCACCATGACGACGTTCAGCTGCGTCACCTCGCGGATGAAGCTGCAGACTTCCGTGAAGGGCGTGTCCGTGAAGTTAAGGGAGATCCGGATCGACTGCACCGCGCGCATGACCTTCTGGTCTTCCTGAGGCGCGCTCGCGGCGATGTCGATGGGCGGGCGGGCTTTGAGCAGCTGGGCGCGCTCGATCGTGGTCCATACGAGGATGCCGTTGTGGTTGACGGTTTCGAGATTCGCGGTCGAGGCCAGCAGCTTGACGACGTTTTCGAGCGTGAGGTCCTTGAGGGCGACCGAGCGTTTCGCCTCGGCGACCTCCGCCGCGGCGCCGTCGACGACGCTGTTGATTTTCGCGAACTCCTGGATGAAGTCGACGACGTCGTACAGCGTCGAGTCCGTGAAATCGATGTCGATCTTCGTCGTCGCGAGTTTCGCATCGAGGATCTCGGCCGGCGTTTTCTGGGTCACGCCCTGCTGGCCGAGCGCGTCGAGGCGCTCGCGGGCCTTCTCGACCACGGCGACCTGGTTGGGGAAGTCGCGCAGCACCGCGTCGTACGCCGTCCGCGCGCCCTGGAGATCGCCCGTTTTCTCGAGGCATTCGCCGATCCGGAACTGGGCCTTCGCCGCGACCTCCTCCTCGGCCCGCCACTGCTTGAGAATGTTCCGGTAGATGGCCATCGCGCCCTCCGGATCGCGCTCCGCGTTCTCCTTCGTCACCGCGCGGGCGTAGGCCTCGCCGGCGCTTTCTTCGGCCCATGCGGGAATGGCGGCGGCGAGGGCCGCCAGGATCAGGCTCAGCGTCGTTTTCATGTCGCGTCTCCGTGTGGGTGAGGTTCACTTCCCCCCGACGCGGGAACTCTACGACGAAGGGCCGGAGGGAGTGTCACGGAGGGGCTTAGAAATGTAGAGAGTTGTCATCATGAAGGGAATCTGTTCCGGGGGGGTGCAAAGGCAATTTTGGATTGTGAATTTTGAATTGTGAATTTGTCGGGCATCCGGCGGCGCACTTTTTCACGGATCCACGAGTTTGTACCCCGCCCCGTGCACGGTCAGGAGCATGCGCGGCTTTTTGGGGTCGCGCTCGATCTTCTGGCGGAGCTTCACGATGTAGTTGTCCACCGTGCGGTCGGTCGGATAGGCGTCGACTCCCCACACCTCGTTCAGGATGTCGCTGCGCGAGACGACCTGGCCCTTGCGCTGCGCCAGCACGCGGAGGAGCTCCGCCTCGTACCGGCCCAGATCGATCGATTTTTTTCCGCGGCGGGCCTTGAACGAGGAAGCGTCGACCTCGAGGTCGCCGATGGTGAACTTCTCAGGGCGCGCGGCCATGCCTGCGGCGCGCCGCAGGATCGCCTTGAGGCGCGCGGCCAGTTCCCGGATTGAGAAGGGTTTCGTGATGTAGTCGTCGGCGCCCATTTCGAGCCCGAGAACGCGGTCGACTTCCTGTCCCCGCGCGGTCAGGAACACGACGGGGACCATGTGGCCTCTCGCCCGCAACTCGCGGCAGACGGTGAGCCCGTCCATCCCCGGCATCATCCAGTCGAGGATGACCAGGTCCGGCCGCTCCTTGATCGCGAGCGCAAGCCCCTTTTCCCCGTCCCCCGCCGTCAGGACCCGGTATCCCTCGTACGCGAGGTTGTCCCTCAACCCGCGGAGCAGGTCGGCCTCGTCTTCGACGACCAGGATCGTGCTTGGCATGGTTTTTCGTTTCTCACCGGCGGGCGCGCCAGTGGCGCGCCCGCACCCCCTTCAAAAGAGCCCCTTCCTCACCCCTGACTCCTGTCTCCTGTCTCCAGTCTCCTGTCTCCTCGCCCGCGCGTGACCGGAAATTCCAGCACGAACACGGTCCCGCCGCCATCGCGCGCTTCGCACCGCGCCCGCCCGCCGTGCCCTTCCATCACGTGCGCCACCAGCGCCAGCCCGAGCCCCGTCCCCTTGACCTTGCGCGCCCGCGAGTCGGCGGACCGGTAGAACCGCTCGAAAATCCGCGCGCGCTCGTCCGGCCGGATGCCGATCCCGCGGTCGGCGACCGCAAGCACCGCGTGCCCGCCGGCGATCCGCGCCGCGAGTTCGATGCCCGGAGTGCCGTTGCTGTACTTGGCCGCGTTTTCCAGAAGGTTGCGGACGGCCAGCGCGACGCCGTCCGCGTCGAACGCCGTCAGCACCGGTCGCGGCGCGTCGATCGCCACCGGCACGCCCGACTGCTTCGCGAACGCCTCCGCCGCGGACCTCGCGGCCGCCGCCAGATCCCCCGGCCGCCGATCGTATGCTCGCTCGCCCTTCTCGATCCGCGCGAAGTCGAGGATCCGCTCGATCATCGCCGACAGCCTCTCGGATTCGCGCAGGATCACTTCCGTATATTCCTTTTTCTGCCCCTCCTCCGTCACCCGCCCCAGCGCCAGCGTCTCCGCATACATCCGCACCAGCGCGAGCGGCGTCTTCAGCTCGTGCGATACGTTCGCCACGAAGTCGCTCTTCAGCTTCGCCAGCTCCCCCTCGCGCCGCACCGCGCGGAACGAAAGGAACAGCCCGCTGGCAAGCGCCGCGAGCAGGACGAGGAGTCCGGCGAGGTAGAGGAGGCGCTGCCGGCGGATCCCCGCGGCGGCCTCGCCGGTGGGGGGGAGGGCGGCGGCGAGCCCCGAAGCCCCGCGCAGTGCGGCCGACGCGCCGCCGGGGGAGAGGGCGCCGGCCCAGGTGTCCCGGCCCGCGACGAGCGCCCCGGGCCCCGCGAGGGCGAGCGCGGGGACGCGCAGCACGGCGCCGAATGTCAGCCCGTTCCGCCCCGTGCGCCACGCGGCCAGCAGCCCTCCGCCGAGAGCCGCAAATCGCGGCGGCTCGGGACCGTGCGCGAGCGCCGGCACGACCCCCGCCGCCATCTCCCGCGCCGCGTCCTGCCCCCGAATCCGCTTCGCCCGCCCCAGCTCCGCCTCCCGCCGCCGCGTCCCCGCCTCCGGCCGCGCCACCCCCGCCAGCCCCGCCAGCGCCCGCTCGCGCGCCGCGCCGGCGGCATCCCCGAAGAACGACGGATCCCCGCCCCAGGCCGTCTCCGCAAACCGCAGCAGCGCGTCCTCCGCCTCCGGCCACCCCGACTCCCGCAGCAGCCGCGCGCGTTCCGCCCACGCGACGATGCGGGTTTCAGGCTCGGCGAAGCGCCACATGTCGAGGACCGCGGCGTACGCCGCGATGGCGCGCGGGCGGTCGAGGCCTTTCGCGGCCAGGGCGGCCTCCTGCATTTTGGCCTCGACGCGGAGCGTCCGGCCGTACGCGCCGTCGCCGACGGCCGCGTAGACCGCCAGCGCGCCCCCGGGATCCTTCCCGACGAACTCCTGCCGGTACGCCGCCCGGAGCCGCCCGCGCCCCTCCGCGTCCGCAGGCGGGGCCTCGACGAAAACCGGTCCCGTCATCCCCGCCGGAGGCCACGCAAGCCGCCCGGACCGGTCGAACGCGAACGCCGCCGCCACCGCCGGATTCCCTTCCAGCGCGACCAGCGCCGCCGTCACGCCCGCCACGCCGGGAGCGTCGGGGATGGGAGCGAGGAAGGGGGCCGCGACCTCGTCCAGTTTCCGCTCCCAGGCCTCCGCCGCCGCGAGCGCGCTTCTCCGCTCCGTCTCCGCCGCCGCCTGCTCGAGCAGAATGCGCTGCGATTCGAGGGAGCGGGAAGCGAGGAAGGCGAGTCCCGCGGCCGCGAGGATCACGGCTGCGAAGATGGCGAGTTGCGTTCGAGGCATGCGGGCATTATAGGCACCGGCGCGTTCGGAGTTCGGAGTTCGGAGTTCACGCCTTCGCAGGCCGTCGTTTCGGCGGACTTGCGGGGTTGAAGTGGTGCTGGGCCGTGGCGACCAGGCCTGACTGGATTCCTGCTAACTTGCCAACGCCGAACGCCGAACGCCGAACGCCGAACGTGCCGTTACCCGAGCAACCCCTCAATCACCGTCCCCTTATTCGCGATCTGGATGGGCCTGCCGACCGGCGTCTGGAACCACTCCGTGTGGTCGATGCCCATCGCGGTGCAGATGGTGGCGATGAGGTCGGGCACGCCGCAGGGGCGGTCAACCACGGACATGCCGTCGTCCGCCGTCTTGCCGATGACCTGCCCGCCCCGCACGCCGCCGCCCGCCATGACGGCGGAGAAGCAGTTGGGGAAGTGGTCGCGGCCGTCGTTGGGGTTGATGCGCGGGGAACGGCCGAACTCGCCCATGCAGAGGACGAGAGTGGACTCGAGCAGGTTGCGCTCCTCGAGGTCGGCGATCAGCGCCGCCATGGCGGGCGCGAGCGAGCCGCAGAGCTCGGGGACGCGCGTGAAATTGTCCTGGTGCGTGTCCCAACCGCCCAGCGTGACTTCGACGAACGGGACGCCGACTTCGACGAGGCGCCGCGCCATGATCGCGCCCGCGCCGAACCGGTCGCTCTGCTGCGCGGCGCGCTGCGGGTTCTTGCCTTCCTTCAGCGCCGCGACGCCGTCGCCGATTCCGTAGGCCTTCTTCACGGAATCCGGCTCGTCCGCGATGTCGAATGCCTTGAGCATCGGCGAACGCATCAGCTTGACGCTCTTCTCGTAGATCGCGTCCTTCCCCTCCGTCATGACGCCGCCGCGCGATGCCGCGAACGCCCCGTCGGCCTTCTCGAGCAGCTTCATCCGCCGGTCGAACCTCTCCGCGTCGACGCCCGCAGCGTAGGCCACGTTGTCCGGCGGCCGCGAGGGGTCCTGCACCACGAACGGACCGTAGGAGACGCCCAGGAAGCCGGCGCCGAAGGACGGGTTGTTGATCGAGACGAAATGCGGCAGGTCGAGATCCGGGTTCTGCTTCTTGAGCGAGACGATCGCTCCCGTCGACGGGTGCTTAAGCGTGCCCGTCGGAGGATACCCGGTGTGCAGCAGGTACCGCGCCCTCTGGTGGTTGCCTTCCTTCGAGTTCAGCGACCGGATCACCGCCAGCCGGTCCGAGACGTCGGCCAGCGGACCGAGGGGCTCCGTGAAATCGCACCCTCCGATCTTCGTCTTGATCCTCTTCAGCGTCCCGCCGTTCGCCCCCGACTTCGGGTCGAACGTGTCCATCTGGCTCGGCCCGCCGTCCATCCACAGCAGGATCACCGACTTCGCCTTCGGCGTGACCTGCACCGGAGGCTTGTCGTACCTGTTCTTTTCGTCCGCGAAGAGCGACGACGTCATCCGGCTGGCGAGCGCGAGCGAGAGCGCGCCCCCGATCCCGAGCTTGAAGAAGTCGCGCCGGTCCATCGGGCCGGGCAGGATGTCGGGCTTCTGGTCGTGGCAGTCGCAGTTGCGCGGTTCCATCGTTCGCTCCCGATTTGTCGTGGGTGGGGTGCCTCGTGCCTCGTGCCTCGTGCCTCGTGTCTCGTGCCTCGTTACCCTTCGACTCGCCCTTCGGGCTCGCTCAGGGTGAGCCGAGCCGAGAACGGCCTCCGTAACTCCGAAAGGACTTGCCCGGCCCGGCTCAATGGTTGAACTGGAACTCCGCAGAGTTCACGAGCGCCCAGTAAATGTCCTCGTAAATCAGCTTCGAGTTCTGGTACTTCGCTATCACGCTCGCGAAGTACTTCTTCTCGGTGTCGGTGGGGAAGCGGCCCAGCACGGTCAGGTACATCTCGTCGAGACGCCCTTCCGTGCTGTCGTACTTCTGAAGGATCTTCCCGAGCGTGGTCGCCGGCGCGACCTTGAGCCCGTTCTGGATCTGGACGTTGTTCATGAGAAGGAGCGCCTGCGGGATCGTGCCGTTGAACGCGTCGCCCGCCTCGCCCTCGTCGTTGCCGAAGAGGAACACGAACCCCGCGAGGAACCGCTGCTTGAGCTGCTCGACCCGGTCGCGGTCCATGCCGCGCGCCAGCGCGTTCTCGATTCCGGTCACGCCCATGAGCGAATAGAAGGTCTGGTCAGGCGTCAGGTGCGTGAGCTTGCCGTGCGAGTAGAAGCGCTCGTCCTTCGCGTTCGTGGCGGTCGGCTTGCTCGAGAGCTGGTAAGCGCGCGTGTTGCAGATGATGCGGATCGTCCGCTTGATGTCGTACCCGTTGTCCCTGAAGTCCTTCACCAGGGCGTCGAACGCGGCGGGTACCGCGGCCGGATTGTTCGGATCGAGGTCTTCCACCGGCTCGACGAATCCCGCGCCGAGGAAATGCCCCCAGTACCAGTTCACCGCGGCCTTCGCGAACCACTTGTTCTCGTCCGCCGTCAGCCACTTCGCGAATTCCTTGCGCCGCTCGACGCCATCGGCCGGCCCGGCGAGGAACTTCCGGTCCGGGTTGTTCTTCGGCTTGAACTCCTTGACCTGGGGCTTGCCGCCGGGACGGAACAGGATGCCTCCCTCGAGGTACTTCGGCTCGATGATCTGCGGGGGATTCGTGTCCGGAATCGCGACTTCGCCGCGCGGCAGGTCCATGATCTCGAAGACGCCCGTGGGCATCTTCGTCTCGGGATCGATGATCCGGCGGACGCGCGTGCGGGCGAAGAAGGCGGCGACGCCCCAGAAGTCCTTCTGTTTCCAGTCGTTGACCTTGGAATCGTGGCACTGCGCGCAGTGGATCTGGATGCCGAGGAAGTTGCGCGTCGCGCTGCTGGCCATGCCGGCGGCCTCGGAGTCCTGAAGCGAGACGACCCAGGCTGCGGCGCCGTTCGACTGGCTGTCGCCTTCCGCGCCGACGATTTCGTTCACGAACTGCTTGTAAGGCATATTGGAAGCGAACGCCTCGCGGAACCACTGCCGGGCGGTGGTGCCCGCGGCGGGGTTCTGGAGGACTTTGGTGCCGCCGAGGAGGCGCTGCATCCAGAGGAAGGACCAGTGCTCGGCGTAGAGGGGGCTTTCGAGGAGCTCGTCGATCTTGCGGCGGCGCTTGTCGGACTCGTTGCTCATGAGGAAGGCCCGGGCGGCTTCCGCCGTCGGGATCTGACCGGTGATGTCGAGCGTCACGCGGCGCAGGAATTCCGCGTCGTCGGACATCTCGCTCGGCTGGAGATTCTGTTTCTGCCATTCCTGCTCGATGAGGCGGTCGAGCTGTTCGCTGACGCTGACCTCGGGCGCCGGGGTTTTCCTGCCGGGTTTTCCGGGTTCCGCGGTGATCGATCGCGGCGCGAGGAGGGCGGCGGCGGTTCCGAGCAGGACGGTCGAGGCGAGGGTGAAGGCGGTGCTGCGTTTCATGGGGCCCCCATGGGGACAAAAAGGATGGTTTAGATCCGGATTATGAACCCCTGGCTGGGAAGTGAGTTGCGGGAATTTGCGTCCGATTGGGGAATTTCTAACATCTTGATCTCGAAGGGCTTGCATCCGGCGCGTTCGGGCGGAACGGAACCGAAGCTCCCGTGCGCCCAATTTCCCGTATATTGCCCGGAGGCACCCGCCCCCTGTCGACCGGGGGCACCTGATTTGCGCCCCGCAATTGCAACACAACCTCGGAATCCTGGAGCCGCCACCATGCCCATCCCCTTCGATATTTCCTACCGCGACATCGAGCTCTCCGCCGAAATCGACGAACACATCCGGGAACGCGCGGCGAAACTGGAGCATTTCTATCCCCGCCTCGTCAGCATCCGCGTGGTGGTGGAGGGGCCGGGCAAGCACCACAAGACGGGAGGGAAGTACCGGCTGAAGATCACGCTCGGCGTCCCCGGCAACGACATCGTGATCAATCACAAGGCGGGCGAGGACGTGACCACCGTCGTCCGGGATTCCTTCGACGCGGCGAAGCGGAAGCTCGAGGACCACGCGCGTGTCTTGCGCGGCGAGATCAAGCTGCATTCCGGGGAATCGGAAGCGCTTCCCTAGAGAACCGCCGGAATTCAGCGTCTCAAGTCATTGCTCATGCTTGACTTGCGGCATCATTAACGAATTACAATAAATCTCGAGTTCCCACTTGACGGGATGAGTTTATGTCATACACTTATAAATGCCTGTATTACAGAAATTCAAACCGGAGACCCTTCGATGATCTCATTCTCCTGCCCCTGCGGCCGCACCATCTCCGCTCCCGACTCCCGCGCCGGCGCCCGCGGCCACTGCCCCGCCTGCCGGAAACCCGTGCGTGTCCCCGCCCTCGCCCTCGCCTCGACCCCCGCAGACTCCGTCCTCGACAGCGAAGAACTCTTCCGAAAACTCTGCGACGACTCCTCCCTCGATTTCGCCGATCCCCACCCCACCCCTCGCTCGGGCTCCGCCCCCCCCTGCGCCGGCTGCGGTACCGTTTACGAACCCGGAACCATCGTCTGCACGCGCTGCGGCATCTCCCTCCTCACCGGACAGCCCCTCGCCGCCGCCTCCACCGACCAGCCCTTTCATTCCCGCCACCCCCGCACCCACGAACCCGACGTAGACCCGGAGATCGGTTTCTGGAATCTCACCTTCCGCACCGTCTTCCATCCCCTCTCTACCATGGAGTCCTTCACCTCGCTCTTCGCCCGCCAGGACCTCCTCGCCAAGGCCGCCGTCTTTTACGCCGTCTCCTTCGCGGCACTGGCCATCGCGACGTTCGCGCTCGGCGATCCGCGGCGCCGCGCCGAGGAACTGCGGGATTCGCAGGAAATCGAGCGCGTCATGCACATGGACGCCGTCCTCCCCGCGGGCTGGGTCACGGAGCAGGGAGCACGGCCGTTCGCGTGGAAAGTCGAAGAGCCCCTCGGCGAAATCGAAGCCGGGATGCCGTTTCGCGTGCGCATCCGTCTCTCCGAGCCCGGGCTCGACGCGCCCATCTCCGACGGTCTTCGCGTCGCCCACACCGTGAGCCACGGCAACGGCCCCGCGGGGGAATGGACCCGGCTGGAGGAGTCGGAAGAGGCGGGCGTTTACGCCGGCGAACTGACCGCGACCCGCGAGGGCGCTTCCTCGTGGATCTTCGAGGTCTCCATGCCTCCCGGGACGGCTCCCGGGCGTCATGGGGCCCAGCGCGGGGTCGCGCACGCGACCTGGGCCCACAAGCCGGGATGGGGTCTGCTGGTTCTCCATGACCGGCGCGAAAACATGGAGGATTTCTGCCGCGCGCATGGATTCTCGATTTCCGAACGGAAGAAACCTCTCACCGCCGCCGCCGGAACGGTCGGGACGGTGGTCGCGAGCCTGCTCGTCCTCCTGCTCGGCTCGGCGATCTACACGCTCGTCGCCCGCGTCCTCGGGGGCGGCGGCGGCTTCCTGCTCATGCTCGTCACTCTCGGGTATATCACCGGGCTCGCCAATTTTCTCCAGCTTGGAGTGCTGCTCCTCCCGCTCTCGATGCAGCCGATCGCCCAGTACGGGATCCTCGGGTGGGCGCTCTTCATGGAGCTCGTCGCGCTCAGCAAGGTCTACGATCTCGACCTGCTGCTCGCGCTCGTCGCGTGGGTCATGGCCGGAGCCGTCAAGGTGTTCGGCGCCGTGTACCTGGCGGTGGCCGTCGTGAAGTTCCTCGCCTGATCGGCGGAAAGGGGAGTCTCCAGTGATTTCTGAAATGGCGCCGGACACGATGCGCCGCCCGGATTCGGCATTTCTCCGGCGGCAGGGGCTCAAGGGAGTCCTGCCCATCCTGAAATCGGCTTCGTGGGTGGCGGAAGCCCGGCTGGCGCCCGGGCCCGACATCTGGTCCGCCGCCGTCACGGACGGCATCGAGGCGGTCCTCGTCCAGCGCGAAATCGAGGCCCCGACCGCGTGGCTCGCCCTCCCGCGCCCCGGCGCTCCCGCTTCCCTCATCGGCCGCCCCGAGATGCGCGTGCTCTCCGAGGAAGACATCCGCCGCCGCCTCCCCTCCGGCGCGGACCCGATGCCTCCGGCCCTCGCCAACCTCCGCGACCTCCTCATGGACCGCCCGCTCGACGTCGTGAACGACGCCGTCGTCCGCTTCCGCCACTGGTTTCCCGCCCAGGCCGGCGCCGTCCTCGTCCCCGAATTCATGGAGAAGATCTTCGCCATCCTTGGAAGGCCCGTCGCCGTCGGACTCCCCAACCGCGATTCCGTCACCTTCCTGCGCGCCGAGCCGCGCCTCCTCGCGCGCGCCCGCCCTATCGTGCGCGAACAGCATTTCGAATCCGATTACCCTCTCTCCGAAAACCTCTTCATCGCCGACGGCGCGCGCATCACACCGATTCCCTGAAGCTCCGTTCTGCTGGAGCCGGGCCGCCCGGAAGGGTAGAGTAGCCGGACTCCCTGCGCCACCTCGGAGGCCCCATGCGCCCGGCCCTCCTCGCGACCTGCGCCATTGCCCTCGCCGCTCTCGCAGCCCTCGCGGACTCCATCACGCTCGTCACCGGTGTCACCCACGACGGCAAGATCACCGCGACCTCGGAGACCGACGTCACCATCAACACCTTCAACTCCACCATGAAGGAGATGACGTGGGGGGTAAAGACCTTCGAACGCAAGATCATCGAGAAAGTCGAAATCGTCCCCGAAGACCCCCTTCGCACCTACTGGCAGCGCATGAACGACCCCGGCGAGTTCAACGAGAAGCTCATGCGGTTCTGCGTGGAGAACAAGTTCGAAGTCGAAGCGCGCGAGCAGGCCGCCGAGGTCCTCTCGCGGAAGCCCGACGACGCCGAGGCGCGCGCGGCGTGGGGCGACGGCGTAGAGGCGATGCAGAAGTCCAGTCCGCTTCACAATCCCGATCTGCGTGCCGCCACGAAGGACTGGGCCTCGCTCGAGCCCGCCGCGCGCGGGGCGGCGTACGCGCGCCTGAAGAAGGACTTCGGCGTGACCCTTCCACGGCAGTACTTCGACCGCGCCGCACGGTCCGACCCGCTTCCCCGCGGCGTCGTCACCGAGGACGTCCGGCTCACCTACAACACGCAGAAGGCGAGCGGGCGCTACACGGTGTGGGTGCCGAAAAGTTACGACCCGCACCGCTCGTACCCGCTCGTGCTGGCGCTTCATGGCACGTGGAACGGCCTGGGCGGGATCGGCAACGGGCGCGACTTCATCCGGCATTTCACCTACGCCGAGACCCAGCGCTGGGACGTGATCATCGTCTCGCCGACGGCGGATCCGCGGCCGTGGACGGCGAAGGGGGACGCGTTCGTCCTGTCGGTCGTGGACGAGGCGATGCTGCTCTACAACATCGACATGAATCGCGTGTACGTGATCGGCCACTCGATGGGCGGGCGCGGGACGTACCACTTCGGCGCGAAGTACGCGGCGCGGTTCGCGGCGTTCGCGCCGGCGGCGTCGGGGCCGGGGAATTCGGATCTTCTGGAAGCGGCGGCGCAGGGGACGGGGATGTACATCTACCATTCGAGCGACGACAACATCGCGAGCTGCGAATCGGACCGGGCGGCGGCGAAGAAGCTGCGGGACGCGAAGGTCGACTTCGTGTACACGGAGTGGAAGGACCAGCAGCACGGATGGCCGCAGGCGGTGATCGCGGACACGTTCGTTTACTTCAAGCGGCACCACCGGATGGAGAAGGGGAAGGACGGCCCGGTGGTCGTTCACGGGACGCGGCCGAGTTTCGCGGAGCCGCTCTGGCCCGAGGAGGAGCGGTATTTTCCGCCGCGGCCGGCGGGGGCAAAGCAGACGCTGGACGACCTGCTGGGCGAGGTGCTGCTGGGGGGCACGCTCGCGGAGAAGGCGGCGGACCGCCTGATCGCGATGCAGGACAAGCACGCGGTCGCACCGCTCGCGCGCATCGCGACGGACGTGAAAGGCGCGTGCGACGAGGCGCGGATCGAGGCGGCCCGGGCGCTCCGCGCGGTCCGGGATCCCCTCGCCGTCGCCGCGGCGCTCAAGGCGCAGTCCGACCCCGAGTACAAAGTACGGATCGCGGCCGTGGAGTCGCTCGCGCGGATCGCGGAGGAGAAGGACGCGGTCGCAATCGCCTCGGCGCTTCTCGTGCTGGGGCAGGAGTTCGACAAGATCGCGGAGAAATGGATTCCGGACGAGGCGTGGGCTCAGCTCCACGCGCTGAACGCGGCGTTCGTGGAAGCGCTTTCGGCGGCCGGCGACGCGCGGACGTGGCAGCCGGTGGCGGACGTGGCGGTGGTGAAGATCCTGCTGACGCAGGCAAAATCGGGGAGTTCGTTCATCGACCCGGAGCCCGCGCGGAAGGCGGCGGCGGTGCGGATCCTGAAGGCGCTGCCGGGGCTGAAGGACGCGAGGCTGAAGGGTGTGGTGCAGGGGATCCGGGACAGGTTCGACGACGAGGGGATCAACGCGCTGGCGGACGAGGCGGAGAAGGGGCTGGGGGGGTAGGAGGGAAAAGTCAGTTTTGAATGGTGAATGTTGAATTGAGGCGGGCGGGCGGTGGACGGGGAGAAAACCCAATCCGCTTTCATCCTCCTTTATCCTTTTCCCAGGCCTTTTCTATCCTCCATTCATCCGGCCTTTATCCGCTGTTGCTCCTCTTTCTCTTTCATGAAAAAGGACTGATAAACGTCGATAGGCAAGGCCTGGGAAAAGGATAAAAGCGGATGAAAGCGGATGTCGATCGGAGGTGGGAAATGAGGTTCGCGGCAGGGATTCTCCTGTTCGGACTCGTCGCAGGTTCGGCACGGGCGGACTCCGTCACCCTCAGGGACCGCACCGTCATCGAGGGAAAAGTCACCTCCAACACCGACACCGAAGTCGTCATCAACACCTACAACTCCGCCATGACCGCCATGACCTGGGGGGTGAAGAAATTCGACAAGGGACAGGTCGCGAAGGTCGAAATCACGCCTGAGCCGCCTCTCGTCCGCTACTGGCGCGAATCCAACACCGCGCGACCCGACCACGCCGCCCTCCTGAAACTCTGCACGGACAACGGGTTTGCGGTCGAGGCGCGCGAGGAGGCTCTGTTGGTCCTCGTGAACGATCCCCAGAATGCCGAAGCTCGCAAGATCGTCGGCGCCGACGCCGACAGGCTCATCAAAGGCAGCCCGCTTCACAACTCCGACCTCCGTGCGCAGGCCAAGGACTACGCCGGGCTCGATCCCGCCGCGCGCAAGGCGAAATACGAGGAGTGGAAGACCGCCTTCGGCGTGACTCTTCCCCAGTCGTACTTCGACCGCGTCGCCCGCTCGCTCCAGCAGCCTAAGGGAAAACAGGAGGACGTGCGCCTCACGTACAACGCGCGCAAGGTCACGGGCCGCTACACGATCTGGGTCCCCGACGACTACGACCCGCACCGCGCATACCCGCTCATCGTCGGGCTGCACGGCGCCGTGAACGGCCTCGGCGGCATCGGCAACGGCAAGGACTTCGTCGGCCATTTCCTGCTCGAGGCCCCGAAATGGGGCTGCATCGTCGTCTGCCCCACCTGCGAGCCCCTTCCGTGGACCGGACACCCCGACGACTACTTCACCTCGTTCATCGCCGAGGCCGAGCTCCTGTTCAACGTCGACATGAACCGGGTTTATCTGATCGGCCACTCGCGCGGAGGGATGGGGACGTGGTCCTACGGTCCCGCGTACGCGGACCGGTTCGCGGCGTTCGCGCCGGCGGCGGGAAGCGGCGGGGGCAACGCGATGAAGGCGCACCAGACGGGGACGGGGATGTACATCTACCATTCGAGCGACGACCCGCAGGTGGGGTGCAGTGACGACCGCGGGGCCGCGGGGGTGCTGCAGAAGCAGAAGGCGGACTTCGTGTACACCGAGTACGTGAACGCGAAGCACGGGTGGCCGCAGGAGGTGATCGACGACACGCTGGCGTTCTTCAAGCGGCACCACCAGATGAAGCGCGGCTCGAAGGGGCCGGAGCCGGTGCACGGGAGCCGGCCGAGTTTCGCGGAGCCGCTGTGGCCGGACGAGGCACTCTATTTCCCGGTGCGCGCGGCAGATGCGGGCGGGAACGAGGTGGCGAAGCTGGTCGGGGACATCGAGACGGGCGGATCGCTGGGCGAGCGGGCCGCGAACCGGCTGATCGAGCTCAAGGACAAGGCGGCGCTTCCGTCGCTCTCGAAAATCCTCCAGACCCCGAACCAGAGCGAGGACGCGAAGGTCCAGTCCGCGCGTGTGCTGGGAGTGTTCAAGGACCCGGCCTCGTCGGGGGCGCTCGCGAAGGCGCTCTCGGACAAGTCGCTCAAGGTGCGGAAGGCCGCCGCGGACTCGCTCGCGACGGCGGGCGAGAAGAAGGACGCGATTGCGATCGCCTCGGCGCTCGAGGCGCTCGGGAAGGAGTTCGACAAGGAGTTGAAGAAGCTCGAGATTTCCGACTGGGAGAACTTCCAGGCCGCCAACGCCGCGTACGTCGCGGCGATGAGCGCCCTCGGTGAATCGCACGTCTGGACGGTGGTCTCGACGGTCGCGATCAAGAAAGTCCTGCTCGCGACGGACCTGCCGAAGTTCAGCACCGGCTACGACCCCGAACTCACCCGGAAAAAAGCCGCGCTCCTGATCGTGGACGCGCTGCCGGGCTTCAAGGAAGCGAAGCTGAAAGCCGACCTGGGTGCGATCAAAACGAAGTTCAGCGCCGACGCCGAGGTGCAGTCGAGGGCATCGACCGCGGAATCAAAGTTCTGAGCCCACCGACCCGTTCGGCGTTGGAACCGCCGCGATCGCGGGCCCGGTGCGCGGACAGACGCGTGGGAACTCCGAACCAACGCCGAACTCCGAACTCCGAACTCCGAACCCGCCCTACCGTCCGGCCTTCTCAGCAAGCCGCCGCTTCCACCACCCCATCCACCCCGCCTTGTCCTTCTGCGTGTGGAACTCGCCGCTGATCTTCTGCAGGACGTAGGAGCACCACTGCTGATGCTGGTTGCTGTCGAGCCCCCCGAGCAGCGCGGGCGCGGCCTCGTCTCCCATTTCGATCAGCGCCTTGATGACCTCCTCGCGCGTCGCGTTCGTGATCCCGACGATGCGCAGGATCTCCTTCTCGCTGCCGATGACCAGGAAATGGACGAGTTGCTTCGCCGCGGGCTCGGTGTCGATCGTTTTGAGCACGGCGACCGCCTCGTTGGCGATCTTCTGGTCCGGAGCGCGGACGTAAGCGGCCGTGTCCGCGACGGCCAGGTCCCCGTAGTCGACGAGTTGCTTCTGCGCGGCGTCGCGCATCGCCTTCATCTCCGACTTGAACGCGATCGCCACCACGAGGTCGACCGCCGCGGGGATTTTGCAGGCGGCGAGGATCTCGAGCGCCATCGTCCGGAATTCGTCGGTCGTGTCCTTGCCTTCCAGCGGCCCCTTGAGCGCCCGCGCGATCGCCTCCGGCTTGTACGCGACGAGCGCGTCCCGGAGCGCCGCGCGGACCTGCCCGTCCGTCTCGGCCTTGAGCCGCGTCGCGATCGGCCCCGCGGCCCGCTCCTCCTTGCCCGGCGGCAGCTTCGCCACCGCCTCCACGCACTCCGCCGGCGTCCCGCTCCGGATCTTCTGGACGATGTCCGTGATGTCGTAGGCCGGCGGATCCTCGGCGCGCCCGAGGGCGGCGCACATCAGCATGAGCCAGAGCGTTCTCATGCCGGGGATTGTATGAATTTGCTCGGAGTTTGAGAGAAAATCGGTCCGGGATGCTCCATCGGCCGGCAGGCGGGTGGGACGACCTCCTCCTCCTTCTCCTCCTCAGTCGTTCCTCGAGCGCAGTCGAAAACGGCCCCCGTTTCCTCGTCCCTCGACGCGCGGTGCAGGCCGGTGACGAGGATTTGCGGATCCTCTATGTACACAATCGATCACAAACTTGTTTTTCGAAGCAGTTTTTCGAGTTCTTCCGAGGGAATCGGCTGCGGACAAGGACGTATCCGTTTTCACCCTTTTTCATCAGTGACCTCGCCTGTCGTATCGATGTTCAATCGTCTTTCTAATCTTTCCGGGCGCACAGCGCAGATCACCCATGGGATAAAGGAGGATACGAACGGCGTGGTCGCGGATAGAAAGGGGTGAAAAGGGATAGGGCGTCCCATTTCAATGCGCGCGAGTTTGGTTGCGGCTGTGCCGCGCTAAGCCTTTTCGTGGCCAGTCGCGACCGTCCACCGCCGCCACATCGTCGCGCGGCGCGACGATTTCCGAAGCTAAGTAGAAACGCAGAAAGAATCACCCGGGGCCACGAACGGGTTCGGGCCGAGGAGCAGGACGAATCATTCTCGCGAGGGCGAGGCCGCTCGATCTTCCTCCTGCGCCCGCGGAACGACTCAGGAGGAGAAGGAGGAGGAGAAGGAGGAGGCCTCCCGACCGATGCCGTTCCTCCTCCTCCGCCGCCTCCTCCTTCTCCTCCTCCTGAGCCGTTTCAGGATGAATCATTCTGCGTTTCTACTTAGTAGTTCAGTCCCTCAGAAGCCCTTCCAGCGCCCCCATCACCTTCGACGCCGCCTTCTTCCCCAGCGAGTTCGTCTCCTCGTAGTGGTCCCCCTCAGGCTGCGGCTCCATCGTCGCCGACTTCAGGTTCGCCTGGAAATCGTACTCGGGCACGATGTACCCGATCTCGTCGTTCGCCAGCCCCACGATCATCTCCACCCGCGACGCCATCAGATCCCTCAGGTACGGACCCTTCGGCGCCTTCGACAGATCCGGCGGGTTCGGGTTGTCCTTCTTCACCACCGGCCGCCCGAAAGATTTCGAGCCGTCGTAGCCGCCGACCGCGAGTTCGGGGAAGAGTTCACCGGGGACGAGGGCGAGGGAGACGGGGCCGAGGGCGATGAGGCCGACCTCGGTCTTCACGTACGGCACGTTCTTCGGCGAGATCTTCCCCCCGAACGCGTCGCCGGACTTCGTGAAAGTGCCGCGCGCGAGGAGCTTCAGGCCCATGGCAAGGTGGAAGCGGCGGTTGGTGCAGGCGATGAGGACGTCCTTCGAGCGGAATGAGAGCGCGGGCGCCGGCTCCGCGGGGGCCTTCGCGAGGGCGTCGGCGGCGAGGTCCGCGATGCCCCGCCCGATCCTTTCGGCCTCTTCGAAAGTGTGCATCTCTTCGCCCTTCTCGTCCTTCCGGTGGTCGGGAGTCATCATTCCGCCGAGGGCTCCCGAAAAGAAAACACCGGTTCCGCCGAAGCGCTCTTCGAGGCGCCTGCAGAGCGCGCCCGGGTAGTCCGCGGAGAGCAGGGTGTTCCGGCTCCAGAGCGTCTCGGGATGATTCGCCCAGTTGACGACGGTCGCGACCGCGCGGCCGTCGGCGGCGGCGAGCTGGAGAGCGGAGAGCGTGTCGTCGATCACGAGGGGGTCGCGGGAGTCGGCGACGTAATCCGCCGTCGGCGCCTGGAGCTGGACCGCGCGCAGCGTCACGGGCCGGAGATGCTGCGCGAGCGTTTCGACCTGCGCCGAAACCGCGCCTACCAGCCGCTCGACGTACGCCGCGTCGATCCCCGACACGAACGGCGATTCCCCCCAGAGACCCATGGTGTCCGGGCCCTCGTGGTTGTGCGTGGAGGCGACGACGAGGAAGTCCACGGCTCCGCCCGCCTCCTTCCGGATCCGCTCGACGTGCGGGCGCATGAGCCCCACCAGGTCGAGCGCGACCAGGCCGACGGTGGTCTTCCCGTCGGAAACCAGGAGGGCGCGGCTCATGATCGGGTCGTGGACGCCCGTCGCGCGCCGCCCGAGGCCGAAGCCCGCGATCCAGACGGGGCCCGCGGCCGGATCCGGCGTGATGTCGACCGCCGAGGCCGCGGCGGAAAGCTCGGCCGAGCACGGGAGCAGGGAGGACAGGAAGAACCCGATTCCGAGCGCGAGAGTGGTCTTCATGGCCTCAAGCATCGCCGAAAACGCCCGGGCGCGCCCGGCCTACTTGCCGAGCGCCTTCTTCATCGCTTCCATGACCGCGGACTTCGTCGAACCCGGGTTGGAGATTTCCTTTCCCTCCGCCGACAGGATCCGGATGTCCGGGATCGAGCGCACCGAATACTGCGCCGCGATCGGGCGGTTGGGATTGTTCTCGGACCGGTCCGTCAGGTCGACCTTCACCAGCACGAATCCCTTCGCCAGCTCCTCAAAATCAGCCGAGGCCAACTGCCCCGCGAGCTGCACGCAGCCGCCTCACCAGTCGGCGTGGAAGTCCAGCAGGACCGGCTTCCCCGCCGACTTCGCTTCCGCCAGCGCGCCCGCGTAGTCCGTCCGCCAGGCTCCGCTCGCGCCCGTGCCGCCCTGCTCGGCGCAGCCCGCGACCATCAGGACCGCGGCCAGGATCGTCGTTTTCATTCGGTGGCCGCCAAAGAAGCGATGTTCAGGAGCGCGTCGTCTTCCATCTCCTGTTTCTTGCACACCATGATGCAGTAGAGGCCGTTCTTCTCGTCCTTCCAGCAGACGAGGCGGCAGCCATCGTACTCCCAGCGCGTGAACTTGCGCCCGTGCATCTCCACGCAGTCGTGGTTTCCGATGTCGACGCCGGGCAGGCTCACGGAGAACAGGACCACGCACCGCGACCCGGTGGGGCAGTGCGTCATGCGGTACGCGTCCCCGACGGCGTCGCGCAGGTTGTCGGACAGCGCGAAGACGCCGCGTCCAGAATGCTCCAGCCCGTCGAATTTCCTCACCGGCACGCTTCCCGCCAGCGTCGCCGCGGAGCCCGGAACCGTCATCGGGAGTTCGCCCGCGGCGATGCGCAGGTAGTGGTCCGCGCTCGCGCGCACGTAGGGGCAGGTGAACAGCACGCCGCAGGTCTGCCAGCCCACGAGCGAAATCGCGAGCACCGCCGCGACCCCGCTCATCGCCGCCATCGGGTGCCGCTTGAGCCTCCATGCCATCCGCGCCGGCCAGGGCTGCGAGAGCCGCGCGATCCCCGACTCCAGCCGGATCCGCACCCCCGCGGGAGTCTCGTCGTGTCGGAGCTTCGACCGCAGGAACTCCTCGAATTTCTTCGCGTCCTCGAACCGCGCGGAGCACGCCGCGCACATGTTCAGGTGCGCGAGCACGTCCACGTTCGCGCGCGGGTCCAGCGCGCCGTCCACGAAAAGATGCACCAGCTTGCGGGCCTCGGAGCAGTTCATTTCTTTTCCCTCAGGCCCCGCTCCCGCGCGTATTCGACGAGCGACTTCCTCATCAGCGCGCGCGCGCGGAACAGCCGGCTCATCACCGTCCCGATCGGACATCCCACCATCTTCGCGATCTCCTCGTACGAAAAGCCCTCGACCGAGGCCAGCAGCAGCACCATCCGGTACTCCTCCGGCAGCCTCTCCAGAGCCTGTTTCACTTCGTCGTCCAGCAGGTCGTACAGACTCTCCGCCGGCTGGTTCAGGAACGACGTCTCCTGCGCCGCCTCTTCGTAGACGGGCTCCATCTCCGTGAAATCCACGAGCACCGGCGCGCGTTCCTTGCGCCGGTATCCGTTGATGTACGTGTTGACGAGGATCCGGAAGATCCAGGCCTTGAAGTTGGTGCCCTGTTCGAACTGGTCGAAATGCTGAAAGGCGCGCGTGAACGTTTCCTGCACGAGGTCTTCCGCCTCCGCGGAGTTGCGCGTGAGCTTGAGGGCCGTCCCGAAGAGACGGTCCACGTGCTCGAATGCGATCTTTTCGAAGATCTGCTGATCCGCCCGGTTCACCGCGCTTTTTTCTCCTCTCAGCTTTCCAACATCCGGTGCGTGCGGATTATTCCACCCACCCCCTCCGCCAGGGAATCCACGATCATCGAAAGGATCGCATCGGGCACCCCGTCCGCGGTGCGCGACTGGCGGCGCAGGTCCACGGGGTCGTTCACCGGATCGATGACGCTCGCCACGCCTGGCGACGGGACCGAGATTTCCGTGGAAAACAGGTCCATCCCGCACACCTGGCCGACCTCGAGCGCGCGGTGCGCGACACACTCCAGCTCGTACTCCCGCTCGTCCGCCGCCGACAGCGGCGCGAACCGGTGCGTCGCCGGGTCCCACCAGAGCGGGAAGACACGCCCCAGCACCGTGAAGACCCGGAAATACGCCGCCCGCCCCGCCAGCCTCATCGGAGGTATTCCCTCCTGCAGAATGAACCGCTCCCCCTGCCAGTCCGCGCCGAGAGGAAAGCGGTCGGGGAGGCGGGGAAGTGGCACGACGCCGTCACCGCCGCCGCGCGAGGCCGGCTTGAGCCAGAGCGGCCGCCGCCAGGCCTCCGCGTGACTCTCGTAGAGAATCGCATTCCACTCCGACGGCATGAAGTCGATCTGTTGCGGCACGCTGACCCCCGCTCCCGCCAGCGCCGCGTGGATCGCCGCCTTGTTCCCCATCGCCGACGCCCGGTCCGGCGGATTCAGGATCCGCGTCCCCTCCGAGGCGGCGACGGTGTTCAGTTCCTGGAAGCGGGGGTCGGACTCCCAGGCCCGGTCGAGCAACACGGACCAGCCCAGCTCCCCGCGCGCCGCGGCCTCCAGGCTTGCTCCCAGCCCGGATTCCGTGACGGAGTGGAATCGGATCCCGCGCGCCGCGCAGGCGCGCCCCAGATCCGCGACGAGGTCCTCGTCATGCTCCCAGTTCCACGCCACGCCGAAGTCGTAGTGCATCGGGGCATGGTAGCGATTTGGCGAATGCCGGGGAACTCCATGCCAGCCATAAGCCATAAGCCATAAGCTATAAGCGGCGCGCTGCGCGCGCCACCTGGTGCGCGGCGGACTTCAGTGTTCCCGGACTCCCGGCGGCCCGGGAACACTGAAGTCCGCTCCGACTGCTTGTGGCGCGCGAAGCGCGCCGCTAATGGCTTATGGCTTATGGCTCCGACGCTGCACCGTAACCTCGGCAAATGTAACGGCCACGGCCGAAGCCGTGGCCGTCCGAATCCCTACTTCGTCAGCTCAATCACCCCGCACCCGAACCGCTTGCCGGCATTCCCCGTCGGCTGCGTCTTGAAATCGTCCGCCCCCTCGTGGACGATCACCGACTTGCCCACCACGTCGTTCGACTGGCCCGTCCCTACCGTCCACAGGTCGGTCTCCACCTTGAGGCTGCCCTTGCCGTCCTGACCTACCTCGATGTTTCCGATGTCCCCCAGATGGAACTCCCCCTCGCCCCACTTCCCGTGCGCCTTCGACGTCGGATTCCAGTGCCCCCCCGCGGACTTCGCATCCGCCGAGCTGCAGTCCCCCTTCTCGTGAATGTGGAACGCGTGCGGCCCGGCCGAGGCGCCCTCGATCTCGACGGTCAGCCATACCTTTCCGCCTTTCGCCACGAACGTCGCCGTGCCCTTCACCGCCGCCCCGTCCCGGCCGTCCAGCTTCGCGACTGCCCTGACCTCCTTCGCCGCGGCGCCATCCTTGCCCTTGCAGCAATCGGCGCCCTCCTTGCAGCAGGCCGCGCCTTCCTTGCAGCAGTCCTCGTCCTTCGTGTCACCGCCGCATCCCGCCAGCACGACGCCGATCGCCAACACCGCCGCTGTTCCGAAACGCCTCATGTCCGTTCCCCTCCGAGAGTTGTCCGACTACGTGTGAAAACCCGCGAATCCCGACTCCGGGCCTTTCCCCTCTTTCTTCGCCGCCTCCCAGGCCGGCGCGATCGCCTGAGTGTACCGCACGACGTCCCGGCCCAGCCGGCCCAGCCGGTCGACGATCTTCTCGTCGCGCAGCGTCTCGCCCTCCCAGTCCGCCCCCCGGGCCGCGACGTGGAACGGAAGGGTGAAACCGTGGCACCAGTTGAAGCTGTTTTTCGCCGAGACGATGGACATTTCGCCGCCGCCTCCGCCCGTGCTCGCGACGACGCCCGCGACCTTCCCCGCGAGCTCCGGGTACAGGAAGTCGAACCAGTTCTTGAGCGCCCCCGACAGGTTTCCGTGGTACTCGGGCGTCGCGATCAGGAACCCCTGCGCCCACGCCGCCGTCTCCAGGACCCGCTTCACCGTCGGGTCCGCCTTCTGCGTCGCGCTGTCCGGATCCATGATGGGAAGCGCGGTTTCGCGCAGGTCGAGGAAGTCGATTTCCGCGCCGGCCGCGCGGGCCCCCGCGGCCGCGATCTCGAGGATCCTGCGCGTGCGGCTGTCCTTCGAGCTCGAGCCGCAGACGCTAAGGACGTGAATCGACATGGGGCAGAGATTCTTGCGGCCACCGGAGGAAAGGGCAAGGGGATTCCGGACCTCCCGCATCCGGATTCGCTAGACCGCGCCGAAAGAGCGGGTCACGGGCGTCGGCGCCGCGGGGCCCTGGCCGGCCAGCGCGTCCTGGCACTTGCTCCAGAGCCACTTCGAAGGCCCGTCGTCGGGATCCGTCTTCGCGAGCTCGGACAGCGCCGCGATCGCCGCCGCAGGGTCGTTCGCGCGGTAGCTCGCCAGCGCGCGCCCGTAGCCGTCGAGGATCCGCCGGGCGCGCGTGCCCGTGTCCGTCGCAAGCCCGAGAAGCTCGAACACACGCACCGGCTTCTGCTTCCCGCGCACCGTGATCTCGTCGATCTCCCGCACGACGACCGCCGCGCCCGCGAGCTCGCGCGTGCGCTCGTCGATCAGGATCTCCGTGCCGTAGATCTTGCTCGCCCCCTCCAGCCGGTTCGCCAGGTTCACCGAATCGCCGATCACCGTGAAGTTCTTCTTGGTGGCGCTTCCGATGTTCCCCACCACGACCTCCCCGGTCGCGACCCCGATGCGCTGGTAGAAGAGAGGCCGGCCGCGTTCTTTCCAGAAGCGGCGGAGGTCGGCGGTGGCCTGCATACAGCGAAGGGCGGCGCGGCACGCGCGGACCGCGTGGTCCTTCGTCGTGAGAAAAGGCTCGCCCCAGAACGCCATGACGGCGTCGCCGATGAACTTGTCGACGTAGCCTTCTTCCTTCTTCACGTGGTCGCCGAGGGCGGTGAAGTACTCGTTGAGCTGTTCCGTCAGCGTGCCGGCATCCATGGACTCGGTGATGCCGGTGAAGTTCCTGATATCGGTGAACAGGACGGTGCCCTCGTGGCGCGCGGAGGCGCCGCCGATGATCTCCGAGTTGTCGAGGATGTTCCGCGCGACCCTGGTGTCGGTGTAGAGCCCGAGCGCCTGGAGACCCTTGATCATGTTGTTGAACGCCGTCCCGAGCGCCCCGATCTCGTCGCGACTGCGGATGTCGACCGACACGTTGAAGTCGCCGGCGCGGACCCGCTCGGCGGCCGTCTGGAGCACCGCGAGTTTCCGGATGACGAGGCTCGCCAGACCGTAGGCGGCCACCGCGCCGAGGACCGCGTAGGCCACGCCGCCCACCGTGACTCCGGCCAGCAGCCGGTCGAGGCGCGCCAGCTCGGGGTCGCGCGCCTTGAGGGCGACAAACCCCGGCCGGGCGGCGCCGTGGGGGAGGTCCTCATTGAAGTGCTGGGCGAGGCCGACGTAGGTCTCGGTCTTTCCGTTTTCCGAGAGCGATACCGTGAAGGTCCGGTTCTCGACCACCGCTCCCGCCGCCGCGAGGGCGTCCCGCGCGGCCCCCTCGCTGCGAAACGTGGTCGCCGTCACCCTGCCTGCGTCGAACAGCACCTGCTGGATCGGATTCTCGGCCTCCACCCGGTTCTTCATCGCCCACGCGCTGGACAACTCGATCGCCACGGCGGCGACGCCGACCGGGTAGAGCTCTTCGCCGAGCTTCTCGTACTCCCCCTGTTCCGCGGCGGTCCGGGCCGGCAGGGCGCGCAGCCGCTCGAGCTGCCGGAACCGGTCGGGGCCCCTTTTCGCGTCCTCGAAAAAGGGGATCGCGACGATCAGGTAGAGACCGTCGAGCGCGGGCACGACCTCCAGCACGGTGCGGACGTCCAGAGCGCAGGACTTGAGCGCCCCGAAGACGCCGGGCGAAGCCGCGAGACGGCGCTTCACCTCGTCCGGAATCGACTCCGGCGCCATCCCGACCACGGCGAGGTCGTCGTCGCTGTGGAAGATGTTCGCCTTCTTTTCGCGGGCCTGAAGCGTGTCGTACGCGGCCAGGGCGAGATCCGAGCCCGTCTCGGCGCGCCAGGCTTCCGCGAGCGGATCGAGGTTGTTTCCGATCTGCGCCTCCCGGGCGAGGAATGGATCGAGTTCTCCGGACACGATGGAGAGCTGGAGGACCGTCGGGATCCGGTCGCGGACCGAGTCGAACTTCTCGCGCACGCGGTCGCGGTCCTTCGCCAGGTCCTGCCGGATCCGTTCTTCCTCGGCGGCCGCGTACTGCTGGCGGACGTAGACGACCAGCCCCCCGGTGACGGCGGTGACCAGCACGAGCACCGCGGCCAGTGCCTTGTACCGGAGGCTCATCGGGCTATTTCACCGTGCGCATGGAATTCACGCTCACCTCGGCCTCGACCGTCTCGCGCTTCCCGGCGACCGCGCTCACGTTGCGCGTCCAGCGGGGGAGCCGCGGCGCGATCACCGCCACCTCGTACTCCCCGGGAGGCAGGTTGTCGAAGAAAACCTCGTCCCCCGATTCGCCCTGCGCGGCCCAGGATGTCGGCGCCACGAGGATCGTCGCCTTCAGCGTCTCGTCCTCGTCGCACACCATCTCGTACGTGCCCGGCTTCGACAGCGTGACCGCCGCCTGCTCGCCCGGCCCGAGCCGGGCGTCGAACCCGTCGCCGGTGTCGCCGCAGCAGAAGAGCGAGACGGCGGAGGAGCGCCTGTTGACGATGGTCAGCGAGGTGGAACCGCCGGGGCCCATGAGGATCAGGCGGCGCGAAGCGCCGTCCGAGTAGAGTTCGAGCGAAGCGGTTTTCGGCGCCGGGCCGCCTTCGCCCAGGCCCGCGCCCGAGAGGACCACGGCGATGTCGCCCAGGTGGCGGTAGTCGACGCGCTGGAAGCGCTTGCCCCGTTCCGGGCCGCCGCTGTCGGAGTAGGCGTCGGTGCCCTCGGCCTTCGGGCCGCGGATGCCTTCCTTCGGCGCGGCCCTGAGTTTCACCAGGACCTGCGCCCGGTCCGCCGCGGGCGGGGCGTAGCTGCCGCCGCCGCAGGAAGCGAGCGCGAGCAACGCGGCAAGGAACGCGGATCGCTTCATCGTTTCATCTCCACCGTCAGCTGGGAGGTGTTTCCGGACTGGATCGAGACCTTCAGCTCGGCTTCGCGGAAGCGTTTGGCCTTCTGGTAGGTCCGCAGCGTGTAGTTTCCGGCGGGGATGCCGGCGATCGAGAAGGCGCCGTCGTCGTCGGCCACGGCGTATGCGGCGGTGGGGGCGACGAAGAGTTTGCCGTCCATGAGCTTGTGGACGCTGCAGTAGAGGGAAACTTCGCCGGGTTTCGTGAAGACGTGGTTCTGCGACTTCCTGGGCGGGAAGATGCCGAGGTCGATCGTTTCGCTGCCGAGCGAGTAGACGTTGTGGTCGATTTCCTTTTCCTCGTCGTTTTCGAAGACGACTTCCTGCCCTGCGACGGCGACCGCGAACGCCGGCGTGAACTGTGCGCCCTTCTGCCGGATCGTGAGCGGGCCCGGCATGGCGCCGGCGGCGCCGCCGTCCTCGCGTTCCAGGTAGACGACGATGGGCTGTTTCGGGCGGACGGCAGAGAAGGTAAGGCGGCCGGCGACGGCGCCGGCGTCGGCCACGGGGACCGGGGGAACCCGGGGAGGAGGGCCGGGTTGCGCGAGCGCGGCCGCGAGGGCGCCGCAGAGGAGACCGGCGGCGGCGAGAAGGCGGAGCGTCATCGGGGGAGTCTCCTGTGAATCCCCGGCCCCTCCAGCGGAGTCGGGGCGCGGATTGTACCCCGCGGCAGGGCGGTCCAGAACTCTCTCGGACTCCCGGAGTCCGGATTTCGAGGAATCCGTCCGAATCCCGTGCTGCGATGTGATATTCTCCCTCCTGCCGGTCGAAAGACCGGTGCCGGAGGGAGGCGGGCGGGAGCGGATCTCCCGCGGAAAGCCTGCCCGGACGCGGAAAATCCTCGTCTGGTGCAGGAAAACAGCCAAAAGTCTCTTGATATGCAGCCTGATCCGCGTCATATTTCCCCGGCCATGCCCATCCGGCACGTCCTCAATTCTGAGGCCCGCCGGAAACCAGGCGGAAAAAACGAAAGATATGGAGAACAGCGATGCGCGTCGTACTCTTCTTCGACGGTAAAAACTTCTACGCCGGATGGAAGGACCAGACGGCCGGTCGTGACATCGATTTCCGGAAGTTGTCCCAGTGGATCGTGAAATCGGTCGGCGGCGACCACCTCTGGGGCGCCTACTACTACACGGGCGTCGAGGCGGATCTCGCCCAGCGCAGTCCCTCGCAGGACAAGCTCGACAACTTCCTCGAGATGCTCACCCTCCAGCCCGGTTTCTTCGTCCAGCGCTTCCCCCAGAAAATGCGCACCACGACCTGCCCGCAGTGCGGCGCGCAGAACCGGTTCAGCCAGGAGAAGGAAGTCGACACGACGATGACGGCGGACATGCTGCGCCTGGCGGCTGTGAACGCGTTCGACATGGCGGTGCTGATCTCGGGCGATGCGGATCTCGTGCCCGCGGTCGAGGGCGTGCGCGCTCTCGGGAAGCAGGTTTACGTGGCGAGCTGGGGCTCGTCCGGGCTTTCCGCGCGCATCCGTCGCGCGGCGTTCGATCACATCAACCTCGCCGAGGGACTCGAGCAGTTCGCTCGGGCGCCGGGCGAGTCGTGGGACGCCCACCACGCCGTGACGACGACGGGCGAGCCTATCACCCTGCCGGCCGGTGCCGAAGCGGAGACCATTCTCACCGCGTGCGTCGAGGAAATCCGGCGCGCCCAGGCGGCGATGCCGGGCGGATACGTCGGGGTGCACTTCTTCGTCACACGGTGGCGCAGCGAGCGCCTGGCGGAAATCCCGGACCTCAGGCGGCGCGCGCTCGACCGGCTGGTCGAACAGAACCGGATCGAGATCTATCTGACCGCGGACGGGATCCAGGCGGTGCGGATCAAGGAGCCCGTGCCGGTCACGCCGTAAGGCCGGAGGCCGGGTGCACGACGGGCAGGGCCAGGAACAGGGACGCCCGCGCGCGGGCCCTTCGCTCCCCACTTTCGACCCCTGCGGATAAACTGCGCCCCCATGTCCGGCCTCTCCCCGCGCAACTACATCGTGTCGTTCGGACAGGACCTGTCGCTTTTTGTCGCGTGGAGCGTCATCCCCGTCTGGGCGCGCCTCGAGGCCGGCGCGACCCCGGCCCAGCTCGGGGCGCTGGCCATCCCCGGCGGCCTCGCGTACGTCGTGACCTCGCTCCTCGCCGGCCGCCTCTCGGATCGCGTCTCGCGCACCACGCTTGCCCGGATCGGCTTCCTCATGTTCGCCGGATTCTGCTTCCTCGCGTGGCGGGCCACTTCGGTGAAGTGGATCTATGCGGTCGCACCGCTGGGCGGCATCGCCAACGCGCTGATCTGGCCGGGGCTGCAGGCGCTGGTGGGGGACGAGTCGGCTCCCGGAGACCTGGAGAAGAATCTCGGCAAGTTCTCGCTCTCCTGGAGCATGGGGAAGACGCTCGGTTTCTTCGTCTGCGGCCTCGCCTGGGACCGCTTCCATATGGACATCCTCGTCGCCTGCGGCGCGCTCTCGATGGCGCTCGCCGCGGTCGTGCCCTCGCGCGCGGCGGGGCATCGGGCGGTGGCGGCGCCGCTCGTGGAGGAGCACGGTCCGCCGGCCTCCGTGCGCGCGGCCTATCTGCGCGCCGCCTGGATCGCCAACTTCGCGGCGTACGGACTCGGCGCGACGCTCAACTACCTGTACGAGGACCTCGTGACGACGCTCGGACGCCCGCCCGAGGACTATTCCAACGTCCTGGCCGCCGTGTTCCTCGCCCAGACGGCCGCTTTCTGGATCTTCGGGCGCTGGTCCGGGTGGCGCTACCGCCCAGGCGCGCTCCTGTTCTGGCAGGCCGCCAGCGCCGCGGCCCTTGTCGTGATCGGTTTCGGAGTGCCGACGCCGGTGGCCATCGGCGCCGCGCTCGCCGCGGGACTCGGCCTCGGGCTGTCCTATTCGGCGAGCATCTACTATTCGGTTCATTCGGACGAAGCGCGCGGTGCGAGGGCGGGGATTCACGAGGCCGTGATCGGCGCGAGCAATTTCGTGGTTCCCATGACGGGAGGGTTGATCCAGCACCGGACGGGCTGGACACCCTCGGGCTACGTGCTCGCGGCCGCGGTTGTTGCGGCCGGCGTCCTCATCCAGGCCGGGATGCTTCTCAAACGGCGCCCTCCGCCCTAGCCGGTCCCGCCGCTCAAACTCCGAACGCCGAACGCCGAACGCCGAACGCCGAAAACGCTCCCTTGGCCTATCCAGATCCGTGAAACCGAGACAATTCAGCTCCTGTATATCCGCTCAGACCCCGAAAACCAGGAGCCACCTCCCATGACCCTCGGCGACGTGTCCGCCATCGTCTTCCTCGTCATCGCCGTGCTCATCGCCATGCCGTGCATCACCGTCCTGTTCGGCGTCTTCGCCCCCCGGATGGCTTCGAGGGCGGAAGCGCGCGTCGCGAAACACCCCTTCCTCACGTTCCTCGCCGGCCTGCCGGCCGCGGGATTCGTGCTGGCACTGGCGGCGGGGCTGGGAAGCGCTCCCGCGCCCGCGGCGAAGTTCCTCGCGGCCGTGATCGGGCTGGCGGGCGGACTGACGGCCCTCGCCGGGCTCGGCGGCATCGCGGGCGCCATCGGCCGGGCGACGCCCAGCCCGGTGGACCGCGAGCGCCCCTGGCGCGCCGTGGTGCGCGGCGCCGTGATCCTCGAGCTCGCATGCGTCTTCCCGCTCGTCGGCTGGCTCTTCGTGTATCCCGTCGCGCTCGTCACCGGCCTGGGCGCCGCCGCCCTTTCGCTCATTCCCGTCCGCGCCGCGCGGCCCCTGCCGCAGCCCGAGCCCGCGCCGCACATCCCCGTGGCCCAGCCCGCCTTCGCGGTCGCGGGTCCCGAAGAGGTATCGCACCGGTGAACCGCCGCGACTTCATCAAGGCCGGCGCCGCCGGCGCCGCGCTCCTCGGCGCGGGATGCGACAAGGTCCGCGCGAAACTCGGCGACTGGCTCGGAGGCGGCGGGATCCCCGACGCGTTCCAGATCGCCGCCGGCGCGGAAACCGACGACCGCTTCCATCTCCTGAACCGCGCGGCCTTCGGCCCCTGGCCCGGAGATCTCGAGCGCGTCTCGAAGCTCGGTGCCGACGGCTGGATCGAGGAGCAGCTGAACCCCGACGGCATCGACGACCTCGCCTGCAACCTGCGCGCGAACGGATTCGACTCCATCGGCGTCGGCGCGGGCGACATGTACGAGTTCGAGAAGGCGCAGATCGAGCGCGACCTCACGCGCTACACGGTTCTGCGCGCCGTGTACTCGAAGCGGCAGCTGTTCGAGGTGATGGTCGAGTTCTGGACCGATCACTTCAATATTCACATCGGCAAGTCCGAGTGCGCCTGGCTCAAGACCCCTGACGACCGCGAGACGATCCGCAGGCACGCGCTCGGCCGCTTCCGCGACCTCGTGCGCGCCTCCGCCCTTTCGCCCGCGATGCTGGTCTATCTCGACGGGCGCGAGAACAAGAAGGCGAGCGCGGAGGAGAAGCCGAACGAGAACTACGCGCGGGAGCTGCTCGAGCTGCACACGCTGGGCGTGCGCGGGGGATACACGCAGAGGGACGTGATGGAGGTGGCGCGCTGCCTCACCGGATGGGGGTGCCGGCACAAGGGGCAGTGGATGAAGGCGAAGGTCGAATTCCACCCGGGCGAACACGACGACGGCGAGAAGACCGTGCTCGGCCACCGGATTCCCGCCGGGCTGAAGGAGCAGGATCTCGAGCGCGTGCTCGACATCGTCTGCGGCCACGCGAGCACGGCGCGGTACATCGCGGAGAAGCTCTGCCGGCGGTTCGTGAGCGACGACCCGCCGAAGTCGGCCGTCGAAAAGGTCGCGCAGGCGTTCGCCGGAAGCAACGGGGACATCAGGGACGTGCTCCGCGCGCTCCTGAAGAGCGACGAGTTCAAGGCGTCCAAAGGCCGGAAACTCAAGCGCCCCTTCCGGTTCGTCGTTTCCGCCCTCCGCGCCGTGGGCGCCGACACGAATGCGAGCCCGGGACTGCTCCGCTACCTCGGCGCGATGGGACAGGCGCCGTTCCAGCACCCCACGCCCGACGGCTACCCCGACGAGGCCATGCCCTGGCTCGGAACCCTTCTCTGGCGCTGGAACTTCGCCCTCGCCCTCCTCACGGGATCGATCGGCGGCACGTCGGTCAAGCTCGCCGAACTCGCGAAGGCCATGGGCGCTCCGGCGGGCGATCCCACGCCGTTCTTCCTTCGACACCTGATGGGCCGGGAGGGGCTTCCGGTGGAAAAGGAAGCGGTGGCCGCGTACCTGGCCGCTTCGCCGCTCGCCGACTGGAACAAGAAGCAGGAAGCCGTCGGCCTGATCCTGGCGTCGCCCGGATTTCAGAGGTGTTGAGATGATCCTGACCCGCAGAAACTTCCTTCGCGTCGTGTTCGACACGAACGCCGCCCGTCCCGCGAAGGACACGCTCGTCTGCATTTTCCTCCGCGGCGGCGCCGACGGGCTGAACATGGTCGTGCCCTTCCTCGAGAAACCCTACTACCGGCTGCGCCCGACGCTCGGCGTCGCGCGGCCGGACCAGCCGGGCGGGAAGACGATCAACCTCGACGGGAAGTTCGCGCTGAACCCGGCGCTCGCGCCGATGAAGGAGCTGTGGGACGAGAAAGTGCTGGCGGTGGTGCACGCGGTGGGAAGCGACGACCAGACGCGGTCGCATTTTGAGGCGCAGGACCTGATGGAGCGGGCCGTGTCGCTCGAGACGGGGGTTTCGGGCGGCTGGCTGGCGCGGCACCTGCAGCTGCGTCCGGCGGAGGCGCGGACGCCGCTCATGGCGGTCGGGCTCGGGCCGACGCTGCCGGAGTCTCTTCGCGGCGCGCCCGTCGCGATGGCGCTGGAGTCGTTCGACGAATTCCACCTCGGGCGGAACGCGACGTCGCAGGCGGCGCTGTCCGCCGCGCTCGACCGGCTCTACGGGCAGGCGGACGCGGACCTGTCGCGGGCGGGGAAGCAGAGCCTGGAGGTGCTGGGAACGCTGGAGAGGATGCGCGGCGAGACGTACGTGCCGGCCGGGGGAGCGAAGTATCCGGAAGGGGAGTACGGCGAGTCGCTGCTTTCGGTCGCGCGGCTGATCAAGGCGGGTGTGGGGCTCGAGGCGGCGTGCGTGGACCTGGGGGGCTGGGACACGCATTTCGGGCAGGCGGTGCAGTTCGACAGGCTGCAGTCGGATCTTGCCTCGGGTCTGGCGGCGTTCCGCCGGGACCTGGGCGACCACCTCTCGCACACGACGGTCGTCGTGATGACGGAGTTCGGCCGGCGCGCGTACGAAAACACGGCGTTCGGCACGGACCACGGGCGTGCGAGCGTGATGTACGTGATGGGCGGGGCGGTGAACGGCGGCCGCGTCGTGACGGACTGGCCGGGGATGGAGGAGGGCCAGCTCGAAGACCCTGGGGATCTGCGCGTGACGATCGACTATCGCGACGTTCTTGCGGAGGTGCTGTCGAAGCGGCAGGCGCAGGCTAATCTTGCCGCGGTGTTCCCGGGGCATGAGGTGAAGACGAGGGGGGTGATGCGCTAGAGAAGCGGACGATCGTCCCGTTCCTCGTTTCTCGTTCCGTGATTCGGGCGGCCGCGATTCGTGCCTCCTCGGGCGCGGAACCGGGGCTACCTGAAGATCTCCGCGACGGGGATGCGGACGCCCGGCAACTGGGCCGAGGGAATCTCCTCTGCGCAGGGGTAGACCCCCTGGATCGCCCAGTCGTTTTCGCCTCTTCGGCGAACTTCGATCGTGTGTGTTTCGGGGTCGGCGATCCAGTACTCCGCGACGCCTGACTCAAAATAGAGATCGCGTTTTTCGATCCGGTCCCGCTCGGTGTGCGGGGGGGAGAGCACTTCGATGGCGAGGTCGGGGGGGCCGTTGACCAGCTTTTCGAGGCGATCCTTGTCGATGAGTTCGACGCGGGGGAATTCCGGGAGCGCCATGTAGTCGGCGACGGTTTTGCGGTTGGGCTGGAGCATGGGCATACCCTCAACATAGCAGGAGGTCCCCTCGTGTGAGTGGCGGTTTTGCGCCGGGCGGCGGGACCGCTGCGGGAGGGGACGCCCGGCGACAAGTTGGAATCACAGGCATCAACCGCAGCAAATGATATCACAAGACTAACGGATGTCAAGCGAGTTATCGGATTCCGACATCGCAAAGCTTCAACGCCGAACTCCGAACGCCGAACGCCGAACCCGCCGGTTGATCCGCCCCCGTTCAACATGCAACACTCTCAGCGGCCCATGATCCGCCTCTTCCTCCCGGCAGTCCTGCTCCTCTCCTCCCTCGCCGCCCTCGCGGAGGACCCGCCGCTTCAGGGAATCAAAGCCTGCAACAAGGCCATCGACCTCATCGACCAGGACAAGCCGGCCGAGGCGCTCGCGGTCCTCGAAGCCGCGAAAGGCACGATGAAGCCCGACGACGAGTGGGTCTGGTGGGGCAACAAGGGCCACGCCCACTGGGACCTGCGGCAGGACACGAAGGCGCTCGAGGCGTTCGCGAAAGCCGTGGAACTCAAGAAGGACTGCTGGTTCCGAGTCCATTACGCGAACCTGCTCCATGAGTTCGGGCGCTGGGAAGAGGCCCTCGCGCTGCTCGACGGGCCCATCGACCCCGACTATGCCGACCGCGCGAAGCGGCTGCGGGCGGTGATCGAGGGACCGTACCGGAAACGCTGGCCGCACGCCTGGAAGAAGCTGGAGTACACCGGGAAGCTGGGCCACTACCAGGTCATCTCGGACGTGGGCGTGACGGCCGCCGGGATGGACAAAATCGAGGCCGAGGCCGCGAAGATCAACCCCGCCGACGGCGTTCAGAAGTTCAAACTGGAGCAGCTCTGCAAGCCCTCCGCCGACCTCGTGAACGTCTACAACATGCTCGAGCTCACGCGGAAGGAATACATGAAGCTCTCCGGCATGACCGAGGCCCAGTGGCCCAAAGGCAAGGTCTGCCGCGTCTTTTTCCTCGGCAACCAGCAGGAGTTCCTCGACTTCGCCAAGGCCGCCGGCGACGACGACACGCACGAAAGCACCCTCGGGTTCTTCGACCCCAACTTCAAGTACATCCAGCTCTACAACCGCGAGGGCGGCGGCTGGGTCTGCGGCATCGGCACCGAAACCCTCGACACCTTCTGGCACGAGGGCTGGCACCAGTTCTTCGACGTCCTCACCACCCAGCGCCCCGACTGGATCAACGAAGGCCTCGCCGAATTCGTCGGCAAGGGCGACGTCTCCGAGGACGGCTCCCGCCTCACCCTCGGCACCCTCGTGAAATCGCGCGGCGACTTCGTCACGCGCTACGAACGCATCAAGGAAGTCGTCACCGCGCTCCGCCACGTCCCCTTCCGCGACTTCTTCCGCTGCGACGGGGACAAATGGGAAGCGGGCGACGTCCTCGCCCATTACGCCCAGGCCTGGGCCGTCGTCTACTACGCCCTGCGAGGCGACAACGAGGCTTTCCGGAAGGATTTCAGGAAGCTGTTCGCGGAAATTGTGAAGGGGACCGCGTGGGCCGACGCGGTGAAGGCGGTGTTTCCGGACGGGAAGCTGGACGAGTACGAGAAGAAGTGGATCTCCTACATCGAGCGGCTCGAATAGGCGTCCCTCGAGAGTTCCGCGACGGCCTCATCCATGTCCGCGATCACGAATCGTCCTTTGCGAACCACGTAACCCATGCGGCCCGGCCCGAAGTCGGCGGCGACGTCCCAGAGAATCCCGTAGATGTCGTAACCCGCCACCGCGCGGTACTTCATGAACGGCCTGCCGAGCCATCTGCGGCCCGCGCGTGTCGCGCCGAACCTCACGCCGGCACGGGCCAGCAAACTCCGGAGCGTGTCGCCCTGCGCCGCACGTATTCTCCGTGACCGCAACTTCCGGTAGAGCGGATGATCCCTGAGGATATTGAGGGCCGTCACGGCGCCCGTCAGGCTCCGCGGCGAATCGAGCAGCCGGACGATCTCGGGCAGCCGGTGCCGGCGGCCCAGCATCGCGAGTGCCATCGCGGCCGGCGCCCGCACACCGGGATGCGGGTCGTCGAGCATCTCCGCGATCCGCCGCCCGTGGCGCAACGACCGCAGGTCCCCGAGCGCCAGCACCGCGTGGCCCCGAACCAGCCAGTTGTGGTCGGCGAGCAGCCTCGCAATCGTCGGCGCGAACCGCCGGGCGCGCAGCCACCCGAGCGCCTCCGCGGCGTGACACCGGGTCCACCCGTCGGGATCCCGCAGCCGACGCGCGATCCGCGCGGCGTGCGCGCGGGTTCCCATCGTCCCCAGCGCCCAGCACGCGAGATCGCGTACGCGCGGCGAATCGTCCCGCAGCCGCAGCGCCACTTCGTTCGCCGCGCTCCGGACACGCTTCAGCGCTACCTCCCGGATCGCCTCCTTCCGAACCCGGACCCGCACGTCGCGCAGATCCGCCACCAGGTCCCTACGCGCCATCCCGAACCCTCCGCCACGCCAGCCACCCCTTCACACCCTCCCAGATGAGCGCGGCGTAGAACGGCGCGTACTCCAGCGCGCGCACCTCCGCGAACCGGTCCGCCTCTTCCCCCATCTCCGGGTGATACCGGAAATGGAACTTCAGATAGTAGAGGCCCAGGAGGCCCGTGAGCATCACCCACGAGCGATACGGAAAGAGCGCGACGAACGGGAGGATGCCGGCGAAGTACCAGGGGTGCTGGGCGGGGGCGATGGCGAACGGGAGGGCGAGGGCGAGGAAGCAGCGGAAGGGGAGGTCCCAGGGGCGGCCGAGGCGGGCGATGGCGGGTTTAGGGAAGCGGGGGCGGGTGGCGACCCAGGCGATCCAGGCGGCGGCGGCGGCACCGGCGGCGATGCGGGCGAAGATGTCGCCGCGGAGGCCCTGGGCGCCGAGAAATCGCATGGGGTGGTCGCCGCGGGGGAGCCAGCGGCGGCAGGCGCGGGCGAGGAGGTCGAAGGCGCCGGAGTTGGAGGACCATTCCGTGGCGAAGGTGCCGGTGCCGCGGAAGATGCCGGGTTCATAGAAGGGGGCCCAGAGGGCGGCGAGGGTGGCGGCGAGGACGGCGGCGGCGGCGAGGGCGGCGCGGCGGTCGCGGCGCCAGGTCCAGGCGAGGAGGACGGGGGCGAGGGCGATGGGGTAGAGCTTGGCGGCGGTGGCGAGGGCGAGGAAGAGGGCGGCGGTGCGCGGGCGCTCGCAGACGGCGGCGAGGAGGAAGGCGGCGAGCATGGCCCCGACGAGAGCGTCGTGGTGGGGAGAGTTGGACATCTCCTTGATGACCATGGGGCACCAGGCGTAGACGGCGGCCCAGTGGGGGTTCGCGCCGGCGGCGCGCAGGGCGAACCAGAGGAGGAGGATCGTCGCGATCTCGAGGAGCAGGAACGCGGCGCGCAGGCCGTCGAGTTTCCAGGGCGCTGCCTTCTGGCAGGCGGCGAAGACGGCCATGTTGAGCGGCGGGTAGACCGTCGGGACGACAGTGTTGTTGATCTTGCGGAAGTTGTCGCGCGCGGCCGGATCCTCGAGGACCTTCTGGAGCTTCTGCAGGTCCGGGGAAGGGTCCTCGGCGACCTGGACTTCGCGGGGCGCGTAGCGGTAGGGATTGACGCCTTCGAGCACCTGCTGGCCGTCCCAGAGGTAGCGGTAGGCGTCGTCTTCCTGGATGGGGTTCGTGCCGAAGAAGGCGGCGCGCGCCGCGACGGCCACGAGGAGGATCATCCCGAGCGCGCGCAGGCGCGGTGCGAGCGGCATGGCGAGCCGGAGCGCCGCGGCGTAGAGCAGCCAGCCGACGAGCCACCACGCGACGAATTCAGCAATCGGCCGATCGGCCCAGCCGGACCTGTCCCCCCACACGAACGCCTTCGAGAGCGCGGCCACGCGCCAGGCCACGGCGACGACGCCCGCGCCGCAGAGCGACCAGGCCGCCCAGCGGACCGACGTGCGGGATGCGGATTCGGGAGTGGTCGGGGTCATCGAGGGATCGACGGCGCGACGGGCGTTCGGCGTTCGGAGTTCGGCGTTCGGCGTTGAGTTCGGCGTTGCAGCATGCGCCCGGCATCCGATTCAACAAGCCCAGGCCGTTCTCAGCAATAAACTCCGGGCGCCGAACTCCGAACTCCGAACGCGGCGGCCGGTCGACCGATCGCCAAACGAAAGAGGCCGGCCTCGCGGCCGGCCCCTCGAATCGCGGTTGCCGTTCTTCTACTTGTGCGATCCTTCCGAACCCTCACCCTTGGCCTCGACCTTCGTGCACGATGTCGCAACGATCCCCTTGATCCCGCCCCGCTCCACCACGTGACCCTTCACCTCCACCATCTCCGCCACGTGCGACAACGGAGACTTCCCGTCCTTGCCGTGAACCACCACGAGATACACCGACCCGTCCTCCGTCACGATCCCCGCCGGCGTCCCGCCACTCACGCACCCCTTCGCGCACTTCGCATGGTCCGGCCCCATCTTCCCCTCCTCGAGCCAGCACGCCATGTCCACGACCTCGCCCTTGATCGTCACCTCCTCCTTCTTGTCCTCCGCACGCGCCATCAGCGCCAGCCCGGCCAGCATCGCCGCCAGCCCCACGCACAACACGCAACGCAGCTTCATTCCCTGCCCTCCTCAAAGGTTCGCTTACGTCAGGATCCGACTACTTGTGTTCGTGCCCGCCCACGGGCTTCGTTTCCACCGCACCCAGGTCCACTACCGACTTCGGAACGATCGCGCGCATCCCCCCGTGTTCGTGGATGGTCCCCGTGATTTCGACATTGTGCGCCACGTACTTGAGCGCCTCGCCCCCCTCCTGCGACGTGACCAGGATCAGCGTCACCGTCCCGTCCGCCGCGAGCAGGCCGGCGGGGGAGCCGCCGCGAAGAGCCGCGAGCGCCTCGGTCGCGCCCTCGGCCCCGTGCATCTCCTCCGTCAGGTACAGCGTCAGCGCCACCACCTCGCCCTTGAGCACCTGGGGCTCGGCGGGCTGGCCGTCCTTGTGGTCGGCAATCGCGAGCGCCGCGGAGAGGGCGAGCGGGACGACAAAGAGCTTTTTCATGAAGGCCTCGATGATCCCCTGCGGGATTGAGAACAGGCCGGAAGGCGGGACTATTCCCGGGGAAGCGCGCCAGTGTGCATGACGAGGGGGGCGCTGTGCAACAGGTGAGAGAGGTGGCGCAGGGCGGTGGGGTCGGAGGGGCGGAAGAGAACGGCGTGGAGGCCTGCGGCGCGCGCGCCGGTGACGTCTTCGGCGGGGGAGTCGCCGACGTGAAGCGTCTCGTCGGGGAACGCGCCGAGCGCGCGGCAGGCGGCGAGGAAGATTTCCTTCGCGGGCTTGCGCCAGCCGACGTCGGGCGCGATGAAGGTGGCGTCGAGAAGCGGTGCGAGCGCGAGCCCGTCGAGCACGCCGGTCAGCCGTTCGTCCCAGTTCGAAATCGTCGCGGTCCGCAGGCCCATGGCGCGCAGCGCCCTGAGGGTTTCGGCGGCGCCGGGAAGGGGCTCCCACACCGCGGGCTCGGCGAACGCCTGGTAGACCGCCTCGAACCATTCCTTGAACGGCAGATCCGCGGGAAGGGCCTCGTGCACCTTGCGCGTCACTTCTTCCCAGCGCCGCCGCTCGATTTCCGGAGACGTGCGCAGCGGCCATTCGAGCGCCCGGAAGGCGCGCGGAATTTCCTCGTCGAAGATGCGCGCGGGGATGCGCATTCCGAACGTGGCGGTGACGCGTTCGTAGACGGCGCCGTAGGAGCCGCGGGGGCGGACGAGGGTTTCGCCGGCGTCGAAGGTAACGGCTTTGAGCATGGGGGGAAGTGCAGTGTAGCTTTTTGGCGGGGCTGCCGTGGCCGGCAGACGGTGCATCACACATCAAACGACTTAGCGGGCCGGACCGATTTTTTCTCAGACTCCGAAATCTGCCGGCAGGCTCGGGCGATTCCGGGGGGCACTTCCAGGAAGAATCGATATCGCCTGCGCCGTTCTTCCAATTTCCGAACTGGCACGGTATCTGCACTATGGTGCGGCGAACCCGGTCCGGATCGATCTTCGGGCCCGGCCGCTTCAGGAGGAAGACTGCCATGACAGACATGACCCGCCAGAAAGCGACCACCACTCTCATCGCAGTCTGGCCCGGCATGGGCCACGTCGCGCTGAATGCCGGCTTCTACCTGATGTCCCGGCTTCAGATGCGGGAAGTGCCGCCGATTCCGGCCTCCGATCTGTTCGACGTGCAGGAAGTCGATGTGAAGGACGGTCTCGTCACCCAGGCCCCGCCGCCACAAGGACGCCTCTTCCTTTGGAAAAATCCGAAAGACGGCCGCGACGTCGCCTTGTTCCTCGGCGAATCCCAGCCCCCGCCCGGCCGCGGCGCCGCCTTCTGCGCGCGCCTCCTCGACACCGCCGCCCGGCTCGGCGTGGGCGAGGTGTACACGTTCGCATCGATGGCGACGGACATGCTCCCCTCGAGTCCGTCGCGCGTCGTCGGAGTCGCGACGGATGCGGAGGGGCTGGCGGCCCTCAAGCGCCACGACATTTCGCCGCTCGAGTCCGGGCGCATCTCGGGCCTGAACGGCGTCTTCCTGCTCGCGGCCGCCGAGCGCGGCCTGCGCGGCGTCGGCCTGCTGGGAGAGATCCCCGCCATGGCCGCCCAGATCCCCTATCCCAAGGCCTCGCGGACCGTCCTGGAATCCTTCTCGGCGCTCTCCGGCATCGAGGTCGACGTCGAGGAACTGGTGCGGTACGAGAAGAACATCGACCGGCAGCTCACCGGACTCGTTTCGAAGATCCAGAGCGCCATGGAAGTCCGGACCGACGACTGCGAAAACGTCGTGGAGCCCGAATCTCCGGACGAGCCTGAACCCGGCCCTTCCGACGCCGACCGTGCCCGCGTCGAGCGCCTCTTCCGCCAGGCCGCGCAGGACCCGGCCAGGTCTTTCGAACTCAAGCAGGAACTCGACCGGCTGGGAGTCTTCAAGGATTACGAAGACCGCTTCCTCGACCTGTTCCGCAAGGCAGGTTAGAGTCGCGGGCTCCGTTTCACCCCGATTCAGGAGCCCACGATGCCCCGCCTCCTCGCCGCCGTCCTGCTGCTCGCGACGCCGCTCTTCGCCGCCGACAACCCCGTCGTCTCGATGGAGACGAACTTCGGGACGCTGAAAATCGAACTCTACATGCAGGACGCCCCGAATACGGTCGTGAGTTTCCTGTCGCTCTGCGACAAGAAGTTCTACGACGGGGTGAAGTTCCACCGGATCGTGAAGGGATTCATGGCGCAGGGGGGCGATCCGCAGGGGACCGGCGGCGGCGGACCCGGGTACTACCTGCCCGCCGAGTTCAACGCGCGCAAGCACGTGAAAGGCACCCTCTCGATGGCTCGCACGTTCGAGCCGAACTCCGCGGGAAGCCAGTTCTTCCTGTGCTTCGCGGAGGCGGCGTTCCTCGACAACCAGTACACGGTCTTCGGCCAGGTGACCGAGGGGCTGGACGTGCTGACGAAGATCGAGGACGAAGCGGCTACGGAGCGGGACGGGATGCCGCCGCTCAGGGAAGTGAAGATCGTCGCGGCAAAGGTCGTCAGCAAGCCCGAGAAGCTCCCCGCGCTCGTTTCGCTCAAGCCCGAGGAAATCCCGTTCATCGGGGTCATGCCGAACATGAAGGCCTCGATCGACGGGCTGATGGTCGGGCAACTGCACCCGAAGGGGGGAGGGAAGTCCTCGGGTCTGCTGGTCGGGGATCTCATCAAGAAGGTCGGCGACGTCGAGGTGAAGGGCCTTCTCGACTACGCGAAGGGTGTGCTGCCCGCGCGTCCGGGGAAGGCGATCACCTTCACGGTCATGCGCAACGGGGCGGAGACGAAGGTGGAGGTGACGCCGGTCGCGATGCCGCGATAGGCGGAATTGGCCGGTGCGTCAGGTGGTCGCGGGCGGTGCAAGCTCGAGGTTTCCAATGGTCCATCGGGCTCGCGCTATCCCGGCTGCAGGGACTCCGCCTGCCCGTTCGGCCGTACGCGCAGGAACGCCCTCGCCACGCCGCCATTCTCCGGCGCGGCCAGAACGGGCAGCCTGATCGCGCTCGCGATCGACCGCATCAGGGCGAGAAGGGACTGGAAGGCCTGTTCGCTGGACACTTCGCGCGGGTCGAGGGACATCTCCAAGTCGCCCCCGAAAAAGTGGCAGTCGGCGCTGACCGTGCCGGTGCGCACGGTCACACGCATGGTAGCGGTCTGAGTTTCGGCAAGGCTCCAGGCGGCCGTTTCCGGCATCGGAATGGGACAACCGTCCCGATAGGCGCTGAGCACAAAGGGCCCACGCCGCAGCGCGGCCCAGAATCCCTCCCACTCCTCCGGCCCTGTTCCCGGGGCGATCAGGTCGACGAGGCCTCCGTCGGATTGGGATCCGGTCGGCTTGCCCTGAGGGTCGACGTCGAAACCGGCGCAACAGTTTGCCCACGTAGCGATCGATTTCGTGGTCATGGCTGACCTCGTGTCCTGGACGGCAGGGGGGCGCTCCGGAGCACACTTCCGGCGGCATCCTAGACTCGGGCCCGGCCGCTCTTCAAGCGGCCTGCCGCCCGACGTGCTCCGCGATCGCCTTCATCTGCGCTGTCCAGCCCTCGTCGTTCTGCCGCCAGGCTTCGGCGCGGCGCTCGGCGGGGATCCGGTCGAACCCGGATTCCACGATCGTGAGCGTCGTGTTCCGACCCGCCTCTTCCAGCCTGAATTCGACGAGCGTGGGGGGCTCGGAGGAATAGTCCGTCCGCAGGTCGACGGCATAGGGATGCCACCGGAACGAGAGGAGCCGCTGCGGCTCCACGCGTTCCACGGTGACTTCGAGCATCAGGTGCTCGTATCCGCGGTGGGTGATCCGGCCCCGGGTGCGCTGGCCTTCGACGAAGGCGCCTTCCAGTGCGGCACCGAACCACTGGCCAAATTCCTTCGCGTCGGCGATGGCCCGCCAGACGCGCGCGAGCGGCGCGTTCAACACCGCCGTTTTCTCGATGCGATCGGGAATGGGAGCGCTCATGATCGGCCTCCTGAGTTGCGGGTGATGGGTCCGAGGCAGGGTCATTCGGCGCCGCGGCCCGCGCGGATCGCGTCAGGGGCCGGGGGCGACCCGGACGGGTCGCAGGTGTCCTGCCGACCCCCATCGTAAATCCGCCGGCGCTCTCGAATCAACCGCGCGGAATCACGGGCTCGAGCCGGGGGCGCTTGGGAAGGAACGCGTCCGACGGAGGGTTGCCGGACAAGACGCGGCGGAGCAGGTGCCGGCGGAACCACCGGCATGTCTCCGACCAGCGCTTCAGGCGCCCGCGCGCGTCGGTCCCGGGGAGCGGCCGGCTCCAGGCGTCGTCGGTCCCGGGCAGTCCCAGCGCCTGCGCGAGCGCGGCCGCGATCCGGGCGTGGCCTTCGGCATTCACATGGAAGCGGTCTTCGGTCCAGAGCCGGGGGTCCGAGCCGACGGGGTGGGCGGCGAAGTCGACGAGCCGGGCCCCCGTGCGGGCCGAGGCCTGCTTGAGCGCATCGTTCATCGCCCTCACGCGGCGCGCCAGGAGGCGGCCGATCGGCATCACGCCGGTGAGATCCGGCAGCGTGAACGTCAGCACGACCGCGCCGGCCGCGACGAGGGCGCCCTGCATGCGCGCGACTTCCTCCTGAAGAACGTGCGGGTCGAAGTCGCGGTCGAGCATGTCGTTCGAGCCCGCGAAGACCGTCGCGAGGTCGGGCTTCATCTCGAGCGCGGGACCGAGCTGCCCCTCGCGGATCTCCCGGGCGCGCAGCCCCCGCACGCCCAGGTTCGCATAGAGCAGACCGCCCTGCGCTTCCGCGATGCGTTCCGCCAGCCGGTTCGCCCAGCCGCGGTAGCCCCCCGCGCCGTCGGCGTCCTCGAGCCCCTCGGTGGAGCTGTCGCCGATCGCGACGTAGCGTTCGAAGCAGGCCGCCGGCAGCCGTCGGAGCGGGAGTCGCATCGCCGCGATGATACTGGATGAGCCGGACGGCGCCGCCTCCGCTATGATCGTCCCACCATGAGAACTCTCCGCTTCGCCGCGCTCGCCCTCGCCTGCGCGATCCCCGCTTCCGCCCAGCAGGACCCCCCGCCTCCCGTGAAGGTCAAGGACGGGCATGCCGTCGGAGTCTTCTACGGCTGGTCGGTGGTCACCGACATGTGGGGGAACGCGCGCACGGGCATGTGGACGCTGCGCAGCGACGGCACGCTCATGTGGGGGGCGCCGGAGGGCGCGATTGAAGAATTCGACGGTCGCGAACTGACCGCGGGGGAAAAGGAGAACGGTGTCGGGACGTACACGATCGACGGTGAGAAGTTCAACTTCACGTATCGCGACGGCTCGAAGGGCACCGGCAAGGTCAGGTACGGCAAGGAGGGCGGGATCGAGCGCATCGAGGCCTCGGCGCTCCGCTACACCCCCATCCATCCGCTCACGTTCCCGCTGGCCGGAAAATTCGACAGCACCACGTCGTTCACGAGCGGCGCGTACGGCATGACCACGACCGCGTGGAGCGGCTTCGCCTTCTACCCGAACGGCGCGTTCGTTCTCGAATCCGGCGCCGGCACGACCTGCACCCAGGTCGAGACGTACGAATCCGTGCAGCGCGAGGTCACGCAGTTCTACGGCGCCGAAGCCAGGGGCCGCATGGGGAAATTCGCCGTCAAAGGCACCGGTCTCACCCTCGCCTTCGACGACGGCCACGTCGAGAAACGCTTCGTCGGCCAGGTCTACGACATCTTCCCCGACGGCACCGCCTGGGTCTTCATCGGCCGCGTGAGATTCGAGGGCCGCCCCGGCAAGTTCCCGGGAGACGCGGAGACCTGCAAGGCGGAGCAGTTCGAGGTGCGGCTCCCGAAAGGCTGGAAGGCGACGTCGGAGACGGCGAAAGGATTCACGGTCCATACTCTCGTTCCCGGCGACGCTTCCGCGGGGCTCGCGATTCTCGCGATCGGACTCGACGTCGACGCGGCGACGCGCGTCAAGGTGGAAGGCGCCGAGAAGGAACTGCGCGACGCCGTCGCGACCTTCGTGGGGGAGAAACTCGTTTCCGCGGGCGCGATCGAGGAATTCGAGATCGACGGAGCCGCCGCGGTGCGCGTGCCGAGCTCGTTCGACCGCGACGGCGTCCAGGTCCGCGCGGACGCGATCTACGCCGTCCGGAGCGGCCGCGCGATTTTCCTGATCGCCCTGGGCACCATGGAAGGGGCCACCGCGTTCGGCGCGGACCTGCGCGCGATCCTCCTCGCGGTGCGGTTCGCTCAGGACGAAACGAAGGAGGCCGCGACGGCGGACTTTTCCCTGAAAGCGCCGAAGGCATGGACCGCGACTCCCGCGAAGGACGGGGTTTCGACCACGCTCGCGCTCGCCCCGAAGGGCGTCGACGCCGGCGACTTCTTCGCGGCCGTCGTCTCCCAGCCGACCGAATTCAAGTCGGTGCGCGAGAAGAAGGCGATGGCGTGGCTCCGCGCACAGGTCACCGACGCCGTCCCCGGCGTCGAAAAACAGGGCGACGCCGAGAAGATCACCGTCGACGGCGAACCCGCCGTCGGCATCTCCTACGCAGGTGCGAAGAACGACGGCACGGTGGTGGTCCTCCACCTCTACGCGGTCATCAAGCGCGGCAAGGTGGTTCTGCTGTTCATGGGAGGGAAGCGCGAGAGCGTAGAAAAGTTCTCCGGGATGGCGCGGCGTGCGTTCGAGACGGTCAGGGTGGGGAAGTAGCCGGCTTCTACTTCAGTTCCTGCTCCAGCCGCTTCTCGATCTCCTCCAGCGTCCCCTTCGCCTCCAGCTTCCCCTCGGCGTCCAGCAGCACGATGTACGGGAACACCCCCGGCCCCCATTCGTCCACGGTGCTCGGTCCCGGCGCGTCGATCACGACGGGGAAGGGCAGGCTCAGGACGTTCCATTTCATGTCGTCCTGTTTCCCGAGGAAATCCTGCAGGTCTTTCGAAGAGCTTGCGTCCTTGTTGTGAAACGCGACGATCTGCAGCCGGTCCATCCATGCCGCGTGGGCGTCGTGGAATTTGACCAGGTTCGGGATGCCCCAGCCGCGGCACGACGGACAGCCGTCGCGCCAGAACAGGATCAGGAGGCGTTTCCCGCGCAGGCTCGCGAGCTTCGCGTCCTTCGGCAGCCCGATCGCGTCGGCGATGTGCCACTCGGGCATCTCCTGCCCCATTTTCATCGCGAGCAGCGACGGTGTCAGGTCCACGTCGGGCGCGGCGAACTCGGGCTTGTTCGGCGGCACGACGAACCGGGCCTCGCGCGGCTGCCAGCCCTCCTGCCGGAACTCCAGCTTGTAGCCGCCGGGCGGCAGGAGGAGCGTCAGCCCCCCCTCCTTCGTCGTGCCCGTCCCGATCCGCTCCGCCCCGTCGAGCTTCACGCCCACCGCGATTCCCGCCGTCGACAGCCCGGCCTCCTTGCACGTCACCCTGACCTTCACCCGCACCATCGGCTGCAGCCGGAACGTCACCGGCTTCGCCAGATCTCCTTCCTTGATCTCCATCCCCGCGCCCAGCCGGTGCGCCTTGTCCACCGCGAGAAACGTCTTCTTGTCCTTCCACGGCATCGACTTCTCGAACCGCCCCTTCGCGTCCGCCACGATCGGTTCCTTCGCCGAGAAATTGTCCGCGTCGAGCGTCCACGACCAGCCGATCGCGATTTCGGCGCCCGCGGGCGAAGCGCTTCCCGCGTTGACGCTGCCGGAGAACAGCTTCTCTTTCGCATTGCCGCCCGGCGGGTTCTTTTTCGGCGAGTCTTCGGCAATGGCCGCGACGGCGGCCGCGAGTACGAAGGCCAGGGTGCGTTTCATGGTTTCCTCCGGAAGTGCCGCCATCTTAGTGGATGGAGCCGCCCTTTCCGTCATGGAGGACGATTCGGATTCGGTTCCGTTACGGGGGCGAGCGAAGCGAGGTCCGACCGCCGCAGTCGCTCGAGTTCTTCACGCGCTCTCACCCTTCCACGGGCGACGCGACGAGCCGGAAGCCGATGGTGTTCGACACCGAGCCGTTGCCCGTCCCGCCTCTCGTGGCGACGCGGCAGCGCTGCCAGCCGAAGCTCCAGGAACCTCCCCGGATCGCGCGGCTCCGGCGGAACGGCCCGTAGCCGGCGCACTGGCACCAGGCGGTGATGCAGCCGGCCGTGTCGCGCACGCCGTAGGGAGATTCGTCGATCGGGTAATGCCCCACCGGCCGGGGGGAGGCGATCCCCGACTCGCTGATCCCCGTGTGGGCGAACGAGCGATCGAAGCGGTTGCCGAAGGGGAATATCCGCGCGTCCACGCCCCGGGTGAATTTCTCGTATTCGCACTCGTGCGCGAGCCGGTAGATGCGGCCGTCCCGGCGCGAGCGCCACGCGGCGTAGGCGAGCGCGTCCGCCCACGAAACGCAGAAGACCGGCCATGACGGTTCCCAGGCGCGGCCCCAGGAGGGGACCGGGGGTTCGGGGAGGCTGAAGCGCGTGCCGGCGCCGGCGCCCTCGGAGATCCAGAGCGGCCCCGACGAGTCGCGCGGCTGGCGCGCGGCGGCCTCCTCGCTTCGCCCGCCCGCGCAGAGGTCATTAAGGAAGAGGATGTACTCGCCCGCGGTGGTGGCGAATCGGGAGACGAAGAGGTCTTCGGTGGTCTCGAGCCGCTCGCGGTTTCCGCCGGCGTGCTCGCCGCCGTAGATGAAGGGGCCGCCGGGGACCTGGGCGAATCCCGGGGGGATGTGGCCGTTCGCGTAGAGAGTCACCTCCTCGATCCGCGATCCGCCCCGTGCCATGTCGACGGGCACCGCGACCGGTGCGAGTCCCGATTCCGCAGGGGGGCGGAGGAGGACGCGCCACGAGCCCGGGGGAAGCACCAGGTTCTCGATCGGCGTGACGCCCGCGGACGATTCGCGGACAGGCACGAGGCGGCGCCCGACTTCCTCGTACTTTGCGAGGAGGACCTCGACGCCGCGCACGTCGCGCCGGACGCACCCCTGCCCGTGCCCCCAGCGACCGCCCCTCGTCCGGATGACCGGCACCGGCATGTCCGAATCCTGCAGCGCGGCGTCCGGCCGCGGCCGTCCGGCGCGGAACGGCACGAGCCGCTCCAGATCGAACTCGACGTTCCAGCCCGGGGTCGCGACGGGAGCCAGGCAGCTGCAGTCGAACGCGAGCGTCCGGACCGTCAACCGCCCCGGCTCTTCCAGCCGCCGGACGTGCCGGCCGTCCCGGTCCGCCTGGGCGAGCGCGTGGCGCTGGATCATCTCCTCCTGCCGGTTCCGCTTCCTTTCCGCCTCGTAGAGCCGCTCCAGGATCAGTTCGCACCGCCCGTCCAGGGCCTCGGGGCAGTCGGGGTCCGCCGCGAGCGCGCGGCCGAAGGCGAGCGAGGCACGCGCCCACACGTCCACCCGTTCCTCCTCGATCGCCTCCAGCCGCGCCTCCATCGTCCACGAGACTTTCTTTTCTTCCTCGGCGACGTCGTACCGCAGCAGGCGGTCCTGCAGTCTGGGCGCCGTTTCCGTCTCCTCCTTCACCAGCGCCCGGTATCGCTCCAGTTCCCCCCGCCCCTCCGCCGCCCGCTCGATCGCCTCGCGAGTTCGCTTCTCCCGGTCCTTCACGCCCTCGAGGAACTGCTGGAGTTCGTCGTGAAGGTCCGACGCCGACGCATACCGGTCCTTCTTCGAGCGGGCCATGGCCTTCAGGCAGATGGCCTCCAGTCCGGGCGGGACCGGATCGGGCGCCGGGGCCCCCTGTGCGCGCAGCGCGGCCACGGCTTCCGAGGGTGGGCGGAATTCTCCGGCCTTCACGAGCGCCAGCACCGACCGGCTTCCGCCCGCCTTGAACGGCGTGTGCCACGTCAGGATCGCGTAGAGAATCGCGCCGAGCGAGTAGAGGTCGCTCAGCGTGTCGACCGCGTCCAGGTCGCCCTCCGCCTGTTCGGGGGACATGTACGCCGGAGTCCCGATCACCTGCCCGACCAGCGTCAGCGACGTCGTGTCGCCGCCCTCCCACCCGCGCGGGCTTCGCGGCCCGCCCCCCCGCGTCGGCTCCTCCTCCCCGAGCCGTTTCGCGAGCCCCCAGTCCACCACGTACGTCTCCCCGTAGTCTCCGATCATCACGTTCGCGGGCTTCAGGTCCCGGTGAATCACCCCCTGCGAGTGCGCGTACGCCATCCCCTGGCACACCCCCTGAAAAACTCCCAGCAGGCGCGCGCGCGACCAGCCTCGCTCGACCTCCCGGTCCCCTCCCGCCATCGCGCGCAGGATCGACGCCAGATCCCGCCCCTGCACGCGCTTCATGCACAGGAATAACCTCCGCCCCCCCGCCGTCACGCCGAAATCGTGCACCGGCACGATGTTCGGATGGTCCAGCCGCGCCGTGATCCGCGCTTCGCGCACGAACCGTTCGACGACTTCGCGGGAAGCGCCTTCGAGGAGGACTTTGACGGCGATGTCGCGGTCGAGGTCCCGGTCGCGGGCCTCGAGGACGCGCCCGAGTCCCCCGCGCGCGATCTCGCTTCCGAGCTCGTACCGTTTTCCCGGAGGCGCCGGCTCGAACGAGGTTTCGGGCCCGGCGCCGCCCTCGTACGCGAGGAGCCAGTCGGCGATTTCGCGTGGCGGGTGGAGGCCGATCAGGGTGGCGCGCGTGACGGCGTCGATCGGGGGGCAGGAATCGCCGGTGGAGACGATGGCTTCGAGCTCGTGCCGCGTGGCGTCCGGGAGTTCCGCGACGCGTGCGAGGTGCGCGGCCAGGCCGGCGACCCGGGTTTCGGGCACGAGGCGGGCGCGGTCGCGTTCGTTCAGCCAGTCGACGAAAGCCTGCACGAGCTGGCCGCGGCTGCACTTGCCGCGGTCGAGCGCGAGCAGTCCGAAGCTGATTTCCTGGATCGCCGCCATTCACGGGCCTCCCGCAGGGTCACCAGATCCGCCGCACCACGAGGATCGTGAGGTCGTCGCTCGCCGGCGCGTCGCCACGGTGGTACAGCACGCTGTCCAGGATTCCCAGCGCCATTTCCTCCGCGCTCGACCCGCCGTTCTTCCGGATCGCCACGCGCAGGTTCCGATCTCCGAACTCGTCGTTTTTTTCGTCCATCGCCTCGTTCACGCCGTCCGTGTAGAGGACGAGCTGCTCGTCCTGCTGAAGCATGATGGTGAAGTCGTGCAGCGCCCGCTCGAAATTCGGACCCTTGACGAGCCCGATCGCGCCCCCGGAGACGGCGAGGTCCGACACGATCGGCAGGCCGTCCAGGACGGACCAGTGCTTGGGCGGGAGGTGCCCCGCGTTCACGACGGAGATCTCGCCGGTGTTCGGGTCGAGGATCGCCACGGCGAGCGACACGAAGACGCCGCCGGGAAGCACGCGCGAGATCCGCCGGGCGGCCTCCACGACCAGCGCCTTCGCGTTGCGCGCGGATGGCGCCACCGCGTGGAACACCGTGCGCACCATCACCATGACCATCGCCGAGCTGATCCCTTTGCCCGAAACGTCGGCCACGAGCATCGCCACGCGCCGGTCCGGCAGCTCGAGGACGTCGTAGTAGTCGCCGCCCACCAGCGCCGCGGGCAGATACTGCGCCGCAATCTCGAAGCCGACCGGGCTCGGCATCTTCTCCGGCAGGAGCCGCGCCTGGATCTCGCGCGCCCGCTCCATCTCAAGCCCCCGGCTCTCGTCCCGCATCGCCTCCGCCGCCTCCGCCCGCGCCTCAGCCGCTTCCGCCCGCGCCTCCGCCTCCCTCGCGCGCGCCTCGGCAGCGGCCGCCCGGGCCTCGAGCGCCACCACCTGCGCCACCAGCGGGTCGGGGGCCTTCGCCGCCGCGCGCCCCGGCGCCCTCGCCGCGGGCCCCTCCGCCCGGCGCGAGGTCTTCCGCGTCCCCGATTTCGCGGGAGCGCCGTTCGGGGCCGGGAGCGCGCGGACCGCCGCGATGAGATCGCGCGGATGAAGAGGCGCCTGCCGGAATGTGAGCTGCGGGTAGGCGATCACGGACTTGGATTTCGTGAGTTCCGGGTCCCAGGCGGTCAGGAGCGTGGGGAGAACGTGCCCCGCCGCGCGCAGCCGGTCGAGGAACTCCGTGTCCTTCCAGTCAAGGAAACCGAGGTCCACCACGAGCCCGCACCAGTCGCGACCTTCGGCGAGCGCCTTCCACAGTCCTTCGACGGAATCCATCATGCGTGGCGCGAAGCCCGCAGACTTCAGCGCGGAAGCCCACGCCGCGCGGACGTCCGGGTCGTCCTGCACGACCAGCAGGTTTCGGAGTTCGGCAGCCGCGGCAGACCGGTCGGTGGAAGGCATACGGGAGACATTCTAAGGATATTGCGGCCCGTTGCCCCGCCGCGCATGTCTCCGGCTGCCACTTTGGTTTCAGAGGCTCCGCTGCTGCAAGGGGGACACTCGCGCCAGGAGCGGGAAATCCCGGTCGCGATGGAACACGGTCAGCTGATGGCGCAGCGCGCATGCGGCGATGAGGCAGTCCACGGAGGATCGGACGGTCAGCCCCTGCCGGCGGGCGGCCCGAAAGAGGCCCACGGCCTCCTCGACCAACCCGACCGTAATGGGCGACTCGACGATGGGCAGAGCCAGGAAAGAATCCCGGGCCACCCGGAAGGCACTTTCGTCCCGAAAGCCCTGCAGGACCTCCTGAACGACGGGAAGGCAGGTGACAATTTCATCGAAATCCAGGACCGACTCGATCGAGAGCGGATTGCGCGCCCGCAGAGTCTCGATCCAGACGGAAGTGTCGACGAGGATCACCGGCCCGCCTGCGTCGAACGCCGGCGCGGACGGTCCGATCGCATGGCCGGAAGATCGCCTTGCCAGAGCCCGGATCCCTGAAGCGACAGGATGCGCCGCGCCCGAATGCGCCGGATGAACTCCCGAAGCGCCATATTGACCGCGCCCGAATAGGTCTTCTCTCCGGAAAGGCGGGTTGCTTCTTCCAGCAGATCCTCGCTAAGCACAAGATTTGTGCGTTTCATGTGTATCAGGCTAAGGCATCCTCGATGATGGATCAAGCGCGAGTTTTCGGATCGTTCTTTCGCGGCATCATGGGCGGTCTTACTTCGCCGGATTCCCGTGGCGCTCGGCACGTCGATTGCAATTCAGCTCCGCGTACCGGCCTGAAAGGCGGTCCTGAGCGTTCGCTGAATCGAATGTTTACCGGGAGTGTCAAGAATCATGACAAGCCTGCGGCCCCTCCTCCTCTTCCTCGTTCTGGCACTTCCCGCCTTGGCCGGCCGCAATCTCCCGGCGCGCTTCCCGGAATTCCCTGCGAAGATGCCCCCCGCGCAGGAAAAACGGATCCTCGAAGTCCGCCGGCCCTACCAGGTCGCCGATGAAGAGGCGCGCATCCGCGCGCTTGACGCCTACGACAAGCTCCAGGACCCCGACGCCGACAACGACCTCGTCGTGATCGCCTGCGCCGACGGCCATCCGGAGGTCCGCCTGCGCGCGATCGAGATCCTCATTGCGCACGAAAACTCGAGCGCCGGCCTCTGCGCGGCGCGCCTCGCGCTCTCGGCCCTGCCGCCGGCGTACCGGAAGCGGGCGGTGGCGATCGTGCGGAAGCTGGGGAATGCGGCGGCGGAGGAGGCGCTGGCGCACGCGCTGAAGAAGGGATTCGACCGCGCGCATCCCGCGAATTCGCCGATCCTGAATCCCGACAACAACCGGATCGACGACGCGATGGCGCAGGTGGCCGCGGCGATCGCGCTAGGGGAGCTGCGGACCCCGAAAGCCGTCGACGCGCTTCTCGCGGCGCTCGGCGACGGCGACTGGCAGGTTCGCAGCACGGCGGCGCGCGCGCTCGGGGAAGCGGGGGATGTGCGGGCGGTAGACGCGCTTCTCAGGACCGCGAAGGACGAGGATCTCGACGTGCGGATCGAATCGATCATCTCGCTCGGCCGATTCGGGGGGGCGCCGGCGATCGCGGCGCTCCGGAGAGCGGCGGGCGACAAGGAGCCGATCGTCGCGCGGTTCGCGGCGCGCGCGCTCAAGCTCGCGCAGGCGCCGCGCCCCGCGGCGCCGGCCGCGGGCACTTCCGCCGAAACCCCTTCCCCTCCGGCGTTCGAGAGCGACGAGAGCGGGAGCGAGACTGTCTACATCGTGGACGACACGTTTTCGATGACGGACGCGGAGCGCGCCGTGCGCGGCGACATGGAGAACGTCTGGACGAAGGAGGACGAGACCACGGACAAGCGCGTGGGATTCGTGCTCTACCGCGACTTCGGCAATGCCTTCACGACGCGCCAGATGCTGCTTTCTTACGACATGAAGAAGGCGCGCCGCTGGTTCAACAAGGCCAGCGACCACACCGGCGCGGAGTCGAGCGGCGCCGCGATCGACCGCGCGTTCCTCGTCGCGATGTACTTCAACTGGAGCCGCATTCCGAAGAAGACGATCAATCTTTACGCGAACGGCAACTCCAACGACGACGAGGCCCTCGTGTTCTACGGAAAGCTCCTGCACCAGGGCGAAGGCGTCACCGTCAATTCCTGGTTCCGGATCTTCAACAGCCGCAAGCTGCACGAGGCTCTCGCCGAAGCGGGGGGTGGCACGGCGACGATCTGGACGGCGAGGGCGCCGGCGGACACCAGGCGGGGCGGACCCAGTCCGGCGGGCGGCGGGAGCACGCCCGGACCGAGGTGACGCGGACAGCCTCTCTCAACAGCGGGTCCGCATGGACTCGCGCGTCCGCTCGTGCGCCGCGGGGCTCTCGAACTTCTTCGACAGGGAATGGACCCAGGCCTTGTCGATGTACGCCGCGGCGTCCGGGGTCTTGCAGGCGGTGTCGCCGTGGTCGACTTCCACGGGACCGATCCGTTTCGCGGCAGCGGTCGCGGCCTTCCGCAGGGAAGCATTCCGGAAGCCGATGCCGATGACGGCCTGGTTCATCGCCGCCTTCGGCTCGTTCGGGGCGGTGCGGATCGACTTCTCGATCTCGGCGAGCCGGCCGGTGAACCAGGAATCCGGCGTGGATTCGTCGCGGTTGGCCATCGCGGCGACCAGGAGCCAGCCTGCGCTCCGGAGGCCTTCGTCCGGCGAGGCGAGCCACGCGTCGGCTTTCGCGCGCGCGTGAGGGCCTTCCGACGCGATGGCGGCGACGTAGCCGTGGCACATGCGCGCCGTCGGGGCCTTCGCCCACCGGTCGAGGTCGGCGGGGGACATCCGCGCCGGGTCGACGACCTTCACCGCCAGGTTGCGCGCGTCGAAGTTGCCCGTTTCCCAGAGGGCCAGCGCCAGCTCGTGATCGACGCCGATGCGCTTGTAGAGCGTCTTGAGCGTCGCGAAGCTCACGCCGAACATCGGCTCCGGGGCGCCGTGGCGAGCGTACGTCTTCCGCGTCTGCTCGGAACCTGCCTTTTCGAGGGTGGCCATTACCTCGGCCAGCGACAAGCGCGTTGCGGGGGCTTTCTTCGACTTCGCGGCCGGCGCGGATTTGGTCTTTGCGGGCATGGTGTGCTCCTTCGGGAAGTGGACCTCGGGAATCGGAGGCTGTGTCTCCGATTGGCCGCATACTCTATTGTCGGAGTGGGCAGTGATTCAAGCGCCGAGACGCCCCTGTGTCGACGCCCCGTATCCCGTCCTATCCCCCGGTCCCTGTTGAGCGTTGTCGACATGCAACTCCGCGCCGGCGCGCTGCAGTCTCTTGCGGGGCGAGGCTGTGCTACGGCGTTTGCGGCCCTTCTCCGGCCTGCGCCAGCACTCGCGACTGCAACTCCTTCGAGATCCAGACGCCGGCCCGGCGCATTTCCTCGATTCTGGGTCCGACCAGGGGCAAGAGCCCCAACGTCTTTGCCCGGAGCAGGACACCGACGCTTCCGCCGACTCGCAGCCCCGCGCGACGGGCGGCCAGCCTCCCGCGGCGTTCGTCGATGAGGACCAGGCCGATGCCGAGCTCGGTGGCGAGTTCGATGACCGATGCTTCACCGGGATCCAACCATGCGGAGAGAATCGGACCCGGAGGCCTGGTGCCTTAGCGGAGTTCAAGCCCCGGAATTCCTGAAGCGAGGTGCGCGAATCCCGGCTTCGCGGCCAGCCGCCGGATTTCCAGGCTGACTTCCTCGGGGATGATCGCCGGCGCATGAAGCGATGCCAGCAGCGAAAGACACCCGCAACAGCTCAGCGCGACAATCGGCCCCGTGTTGACGACGACGGGCTCACTCACCGCGGCCGTAGGCCAGCTCGTCGTCGACGTCGCGCCCCTCAAGATTGATGGCCGCGACTCCAAATCGCGAGAGCGTCAGGAGAAAATTCGCGCGATCCATCCCGGCCAGCCGCGCCGCCTGCCCGCTGGAAAGCCGCCCCAGCTCGAAAAGCTTGGCCGCCATGGCCATGCGCGCCTCGTGCTCAAACTGCTGCGGCGTCGAGCCGAGCGCGATGAGCAGGTCGTCCGGGCAATCGATGTTGAAGGAACTCATGGCGATTTCCTCTAAGTTCGGCTTCATCTTAACAGAAGTGATCGCCCGAGTTCATCGGCCACGATCGATTGCCCTCGGAGCCTCCTCGCCAACTCTGCGGCGTGGGTGAGCGTCACGAACAGCCAGAGCATTTCTCCATTGATTCGGGCATGGCTTCTCGGTCATCACGGAATACTCAAGGAGCCAGAAGGGCGAGTAGGACGCCGAAGCAACCCTGCTTTGCCGGGCGCTGAGTCGCTGCCTCCTTCAGCTTGCGCCTGTATTCCGGATTATTCAGATCGAGATCTGCCGCTGCCAGCTGCCGCTGCACCTCCAGGTGCCGCGATCTCTCCTCTGGTGAGAGGCCGGGAATCTCGAGAGCACCTTCGATGAGAGCAGGGATCCAGCAAGTCCAGCCCGGCTCGGGAGGGCGTTCGATCATGCGCACGAATTCAGCCCGGATCTCTTCCCTTGATTCAGGGCAATCAAGCGCGACTTCCGTCAGCGCGACAACCGCGGCAGTAACGGTCCAGTCGAGGGGGCCTCGGGCTAACGAGAGGAGGGCGCTGCGCCGGCGCGAAGCCTTCCACCCGTCATCGAGCGCTGCGAGCACGAAGGCGCCCGCAAGCTGGACACGGAGGATCCACATCCATTCGGGGTGAGTGCAGCCTTCGGGGACTCCGGGTGGATGGACCATGGAACCGAGGACTCCCGGAACTGGATCGCTGGGACGCATCTCCGCTACCAGCGATCGGGAATACCTCTTCCAATCGCCAACCCCGAATTCGGACGCGGCGATGCGAACCAAACCTGACCGAGCCGGACCTTCGACCTCGGGCACGGCGGGACTGGGATCCGTCCCCTCAAATTTCCAGAGCAGGAAGTCGACGTCGCCAGAAGGCAAGCGGGGATCCGGGGACTGAACGCTCGAGATGGACATGTTCAGCTTGCAATCGGGAAGCGTCCGCCGGACGGCGAGGCGGACGCTGGGTGGCTCGCAGGCAGTCACTCCGATGTTCAAGACCATCCCGCGCGGAATTGGTTTTTCCTGTTTCTGGTAGCTGTCGACAAGCTGCATGAGGGAGTTGAACGTGGCTTCCTGCGGAAAGAAGAAACGCTCGAAGACCGTCCTGTTCCGCACATTCGCCATCAGGGCGACCGCACGGTCCATCGCAGGTCCGGGCTGACTCGCGAGTTCGCGGAGCCTCCCAAGCGACGTCGCGTCACGGTCCGTCGCCCAACGGATGTACGCCGCGGAAGGCTCCGCCCACGGATGGTGCGGTTCCCTCGCCAGGACTTTCCCGTATCGCTTCTGCGCTTCAGCGAAATCGCCTTCTTCCGCGGCCATGTCCCCGAGGTCGAGGTGGGCAGACAGATTCATGGGATCGTGACCAAGCGCCTTTTCGAAGTATGCGCGTGCGGCGACGCGGTCTCCGTTGGCCTTCGCAGAGCCGGCGGCGAGAACCGCGGTTTGCCAGGAAGGACCCTGCCGGTAGGCGCGACCGGTGATCTCAACACCCTCACCAAGGTGGCCCGCCTTTCTATGAAGCGTGCCGCGGTGAGCCTGCAGCAGAACGTCATTGGGGAGTTTCTCGCAAAGCAAGTCGACAAGGGGAAGCAACCGCTCCAGTTCGGCTCGTTCATCGGCCGTTGCGACGCCACCCGAATATCGCTGGGAAAGGCCGCCGAAGAACGTGAACACCGGTCGTGCGTCCAGGAGTTGACCCGGCGCCTTCGCCCATTCCTCTGCCCAGACGTGATAATCCTGCGCAGGGAATGCGGCAATCACCTGAAACATCAGGCTCATGGCATCGTGCCGTCGACCTGAGCGGTAGAGCAGGCGTGAGCGGCATGCTGCAAGACCGTGCCAGAATCCCTCCCCACTGTCGGGAATGAGGGACGGCGGATCCGGACTGGCGCCTGCTATTTCATCGAACAACTTCAGCCACTCAACATTCGCCGGATCGCTGGCGAGCGCCCCGGCCAAGTGGAACATGGCGTGCGGCAGATCCCCCTCGGCAAGAAGCTCGCGGGCCAGTGCAGCATCTTCCTCCGGAGACCCATGCTGATCGTGCGAGTGGGGCTTTGACATGGACCGTTGTTCTAGCACGACTGCAGAGGCCTTTCTCGTGGAGATTGCGCTGGGGAGCAATAAGTTGACCGATGCCAGACTTCGCATGATTCTGGATCATCCGGGAAACCCGTACTGCCCGAGGGGGGGGAACCTGGCATCGGGGGGCCCGTGTGGTATCCGCGAGTGCCTCCTGGCCGGCAAGCTCGCTTGAGGGGGGGATACCTCCGCTCACAGGAGCATGGGGAGAAACCCGCTCACCCTCCCCAACGGCCCTGCACCAGGTTGGGGGGGCGTTGGGCAGGATGAGCGTGCTCAAGGACTTGCGTCGAGAAGTACGCGTTTTCCGAATGAGCCTCTTTTCCTTGCGCTGCATTCATGGCGAGGATGGCCCTCTGGACGACTGAAATGCAGTGGAGCACCCGTCGGGAAACACGAGCGATCCCGTCAGCACGTAAGCCGCCTGCAGATACGACGTCGGGCAGAGCGGGAAGCAGGCCTTGCAGGCGTCGCACTCCTTCGCGGCGATTTCCGGAATGAAGCTGATCTCCTTGCGGATGCCGCGGTCGATGAAACCTACCGCGTGCTTTCCGACGACTTCGGCGCAGTAGCGGACGCAGAGACCGCAGAGGATGCAGAACAAGGATTCCGGCTCGTAGCGGTTCCGGTCTGCGCCGTACTCGCGCGCCAGCTCGGCGAGTTGCGGGGAGTCCGGCGCGTGGGCGAGCAGGAGCTCCAGGATGCCCTTGCGGATCCGCTCCAGCTTCGCGGACCGCGTCCGGACCGTCAGTCCTTTCTCGACCGTGTAGACGCAGGAGACGACGAGCCGCGTCTTTCCACGGGATTCCACTTCCACCATGCAGAGGCGGCAGCCGCCCAGCGCCTCGAGCTTGTCGTGGTGGCAGAGCGTCGGAATCGGGATTCCCGCGCTCCGGGCCGCCGCCAGCAGGCTCGTTCCTTCTTCCGCCTCGACGTCCTTTCCGTCGATTGTCAGGTGGACTGTGCTCATGATTCCTTGCCCATGATGGCGACCATTCTCCGCTCCTCGGCGATCGGAGGCGGAACCGGCCGGCCGGAAATCGCCCGCACCGCGTCGAACCTCGCGGGGCAGACTTCCAGGCACGTGCCGCAATGGTTGCAGGTGTTCTGATCGATGATGTGGATCTTCCGCTTGGCCCCGTCGATGGCGTGGACGGGACACTTCTTCATGCAGATCATGCATGCGCGGCACTTGTCGGGCTCGATGTAGAACGAAACCAGCTTTTTGCAGAACAGCGCCGGGCAGCGCTTCTCCCGGATGTGCGCCTCGTACTCGTGGCGGAAGTAGCGAAGGGTGCTCCGGAACGGGTTGGGGGCGCTCTTCCCGAGGGCGCAGAGCGAGGCCTCCTCGAGGACGACCGACAGGTCCTCGAGGATCTCGAGGTCGCCTTCCTTCCCCTGACCCTCGGTGATGCGCGTCAGGATCCTGTCCATCTGCCGGAGGCCCTCGCGGCAGGGGACGCACTTGCCGCAGGACTCGTCGGTGAGGAAATGAACGAAGTAGCGGGCAACGTCCACCATGCAGGTGTCCTCGTCCATGACGATCATGCCGCCGGAACCCATCATGGAGCCGGCCTTTTCCAGCTCGTCGAAATCCACGCCGAGGTCCAGCAGGTTTTCCGGGAGGCATCCGCCGGAAGGGCCGCCGGTCTGGACCGCCTTGAATTTCTTCCCGCCGGGGATGCCGCCCCCGATCTTGAAGATGATGTCGCGCAGGGAGATCCCCATCGGGACCTCGACGAGGCCGGTGTGGGCGATCTTGCCGACGAGCGAGAAGATCTTGGTGCCCGTGCTGTTCTCGGTCCCGATCCGCGTGAACCAGTCGGCGCCGTTGTTGACGATCAGCGGGATGTTGGCCCACGTCTCGACGTTGTTGAGCACGCTGGGCCGGTTCCAGAGGCCGCGGACGTTGGAGCGGACGTACTTCGGCCGGGGCTCGCCCGCGCGCCCCTCCAGCGCCGTCATCAGCGCCGTCGACTCGCCGCACACGAACGCGCCGCCGCCGCGGTGCACCTTGACGGCGAAATCGAATCCGGAACCGAGGATGTTCCTTCCGAGAAGGCCGTGCGCCTCGGCCTGCTCGATCGCCAGCAGGATGTTCTCCACCGCGAGCGGGTACTCCTGCCGGACGTAGACGTATCCTTCCTGCGCGCCGACGGCGTAGCCGCCGATGATCAGCCCCTCGAGAATCGAATGCGGGTTTCCCTCCATGAGCGTCCGGTCCATGGAAGCCCCGGGATCGCCTTCGTCGGCGTTCACGATCACGTACTTGATCTCTCCCGGAGCCTGGCGCGAGCCTTCCCACTTGATGCCCGTCGGAAAACCCGCGCCGCCCCGGCCGCGGATCTTCGACTTCTTGACCGTGTCGATGACCTGCTCCGGCGTCAGCCGGGACAGCGCCTTGCTGAGCGCGGAGTACCCGCCGATCGACACGTAGTCGTCCAGGCTCTTCGGGTCGATCCGGAGGTTGCTCGAAAGCAGAGTCCGCGTCTGGCCCTTGTAGAAGGGGATGTCCGACTCGACGGCGGTTTTCTCGCCCGTGACCGGGTTCGCGTAGAGCAGGCGGTCGACCACCTTTCCGTTCTCGATGGTCTGCGAGAGGATCTCCGTCGCGTCCTTCGGCGACACGCCGAGATAGCAGGTCTCCTCGGGGTTGACGACCACGACCGGGCCCCGCTCGCAGAAGCCGTGGCACCCCGTGCTTCTGACGTCCACGCTCGCCGCAAGTCCCTTCCGGGCGGTCTCGCTCGAAACCGCTTCCATGACTTCGGCGGCGCTGTTGGCGAGGCACGCCGTGCCCGTGCAGACGGAAACGCAGGGCTTCTTCGCGTCCCTTTGGGAGAGGAGCGTCCGCCGGAACTGCTCCAGATCTTCGGGCGTCAGGAATTTCGCCATGGTTCCCCCTACTCGCACCTCTCCAGCACTCCAGCCGTCTCCGCCCGGGTCAACCTGCCGTGGATCTTCCCGTTGACGTCGATCACGGGTCCCAGCGCGCAGCAGCCGATGCAGTTGACCGTCTCGACGCTGAACTTGTGCTCCAGGTCCGTCTCCCCCGGCCCGACGCCCGCGTGCTCCTGCACGGTCTCCAGGATGCGCGAAGCGCCGCGCACGTGGCATGCGGTCCCCATGCAGATGTTCACCCGGTGGCGCCCTTTCGGGACCATGCTGAACGCCTTGTAGAAGGTCGCGACGTGCTGGATGCGCGACATCGGCACCTGCAGCCGGCGGCCGACCTCGTGCAGCGCCGGCTGGGGAAGCCAGTGGTACTCCCTCTGGATCTCCAGCAGGATCTGGATGAGCGCGCTGGGCTCGACCTGGTGACGCTCGATGATGCCGTCGATGGTTTTCATTTCCATGGTCTACTCCTGGCCCAGGGGAAGCGAATAACGGCGGGAGTCGATGTCGTACGCGACCCAGCCCTGACGGGACGAGGTATTCATGTGCCGGGCGACTTCCGAAGGGCTCAGCTTCAGGAATCCGGCGATCTCGCCCGTCGAATGCGGTTTCCGGCGGAGCAGGTGCAGGATCCGGCCGATGGTCACGGTGCCGCCGATCCACTCGTCCATGAGCCGCATCGTTTCCTCGCTCGCGAAAAACCTGTGGTATCCCTCCTCCGTCCGCTCGGGAACGCGCAGCTTCTCGCGCTCCACCAGCTTGAGCCAGGGCGTCATGCTCCGGACGGCCGCCAGGGCCTCGCCCATCTCCGCCCTCCCGATCCCCTCCGCCTCGCCCAGCGGCCCCAGCTTCTTCACGTTCGCGGAGAAGCCGTTGACGGCGTCGGCCAGCCGCTTGCCGTCGCCGCCGGACATGAACTCGATGCCCAGCCTCTCGGGATTCAGACCGATCCGCGCCAGCAGGTTTCGGCCGATGTACGTGTTGCCCAGCGCGTCGTAGTTTCCCTGCGTCACGTAATTGCACTGGTTCAGCATGCAGCCGCCGATCAGCACCCCGTCGTGGCCGACCTCGAACGCCTTGAGGATCAGGTCCAGGTCGACCCGACCCGAACACATCACGCGGATGACCCGGATCTCGCTCTCGTACTGGAGGCGGGAAACTCCCGCCGTGTCCGCCGCTCCGTACGCTCACCAGTGGCAGAAGAGCCCGAGGATTTTCGGCCTGAATTCGACGCCCGCGATCATCGGTCCTCTCCTCTCTAAACCTGCGCGACGGCCGCCTCGATCTGGCTCAACAGCGACTCCTGTGTGAAGTGCTTCATCCTGATGGCGGACGTCGGACACTTGGTGCAGCAGAGCCCGTCCCCCTTGCAGAGGATCGGATTCACGCGGGCGCGCTTACCGGCCGGGCCCTCGTGGAATTCGATGGCCCCGTACGCGCAGGCGGTGATGCACGCGCCGCACGTGACGCACTCGGGCTCGTTGACTTCGCACACGGATCCGGAAGCCGCGACGGTGTCGTGGGCGAGGAGCGTCATGGCCCGGCCCGCCGCGCCGTACGCCTGCTTGATCGTCTCCTCGATGTGCTTGGGGTAATGGGCCATCCCGCACAGGTACACGCCTTCCGTGGCGAACTCGACGGGGCGCAGCTTGACGTGGGCTTCCTTGAAGAATCCGTCGGGGCTCAGCGGCAGCTTGAACAGGGAAGCGATCTCCCGTGTGGAGGCGGAGGGGATCACCGCGGCCGCGAGGGACACGAGATCGGCGGTCAGTTCGAGCTGGCAGCCCAGGATGGGATCCGCCACGCGGATCCGGAGGCAGGGCTCCCCCTGCTCGTTGACGGCCGCTTCAACCTGCGGCTTGTTTTCCGGCTCGTACCGGGCGAAAGCGACGTCTTTGTCCGCCGCTTCGCGATAGAAGTCCTCCTTGAACCCGTACGTGCGCATGTCCCTGTAGAGGATCGTGACGGACGTTTTCGGGTTGAGCTCTTTCAGTTTCAGCGCGTTCTTGACGGCGTGGCTGCAGCACACGCGGCTGCAGTAGTTGCGGTCGGCGTTCCGGCAGCCGACGCACTGGATCATGACGACGCTCCGGGCGCCGGCGACGGCGGCGTCCTTCAGCGCGAGGCGCTCGCCCAGCTCGAGGTGGGTGAGCACGCGCTCGTTTTCTCCGTAGAGGTACTCGGCGGGGCGATGGACGTCCGCGCCCGTGGCGATGACGGCGGCGCCGTGGCGGATCTCCCGGGTGCGGCCTTCGGCCTCCACGACCGTCGTGAAGTTGCCCACGTAGCCGGACACGCTCCTGATCGACGCGCCGTGCGACACGTGGACGAGCGGATGCCGGTAGATCGCCCCGACCTGTTCCTGCACGTACGCCTGCACGTCCATGCCCTCGAGCGTCGCGTGAATCCGCCGGGCCATCCCGCCCAGCTCCTTCGACTTCTCCACGAGATGCACGGGATATCCCTGCCGGGCGAGCGCCAGCGCGCAGGTCATGCCCGCGATCCCGCCGCCGACGACGAGCGTCGTCTTGTGGACGGGGAGGTCGAATCCCTGAAGCGGCTCCAGGTGTCCCGCGCGCGCGACGGACATCCGGACGATGTCCTTCGCCTTCTGCGTCGCCGCTTCCTTCTGCTTCGAATGGACCCAGGAGCACTGCTCGCGGATGTTCGCCATCTCGCAGAAGTACGGGTTGAGCCCGGCTTCACGGAGCGTGTCCCTGAAGAGGGCTTCGAGGGTCCGGGGCGAGCAGGCGGCGATCACGACGCGGTTGAGCCCCTTTCCCGTCGCGAGTTCCCGGATTTCGTTGATGGAGTTGTTGGCGCACGAGAAGAGCTGTTGCTGGGCATGGACGACGTTGGGCAGCTTGCGGGCGTACTCGACGACGGAGCGGGTGTCCACGACGCTGGCGATGTTCTCGCCGCAGTGGCAGACGAAGACGCCGATCCGCGGCTCCTTCCCGGCGCAGTTCGTCTCGGGCGGGTAGACGCGCTTTTCGGCCAGGAGTCCCCGCCGGTAGTCGAGGAGCTCGCCGACCTGCGCGCCGGCTCCGCTGGCGCCGAAGACCGACTCGGGGATGTCGATCGGCCCCTGCAGGCCGCCGCTCACGAAGATCCCGGCGCGGGACGTCCCGAGGGGATTCGCGTAGCTCGTCCGCGCGAACCCGTGCGCGTTGAGCTCCAGCCCGAGCGTGCCGGCGATCTTCCGGGAATCGGCGGAGGGGCTCAGGCCGACGGAAAGCACGACAAGGTCGAACTCCTCTTCCTTCACGCCGTCGTTCGCAGTCGCGTATCTCAGGACGACGTTGTGAGTATCGGGGCGTTCGCCGGCGATGGCGGGGTAGCCCCGGACAAAGCGGACGCCGGGGAGTTCGGCCGCTCTCTGGTAGTACCGCTCGAAGTCCTTGCCCATCGCGCGGATGTCGTTGTGGAAGACGGTGCATTCCGCGTCGGCTTCATGCTCCTTCGTCAGGATCACCTGCTTCTGCGTGTACGCGCAGCAGACGCCGGAGCAGTAGCTGTGCTCTCCCGCGGTGACGCGCCGGGAACCGACGCAGGAGATCCAGGCGATCTTCCCGGGATGTTTCCCGTCGGACGCGCGGAGGATGCGCCCCTGCCACGGCCCGGTCGCGGAGAGGAGGCGTTCGTAATCCATGCCGGTGATCACGTTCGGGAAGCGTTTGTAGCCGTAGTCTTCCACCGCCGCGGGGTCGAACGGCGCGATCCCGGTGGACAGGATGATCGCCCCGACCCGGATCTCCACGGTCTCCGCCGTCTGCCGGAAGTCGATGGCCTTGTTCTGGCACACGCCGCGGCAGATGTCGCACTTGCCCTCGGTCAGCTCGAGGCAGTTCTCGTCGATGTAGGCGACCAGCGGAATGGCCTGGGAGAAGTAGATGTGCACGGCCTTTCCGTCCTTGATCTCCCGGTTGAACAGGTCGGGCGACGGCTTGGGGCAGTACTTCACGCACGAGCCGCAGCCCGTGCAGATGTCCTCGTCGATGTAGCGCGGCTTGCGGGTCACGGAGACGCGGAAATCCCCCGCGGATCCCTCCACCCGGCTGACTTCCGAGTAGGAGAGGACCTCGATGTTCGGATGGCGGAGAACCTCCACCATTTTTGGTGCGAGGATTCAGATGGAGCAGTCGTTCGTCGGGAAGGTCTTGTCGAGCTGCGCCATGTGGCCCCCCAGGCTCGGTCCCTTCTCGACCAGGGTGACCTTGAAGCCGGCGCCGGCCGCGTCGAGCGCGGCCTGGATGCCGCTGATCCCGCCGCCGATCACCATGACGTCTGCCTGGCGGACTTCGCGCTGAGTCTTCTGCATGGGGCTCGTCCTTTAGTGGGTCACGTCGCGAACGATCTCGGTGATGTCCCGGACTTCCAGGGAGCCTTCCGCCTCGAGGCCGAGACGGCTTTCTTCGAACATCGTGATGCAGTAAGGGCACGCCGTCGCCAGCACCGCGGCCCCGGCGTCCACAGCCTGTTTCACGCGCAGGTTGGAGAAGCGCTCCTTCTTCGGCGTCTCCATCCACACGCCGCCGCCCCCGCCGCCGCAGCACAGGCTGTTCTGGCGCGTGTCGCGCATCTCGACGAGGTCCAGGCCGGGGATGTGGCGAAGAACCTCCCGGGGCTCGTCGTAGATCCCGTTGTGCCGGCCCAGGTAGCACGGATCGTGGTACGTCACCTTCTTCCGGTACTCGCCCGTGACCTTGAGCCGCCCTTCCCGGAGAAGGGGGAGCAGGAGCTGCGAAATGTGGAGGACCTCGAAGTTCACCATGAACTCCGCGTAGTCCTTCCGGAACGCCTCGTAGCAGTGGGGCGAAGCGACGACGATCTTCTTCACGCCGCGATCGATGAACGCCTTGATGTTCTCCCGCGCCAGGTCCCGGAACACCTTCTCCGCGCCCGTCTTGCGGATGCTCTCGCCGCAGCAGCTCTCCGCGGAGCCCAGGACGCCGAAGTCGACCCCGGCCCTGTTCAGGATCTCGACCGCCGCCCGCGCGACCTTCTTCAGCCTCGCGTCGTAGCTGAGGTAGCAGCACCCGAAGAACAGCATCTCCATCCCCTCGGCGAACGGCTTCACGGCCAGCCCCTCCGCCGACCCCGTCCGCGCGGCCCGCTCCTCCCCGAAAGGATTCCCCCGCGTCGCGAGGTTGCCCCTCGCCGAGCGGATCGCGCCCGCGGAAGCGCCGAGCACGTCGTAGTTCGTCGCGACCCGGCGCAGCGAAACGCCCAGCTTGATCTGGTCGACCCCCCGCGGACATTTCTGCGGGCAGGTCCCGCACGTCGTGCACCGCCAGAGGTCGTCGCTCTCTATCTCGGGGATGCCCAGCGACGCCTCCCGGATCGTCTTGCGCATGCTGAACGACCGGACGCGGTTCCACGGACAGACCGCGTCGCACTTCCCGCACTGGTAGCAGAGCCGGTACGTGTGCCCGCCGGCCGCCTTCACCTCGTCGACGATCTCCGGAACCGGCGCCTTGGTTTCCATGTCACTACTCGCTCCTGCTCAGCCGGGCCATCGCATCCTTCACCTTTTCCACCCCGAACTTGTCCGCCAGCGCCTCCAGCCCGATCTGCAGGTCCTCCAGCTTCTCCGCCTCCTCCTCTACTTCCTCTTCCCGCTCCTCGTACGTGAGGACGTGGCTCAGGCACCACTCCACGCACTGCGGCCTGTCCTCCCCCTCGCACATGTCGCATTTCAGCGGCAGCCCGGAGTCGGGTTCCTTGAACAGCCCGCGTGAAGGGCACGAAGCCCGGCAGAAGCCGCACTCGTCGTATTGCTTGCCCGCGATCGTGTAGACCTCGCGCCCCGCGCACTCGGAGCGGGCGTACTCGCCCGCGAACACCGGCAGCCAGATGTCCTGCAGCCGGTGCGTGATCACCCGGATGCGCGACCGCGCCGGGTTGACGCTGCTGTACTTGGGCTGCGCATGGATCGCGGAGCAGATCACCTCGCACCCGCGGCAGCCGTTGCACTTGTCCGCGTCGACCTTGATCGTCCTGATGCGCTTCTTAACCGTGGCCATTGGTCAGGACCCCTCTCTTTTCGAGGTCGTCGGCGACGTACCCCAGATCCAGCTCCTCCAGCCGCTTCCTCGTCGGAATGCCGTTGTCGTTCCAGCCCTTGTACCGGTAGTAGGTGGTGAGCAGGTTTTCCTCGAGCTCGGGGAAGCGGTTCTTCCAGTGGTCCTTGGGCGGCTTCTCGTCGGCCCGCGCCATCCCCCGGCGGTTGTTGAACGCGCGGTGCAGGTTGCGGCTCCGGTTCACTTTCCGCTTGAGCTCGTCGCGGTCCACGTCCATCCCCGTCGCGGCCGAAATCAGCTGGGGGTAGTTGTTGATGTGGTAGGGCGGCTTCAGGCAGAAGGACGCCATGCCGGCGCACACCCCGAGCGCGTCGTCGATGTTGTGCAGCATTTCCATCCAGTCGACGATCTCGCAGCACATGTCGGGAGTGGGGAAGTACGGGATTCCCTTTTCGCCCCGCGGCTCCCAGTCGAGCAGGTACTGCTTGAACTTCTCGTCGGGGAGCTGCGGCCACTCCTTCACGAACCGCTCGCGCTGCTCCCTCGTGGCGAACGCCGCCTGCGGCCAGTTCCCCTCGATCTGCGTGATGCTGATCTTCTCGTTCGTCGAATACATGAGGAAGTAGAGCGGATCGAGCATGCTCAGCTTGATCGGCAGCTGCTCGTGCTTCTTGATCAGGTTGTGCGCGAATTCCTCGGCCCCGTTGCCGATCTTCTTCGCCGCCCAGTACGTGCCGTCCGCCAGCACGTCCCCGATGCCCTCCCGCCGGACGAGACGGTCGAGCAGCCAGATGAAGCGGCCCTCCTTGTCGGGGGGAGCGCCCTCGAAGTCCTTGTCCGTCAGGATCCCCGCTTCCTTGAGCTCGATGGCGAAGGCCAGGATCTGCGGGGTGGAAAAGCCGTCAACGCCATACTCCTGCGCGCGCTGGACGGTCCTGAAGCTGAACCCCAGGTCGTCCACGTTGGCCGCCATGGCGTACGTCAGCTTCGAGAAGCACTTCATCATGTAGCGCGGCACGTCCTTGTAGCTGATCAGCGCCCCGCAATGCTGCGGACAGTTGAAGCAGCTGATCAACCGCTTGATCGCCGCGTGCTGCGTCGACGTCCAGCTCTCTTCGATTTCCTTGGTCCAGAAGTTCTTCCGACGCGTGCGGGCGTTGCCCCACGAGAAGCTCTCGGAGTGCCATTTCTCGTCGGTGTGGACCATCTCCTGCGGCGAGCCGATGCCGGACATGATCGTCATCACGTCGGGGATCGGGTTCGAGTTGCGGAAGTTGATGTAGCCCATCACGTCCTTCATGTGCTTCATGAACTCGTCGCCGCGCGCGAGCTGCACGTCCTTCGTGCCGCGAACCGCGACGGCCTTGAGCTTCTTGTCGCCCATGATCGCGCCGCCGCCGAGCCGGCTGGAGCTGGAGCGGGACTGCTCGATGGAAGCGGTGAAACAGCGGTTCTCGCCCGCGAGCCCGATCGCCGCCACCTGCGCGTCCGGCTCGTGCAGCTCGCCCCGGATCAGGTCCTGCACTTCCAGCGCCCCCGTGCCCTTCAGGTGCGAAGCGTCGCGCAGCTCGACGTGGTCGTCCTTGATCCAGAGGTAGACCCACTTCGGCGACTTGTTCTTGAAAATCACCTTGTCGTACCCGGCGTACTTCAGCTCCGCCGACCAGAACCCGCCCATCATCGGGTAGGCGAGCAGCTCCGACTGCGGCGACACGAACGTCACGACGGTGCGGTTCGCGCTGAAGGCGGGCGTGCCGTTGAAGAGTCCGGTGCTGAAAACGAGCAGGTTTTCCGGGTCGAACGGCTTCGTCTCCGGGGGGACGCGGTCCCAGTGGATCTTGACGCTCGTCCCCAGCCCGCCGAGATGCAACTCGGTGATCTTCGGGTCGGTCTCCACGCGCTCGATGTTTCCGGTGGCCAGGTCGACCTCGAGGTGGTAACCCATCTCTGCGTATCTCATGCTCTTTTCAGGGCCTCCAGACGCCGCAGCCTCGGAATGATTTCCCTGTGGATCTCGCACATCGGAGACCGGCCCGTGGCGGTGCCGGTCAGGATCACGCGGTCGTTCGGGCATCCCCCCTGGCAGGCCGTGCGCGACTCGCACGTCCGGCAGTCCTCGGGGAGTTCCGGCCGCTTCAGGTCGTAGCGGAACTCGGGGGACTGGAGCCGCGCCACCGGATCCGGGTCGAACACCGTGCCGACCTTGGAAGTGTGGTTCCGGATGCAGGGGCCGATCGAGCCGTCCGGGAAGACGACGGCAGCTCTCTCGCCGCAGGGGTAGGGCGAAGTCTCCTGGCTCCACGTCGGGATCAGCGTGTCGAGCAGGAACGTCGTGTGGATCGCGAATCCGCGGCTCGCGTAGTTCTCGAGCAGGTCGCAGACCTCGTGATACTTCCGCAGCAGCCGCCGCTTGTACTCGTCGTCCAGCCCCCGGTACAGGTTCCGGTACAGCCGCAGCCGGTAGCCCTTCTCGACCCCGAACCGCGTGATCTCCAGCACGCGTTCGAGGTTTCCGTCGTCGAGCGTCGCGACGATCGTCTGGCCGATCGCGTTCGAGCGCTCCTCGACGACCCGCATCCGGCGCGACAGCTCTTCGAGGCTGAGATCCGTGACGTTCGTCGAGATCCACTGGATGTCCTCGAGGTCGTCCCAGTTCACGGAGTCGACGGTGTCGCCGGCGGTGTAGACGAACCCCTGCATGCCGTCGGTGTTCCGGAAGATGGAGTCCATGACCCGCCGGATCCGATCCGTCCGGAGAAGCGGCTCCCCGCCGAGGAAGCCGATCGCGTTGACCTTGACGCGGTTGGCCCGCCAGACTTCCGGAATCCACTCCAGTAGCCGCGAGAACGTGCGCTCGTCCATGGTCCCGCCGCCCTCGGCCTGGTTCAGGGCGTAGCAGTAGCTGCATCGCCGCGTGCACTGGTAGGAGAGGAAGAGGTGGAACCAGAACAGGGGGAGCTTCTCCCAGCCGGCCTGCCCCTGGAGTCTTCCGTCCTCGGTGGCATAGAGCTTCTTCAGCTGCCCGGCGTTTCGCGTCGGCCGTCTCATGAAGGCGCCCCCCCGGTCCGTGCCGCACCGCTGATCCCGTGCAGGAAGAGGTCCGAGATCTCCTGCGCGAGCTGGCGGTGGGAGCGGTCCTTCTTCGGGTTGAACCACATGTGGACCCAGTTCAGCATCCCGAAGAGATTCAGGGTCGCGAGCGAAGCCTGGAGTGCCGGCGTCTTGTGGCCGGCCTGGATCTCCCGAACGATGCCCAGCGCGATGTTGTAGTAGCGCCGCCGGACCTCCCACACTCTCTCCCAGGCCTTCCCCTTGAGCGTGTTGGTCTCATGGGAGCAGATGGTCAGGGCGTCGAGGCGGTTCAGGAAGTACTCGAGGTGATTCCCCACGAGGATGCGCAGCTTTTGCTCTGGCTCCGTCGCGGCGGCCAGCTTCTTCTCCAGCCCGTCCACCAGCTCGCGGAACGCGTGGTACTGGATGGCGAAGAGCAGTTCCTCTTTCGACGAGAACCAGTAGTACAGGGCGGAGATGCTCATTCCCATCTCGGCGGCGATCCTGCGGATGCTGGCTCGCCCGTATCCATGCTCCGCGATGACCCGGGAGCACCCGGCGAGGATCTCCGCCTGCCGGCGGTCGCTCCGGCGCGTTTCAGCGGCGGGGCCGGCGGTTTTCAGCTTCAAGGCGAGAGATCGCATTCTGTCGAACATTCGTTAAGTTAATCACATTAACCTTCTCAGGGTCAAGAAGTCCCGCGGGCAGGGGCACAGGCACGGGCACGTGGGGCAGACCGCAATATCGGCCCTGCGCCTTGCTCCCATCGTGAATCCGTGACAGTGCCGGCGGCGCGCGACTATCCTTCCCGGCTCACGCTTCCGTCGAGGCCTCCCGTATGAAACCGGATCGAGCCCTGCTCGTCGCCTTCGTCGTCGCGGTCCTCTCTTCACCCTCATCCGCCCAGGAGGGCGAAAAACCGGTTTCGCTCCAGGATGCGCGGCGAGATTTCAAGACCCGCCTCGTCCGGACGGAACGCGACAAGGAACCTCTTCCCGAACCCGCCGATCCGCGCTTCTCCCTCGTGAAGTACCGCGGGCCGCTCGGCGACATGGCAGCGTGGCTCAGCAAGGCGCCCGAGCCGGGGAAAAAGTTTCCCGCCATCGTCTGGATCACGGGCGGCCTTCCGCCCGGCGGCATCGACGAGTCCGCCTGGGAGCCTGCGCCGGCCGACAACGACCAGTCCGCCAAGGCCTACCGCCTGGCCGGCATCGTCATGATGTACCCGGCACTGCGGGGAAGCGGCGGAAACCCGGGCGCGCAGGAGTCGTTCTTCGGCGAGGTCGACGACGTCCTGGCCGCGGCCGAGCACCTGCGCGGCGTCCCGTACGTCGATCCCGCCCAGGTCTACGTCGGAGGACACAGCACCGGCGGCACCCTCGCGCTCCTTGTCGCCGCCGCCGCCGACCCGGAGCGCATCCGCGCCGTGTTCGCCTTCGGACCCCTCGGAAACCCCGCCGATTACGGCGCGGAGTCCCTCACCTACGATCCCGCCGACGAAAAGGAAAACCGCCTCCGCTCGCCCATCCGGTTCCTCGGTGCCATCCGCACCCCCACGTTCGTGATCGAGGGATCCCGCGGCAATTTCATCCCCCTCCTTTCCCTCAAGAGCGCGAACAAAAACCCCGCCGTCCGCATCCTGGAGGTGAAGAACGCGGATCACTTCCAGCTCCTCACGCCCGTGAACAAGCTGATCGCGAAAAAAATCGCCTCGAAGGCGCCGGACTCGGCCGTGGATCTCAAGGCGGATGAACTCCAGTCGGTTTTCGACGCGCACCAGGTGGCCCAGCGGGAAGCAGGGGATCTCGCGACCCTGGCCGCGATGCGGCGCAACGGCGTCGACCTCGCCCAGCCTCAACCCGTCCGGTACTTCCTCTATGCCGATCACCGGAAACCGCTGGAGGACGCCGCCGCGAGCGCGAAGCAGCAGGGTTTCGATCCAGGCGAGATCAAGGAGCACAAGGGCGAGGAGGGCGACGTCTACCACGAGCTGATCCTCAGGAAGCGGATGACGCTTCGCGACCTCGACAGTGTCTTCGGCGCGTCCGCGGCACTGTCCCGGATTGCGCGGGAGAAAAACGTCGATTACGACGGGTGGGAGGTCGGGGAGTAGCGAAGCGTGTCCTGAGAGAGTCTACATGCCGTGGGGATCGAAGTAGGCGAGAAGCGTCCACTTGCCCCGCTTGAGCCCCCGCGGCGCTGCCCCCCGCGATTCCGGCGCCTTCCCCAGCAGGATGTCGGCGATTCCGAGGTTCTCTCGGATGTGCGCATCCGTCGAATCGAGCCGGAGCGCCCGTGCGAACCAGCGCCGCGCTTCTGCCGTCTTCCCCGAGTTGCAGCGGAAGACCCCGATGTTGTTCATCGCCACGGCATCCCGCGGATGGCGCGCGAGACGCGCTTCGTAGATCGCGACGGCCTCGCGGATCAGTGCGGCATGCCTCACCTTTGCACGGGCGAGAACGCTCTCGTCGAAGTACCCGAGCGCGTCGACGGAGGCGGCGAACCGGTGCGCCGCGGAGCCATCCGGATTCTCTGCGAGGGACTTGCGGGCCTCGGCGAGCGCGGCAAGATGCTCGAACAGCGTCATGGTGGGCCTGCTCACGGAATCACGTCGCTCCCGATCGGGATCTGGACCTCCGTGGCATTCATGCGGTCGGCGCGTCGAATGGGGGAAGGCCAATTCGGGCGCAGGCCTCCTTCATTTCGGCCGAACAGGTGCGAAGCGCCCCGCTGTCCCCGATCTGACCCAGGATGGAGGCCCCTTGTCTCCAGATTTCGCGCGCCCGGACCGGACGGCCGCGCGCAACTTCGAGCAGGGCCCAGCAGCACAGGTGCGCGCCCTCGAAGCGACGGTTTCCGACCTCGCGATGAATCGCGAGCGCTTCCGCGTAATTCCGTTCCGCGAGTTCGATCCGCCCCGTTTCGACGTACAGGCCGGCCAGGTGTCCGAGTGCGATGCCGACGGAGCGACGATTGCCGATTTCGCGGTGGATGGCGAGAGCCTCTGCGGCGCTTCGCTCGGCCAATTCGAATCGTCCCATCAGCTGGTACAGACCGGACAGGTTTCCCAGGAGGACGCCCTCCGTGCGGCGGTCGCAGACTTCGCGGTGAATGGAGAGCGCCTCCGAGTAGGTCCGCTCGGCCAGTTCATTTCGCCCGGTCGCCTGGTACAGGCTGGCCAGGTTGCCCAGCGTCAAGCCCTCGAATCGGCGGTCGCCGACTTCGCGGAGGAGAGAGAGTGCCGACGTGTAGCGGCTTTCGGCCAATTCGACCCGGCCGGTTTCCAGGTTCACGTTGGCCAGGTTTCCGAGCTCGATCCCCTCGCACTGACGGTCGCAGACTTCGCGATGGATGGCGAGCGCCTCCGTGTGGCACCGCTCGGCAGGCTCGACTCGTCCGGTTTCCTTGTAGAGGACGGCCAGGTTTCCCAGCGTGATGCCCTCGTAGCGACGGTTCCCGGCCTCGCGGTGAATCCCGAGCGCCTGGAGGTACGTCTGTTCGGCCGCCTCGACCCGGCCGGATTCCCTGTAAAGCACTGCCAGATTTCCTAGCTCGATGCCCTCGTGGCGACGGTTCCCGACTTCCCGGTGGATGGCGAGCGCCTCTGCGTGGCGATGCTCGGCCGGTTCGACCCGCCCGGTCTCCCGATAGACGACGGCCAGGTTTTCGAGCGCGATGCCCTCCTGGCGACGCCGGCCGGCCTCCCGATGGAGGGCGAGAGCGAGATCCATCAGCCGCTCCGCGCTCGCGACCCGTCCCGCCCGGTGCGCCGCGATGGCCGCTCTGCGAAGCGATTCGCCCTTCTCCGCCCCCTGCACGCACTCCGCGGCCTGCTCCCACAGTCGCTCGGCCGCGCCGGTCTGAAAGTTCCTCTCGGCGTGTTCCGCCGCGCGGCGCAGATACAGTTTCCGGGCTGCGGGCATCGCCGCGTCGTCCGCGCCCAAACTGGCCATCCGGGCGTGCTCGGCCAATTCCTCCGCATACGGGTCCGTCGGGTGCGGAAGGAGGGGGACCGGTTCCTCGCCGTCCAGCGCCGCCGGCTCCGGCGGCCGCCCGCCGGCCAGCTCTTCCATCACCGCGATCGCCACTGCGTGCAGCCGCGCGCGATCGCCGGGAAGCTGAAGCTGATAGGCGGCATCGCGGAGAAGGGCATGGCGGAATGTGTAGGCCAGCTCGGCATTCACGCAGGTTGTCCGCTCCAGGATCTGGCGTGATTCTGCCCGAAGACCGGACAAAGCGACGCTCGAAAAGATGAGCCGCGCCCTACATCTTGCTGGATCGCCGCGCCTTCGTGCGCGTCTTCTGCTCGCTGCGGCGGATCCGGAGATTGTCGCGTTTGGCGCGGGCGGCGGGCCGGCTGTCGCGGCGCAGGCTGGCCCGTTTGGTCGGTTTCCCGGAATTCGGATTCTCTGACATGGGGGTTCTCCGATGAGTCGCCGGAGTGTACTCCCGGAGGAACGTGAAAACGATCGACCCGTCGTCGCGCCGTCCCGTGCCACCGCGACGCACCACTCGGGCGTCTCAAACGGAGCTCGGCTCTTTCTCAGCCCCTCAGCATGTCCTCGACCTGGCGGCGCAGGACATTGTTGCCGGGCTGAAGGCGGGCCTCCTCCAGGTCTCGGCGGGCGCCTGCGATGTCGCCGGAAGCGCGGCGGGCGAGGGCGCGGGCGAACAGGGCCTCCGGGGAGCGGGGCGAGGCGCGGAGGGCGCGTTCGGCGTTGACGAAAGCGGCTTCGGCGTCGCCCTGGGTGGCGCGGGCGAGGGCGCGAACGGTGAGGGCGGGGGGGAAGTCGGGGGCGAGGCGGAGGGCGGCGTCCGCGTCGCGGAGGGCGGCCTCGGGGTCGCCGAGGAGCCAGCGTGCGAGGCCGCGGTAGGCCGGGGAGTGGGGAAGGGTGGGGTCGCTGCGGCCGGCGCGGTCGAGGTCGGCGATTGCCTCGGCCGTGCGTCCAAGTGTCAGGAAGCAGACGGCGCGGCCGATGAGTGCTTCGGGATAATCGGGATCCTGTGCGAGGACGGCATCGGCGTCCTCCAGGGCGGCGTCGAGCCGGCCGGCGTGGACGCTGAGGATGAGCCGGTGGAGGTGGGCGGAGAGGAGACCCGGGGCGAGGGCCAGGGCGCGCTCGATGTCGGCGGCGGCGCCGGCTGCGTCGCCGAGATCGAATCGCCAGGCGCCGCGCGAACTGAGGGCATCGGGGTCGTCGGGAACGGCCTCGAGAACCCGGTCGATGTCCGCCACGGCGCCGCGGAGATCGCCGCGGCGCGATCGGAGGTAGGCGCGGTTCACGAGGGCGAGAGGGAGGTCCGGGGAGGACTCCAGCGCGGCCTCGATGTCGGCCTCGGCGCCGGTCTCGTCGCCGGCCCAGAAGCGCGCCGCGGCTCGGGCCGCGAGCGTCGGGCCGTCGCGCGGGCGGAGCCGCAGGATCTGCGCGTGGGCCTCCAGCGCCTGCCGCTCGGCGCCCGGCACCAGGAACCAGGACCCCGCCGCACAGCACCAGGCCGTGACGTCGGTCAGGCTCGCGCGCGCGCACGCGTCAAGCGCCCGCGCCGCTTCCTCGTGCCGCCCCTCCACCGTCGCGAGCATCGCCTCCGCGAGCGTCAGTTCGCGGCGGTCGCGTGCCAGCCGGCGCACCTCCGCGAGGTCGGCCTCGATCAGCGGACGCGCTTCGCGCGCCTCGCGCGTCGGCGGCGGAATGCGGCGGCGCGAGGGGTGGGTGGCTTTCTGGAGGAAGCGGACGCGGAGGATGGCGCGTTCGAGGCGCGCGGCGGGGAACGAGCCGCCGGCGGCGACGGCGCGGTCGAGCTCCGCGAGCGCCTGGCGCTCCCGGTGGAGCAGGAGATTCACGCGGGCGGACTCGAGCCAGGCCTCGGCCGCGGTGCCCGGGTCGCGCGTGGCGCGCACGAACTCCGCGCGCGCGCGGTCGCCGAGGTCGTGGGCCTCGCGGCGCGTCCAGTCCTGCGTCGAGAGGAGCCGATCCAGGTCCGACAGGAGCTTGCGCCCCGAGTCGAGGTGCACGCGGGCCAGCTCGCGCGCCTCGCCCGCGTCTTCGCGCTGAACCGCGGCCGCGGGCGGGCGCGCGGGCACGGCGTCCAGGCCCGGGGAATCGCGCAACCTCGCGATCTCCTCCGCGAACTCCAGCGCGCCCGGAAAACGCTCTTCGCGCCGCCGCGCGAGCGCGCGGAGGCAGACGGCGTCGAATCCCTCGGGGAGGCCCGGAGCGTGCGCCGAGGGCGGAGCGGGCTCCGAGGAAACGAGGTGGTGGAACAGCTCCGGCAGCGGCCGGTCCCCGAACGGCGGGCGGCCTGCCGCGATCTCGTAGAGGATCGCGCCGAGCGCGTAGACGTCGGTCCAGGGCCCGACCTCGCCGTCGCGCCCCTGGAACTGCTCCGGCGCCATGTAGCGCGGCGTGCCCAGAAGCGAGCCGGAGCCGGTGAGCCGCGCGTCGAAAAGCTCCGCCGTGGCCAGGCCGAAATCGGCGAGCAGCGCGCGGCCCGCGCCGTCCACGAGAATGTTCCCCGGCTTGAGGTCGCGGTGGACGATCCCGCGCGAATGGGCGTGCGCGACGGCGCGCGCGACGTCTTCGAGGAGCCGCAGCAGCACCGCGCGCGGCGTCGCACCTTCGTCGAGGAGATCGGCCAGCGTGCGGCCTTCGACGAGGTCCATGGCGATGTAGTGAAGGGGCTGCCCCAGGGCGTCCGTGGCGGTGCCGACCTCGTGGACGCCGACGATTCCCGGGTGGCTGAGCTGCGCTGCGATCGCGGCCTCGCGGTGCAGGCGGTCCGCGGAGCGCGAAGAGTCCGTCGCGTGGCCCAGGACCTTGAGCGCGACGCGGCGATGGAGTGCCGTGTCCTCCGCTTCGTAGACGACGGCCATGCCGCCGCGCCCGATCTCCCGGAGGATCGCGTAACGCCCGATCGTGGCGCGGACTGGCGCCCCGGCCGGCGCGCTTCCGGCGGCAGGGAACTCCATCCCGCAGCGGAGGCACCGCACGCGCACTCCTTCGGCGCCTGCAGGCACCTCCTGCTCCGCGCCACAGGCGGAACAGGTCCGCCTCGGGACTTCGGGCCCCGCCTCCGCCACGAAACTGAGCACGCGTCGGCAGTCCGCGTCGCTGGGATTCACCACTCGAGCACCTCCGCGAGGATGTCGGACCAGACGGTGCCCGGTCAGCCCCGTCCGGTCCCGCCGATCGAAGTATAGCCGCCCCTCATCGAGCGGCCATCGTAGCAGACCTGTCCCAGTGGTCAGTGGCGGGCCTCCGAACTCGAAAGCCTGAAGTATGTCACCGGTTCGGAGAACGCCGTCACCGTGATGTCGCAGAGGATCGGGGACATCGTGACCGGCACGAGGGAGGCGACTTCGAACCATCCCACGTAGGTGACTTCGGAACCGGGCGCCACGGGAGTCCTCACCGACAGGCCCGCGCAGCCGTCGTAGTAATAGCTGGTATTGAAAGTGCCGCCGGACTGCACGCGGATCATCGGAGTGATGTGTCCGAACGATGTCGTGGGCGCGGCGCCGTCGTGCCCGTACAGGTGCACGTGCCACGGGTGATAGTGCGAGCAGGTCAGCGTCCCCACCGTCATGCGCCGCTGCATCGCCTGGTCCTCCATCCACTTGATCCGCTTCTTGTAGACCCCCGCCTTCTCCTGGTTCATTCCGCGCCCGCTCTTGTACGCCGTGCCGTCGAAGTACGTCATGCTGTGGTACCGGTTTCGCGGCGTGAACGCGGCGTCGTGCGACCGCCAGTGGTGCATCACCAGGTTGTCGATCGTCCCGATCCAGGAAGGCTGCGTCATTCCGAAACTCGCGTCGCTCTGCAGCTTCGAGCCGACGCAGAATCGCGGCCCGATCCCGACGTTGTTGTTGGGCGTCGTCCCTCTCACGTCCTCCGGCAGGCGCACGGCCTTGATGGGAAGCACCGATTTTCCGAGGTAAGCGTTCACGTCCTGCCCCGCCAGGACCGAGGCCGCCGGGACCCCGTCTACGAACAGCGTCGCGTTCGCCGGGACCGTGAGCGGCGCCGGCGGAGTCCCCCAGGACACCGTCTTCTGCCCCACCCACGTCACCTCCACGTGGTGCCACGTGTGCGGCTTCCACTGGTGGTCCGCGTAGATCACGTAGAACTGGTTCGTGGCCGTGTGATGGAACTCGAGGTACACCCGCGACAGCTGCACGTAGCACCGCACCGTGTACTTCATCCCGTACGTCCCGCCCACCCCCCAGTCGAACAGGAACTGCCGGCTGCACGGCCCCACCTGGTACCCGCCCCCCCACCCGCCCGACACCGTCTTCAGCCGGCTCTGCACCGCCCAGTTCCAGAGGTCGACTTCCGGCTTCACCACCATTTCGATCGTCGCGTTCGGCGCCGGAACCTCGTCGGCCCAGTACGTATGGAAGCGGTTCCGCCGGAGGCCGTTGAGGTAGATCCCGAAATTCTGCAGGTCGCAGCCGTTGTCCCAGAAATTCGCCCCCGTCCCGGCGCCGGACCCGCCGCCGTACCACCCGCCGTTCCCCGCGGCGTCGGGCTGGATCTGGAAGGACTTCCTCGTCGTCGTCGAGTTCCCGCTCTTGTATCCCGTGTCCTGGGCGAAGCTGTTGAGCGGCGCTCCATACATCGATCCGCCGTCTCCGAAGCAGTGCGGCGTCGTATAGGCGTACTCCGGATGCCGCGGGCCTCCGCCGGAGGAGTTCCACCCGCCGGCCGCGTCGTGCCAGGCCGCCCGGTGCCCCTGCTGCGGGTATACCGATCCGAGGTTGAACCCCGCGACGAACGACTGCTTGCAGGTCACGCCGTCGCACGCCGTCGTCGTGCTCGCCGGCCCGGGACTCGTCCCGGCCGTGATTTTCGCCGGACCGTTCAGCACGAGATACCCGTCGTAGTCGGCCGCCCACGTCACGTCACCCGTCGCGCTCCGGTACCTCGCCGGATTCGGCGGCGCGTTGTAAGCGTACTCGGGCATCGACACGACAGGCGGATACCCGCCCGCCAGCAGGTCCCCTTCCATCGAATCCTCGGCCGTCCACACCCGGTCCTGCTCGAACTGCTCCTGCGTCGTGAACTTCACCACGTCGTACAGCTTCACCACCGTCTCGATCCGCTCCTCCGCCACGATCCGCCCCGACGAATACACCCGCCCGATGCACTCGATCTCGTAGAACCCGTTCGACGAGAACGTCCAGTCCGTCGAGCCCGTCTTCACGTCGCTCTTGTCCAGCCGCACCAGCTCGTCCGGCTTCGCCGCCGGATTCGACGTGACCAGAATCAGGTCCGGATTCAGCTTCCGGACGTTCGTGTTCGGGTTCGCGTTCGCCTTCACCAGCGCGCGCTGGAATCGGTCGAGCCCGGGCAGCACGTGCAGCACCTCGTCCTCGAAATGCATCCAGTCGTTGAAGCTCCACGCCCCCGCCGGCGTGCCGTGCGTGTACCGGGCGCTGATGATGAAGTCCGCCGCCGCCTCCGCCTGCACCTTCGTGATCTTCACGTTCCGCAGCACCATCCGGCTCGTGTACTCCCGCGGACTCGCTCCCTCGGAAACCGTCTCGTAGTCCCAGAAGTCCGCCTCGAGATCCATCAGCGTCGCCACCAGCACTTCCCGCGTGCACGTATTCACGTTGACCGGCGTCCGCGGCTCGCCGTAGTAGTGCGTCCCGCCGAATTTCCCCGCCGAAGTCTCGCCGCCCAGCGTCGGATTCGTGCCCTGTCCCGTCACGTACTGCCGGAATCCGCCCCCGCGCTTCAGATCCTTCACCGCCAGACCGGGAGGGGCAGCGAGGAATCGCGTCTGGGGAAGAGACGCGTAGAACCCATTCTGCACCGGCGCGATGCTGTACTGCGGGCTCATGGCATACCCCGGAATCCCCGGGGCCGCCTTCATTTCCTCGCCGGCCCCGACGTCCCCGCCGCCGTCCGGATCGCTGCCGCCACCCTTCGGATCCGACGGTTCGCCCGGCTCGCCCGGATCCCCCGGGTCCTTGCCGCCTCCGCCCCCTCCGGGAGGCCCGCCCCCCGACGAAGACGTCGCCGAAGCGTAGCTCCCGCCCACGTAGTCGCTCGCGCCCGTCCACGTCTTGTCGAATCGCGTCGTCATCCCGTCCACCCAGCCGTGGCACGTGATGAAATCCCGCACCGCCGCGAATCGCTTCCGCGCCTCCGCTTCATTCCCCGCGAAGAACGAGTTGTTGAGGAACACCTCGAGGAGGAGTTCCAGCTTGTTATTGAAGGGTTTTCCGCGGGCCACCGCTCGGGTCTGGATCTGGGTACCGAGCTGGAAGCCGCCGGCGGAGACCGGCGTGCCGTCGGCGCAGCGGAGAATCGAGCCGAGGTTGTTGAGCAGGCGCACGATCTGCGCGTGGCCGTCGTTGACGTTCAGCATCGAGGCGCAGTCGAGAACCTTGAGGCCGTAGACGTCGCCGTCGGGCTCGTACGTTCCGGGGAGCCGGCCCGAGACGGCGGGAAACAGGGCGTCCTGGAAGGAGAGCCCTCCGGGCTTGCCATTCACGATCCCGTCATCGAGCGCCGCTCCGAGGGAGCGCGGGGCGGCGCCCCAGGGGCGGGCGGGAACGAATGGCTGCCAGAGGGCGAGCACGGCCGGCGCGTAGTTGAGTCCTCCGGTCGGCGCGTCGAGCGCTTCCCGGTAGAACCACTCGTTCCGCGGGTCGTCCCACGCCTGAATCATCGTGCGGCCCCGGAGCGCGGCGATGGCGCGCTCGACGCCCGACTGCGCGAGCATCTTCGCCCGCACCTTGTCGACATAGCTGCTGGACACCGCGCGCTCGACCCTCGAAAGCGTGGCGAAGGTGGCGGCGAGGAGGCCGAGGACGCCGAGGACGGCCAGGGACACGAGGAGGACAAAGGCCCGGGACCGATGAGCAACAGGGCGCCGCATGGGGAATCTCCGTTGGAGTTGGCCTCCTCCAACGGGCGCCCGCGGCGACCCTCCCGGGAATTCCGGAAAAATCTAAAGCTTTGTTCTCATGGGGCCTGCGGCGCAGCCCCGGCAGGCGTCGTCAGGGCGCGAATGGGACGATTCCGGCGCGCGCGCACGCGGCGTCCATGGCGAGACGCGCGTTTTTCGCCTCCCGGCCAGCCCGCGGATTCGCGAGGAGGCCGAATCCCCGTTTCCATGTTTCGGCAGCTTCGCCGGCTCGACCGATGAGGAGAAGGCAAAGGGCGTATTCGCAGGAATGTACTCCCTCCATGCGCGTGCTGCCGGTCAGGCGGTCGAGATCCAAGGCGCGCCGATACTCGCGTTCCGCAAGCTCGGGGAGGCCCTCGTCGAAGAGGAGACGGGCCAGAGTTCCCAGGGCGACGCCCTGACCGCGACGGTTGCCGATCTCGCTGTGGATCGCCAGCGCCCTCTCGCACAGCTCGCGCGCCTCCCTGGTCCGCCCGGACTCGCGAAGAACGCAGGCCAGGTTGCCGAGCTCGAACGCCTCGGCCCGGCGATGGCCGACTTCGCGGTGGATGTCGAGCGCTTCCCCGTAGGTCCGTCGCGCAAGGTCCAGGTTACCATGTTCATAGGCGAGGTCGGCAAGTACGGCCAACGACGAGCCTTCGCCGGTGCGACTGCCGACCTCCCGATGGATTCCGAGCGCGGTCCGGCAGGCCCGCTCTGATTCCTCGATGCGGCCGGTCTCCCGGTAGAGCGTGGCCAGGTTTTCCAGCGCGATCCCCTCGCCCGCGCGGTCGCCGACCTCCCGTCGGATCGCGAGCGACTGCGTCTGCATCGCCTCCGCTTCTTCCAGGCGTCCCCTGGCCCGGTACACCAGGGCCAGGTTGCCCAGGGTGACCCCCTCACCCCGCCGATCGCCGATCTCCCGCCGAGTGGCCAGCGATCTCTGGAAGCAGCGTTCGGCCAGATCGAGCCGGTCAGTATCGTGGTATACATTGGCGAGATTCCCCAGCGTGATCCCCTCTCCCCCTCGATCCGCCGCCTCACGGTGGAGTTCCAGCGCCTTTTCGAACAGGCCTTCTCCCTCCTCAACACGGCCGACGTGCGTGCAGGCGACCGCCAGATTCGACAGCGCCGCGGCCTCCGCTCGGCGATCCGGGCGGTTACGAAGTGCGACCAGGGCCTCGCGGAAGAGCCGCTCCGCATTCCGCGGCTGCCCCCGGCTGAATTCGGCGAGTCCGGCTCGTCGCAGGGCCTCCCCTCTCGACGAATCGCCCGCGAGTTTCGCAAGTTCGAGCCAGAGCCGAGTCGCCTCTTCATGCCGATGACTATGATGGGCGAATTCCGCTGCCCGCCTGACGTACAGAGCCCTCACTTCCAGCGCCGCTCGCCCCTCCCCGGCTTCCGGCAGAGCCAGTCGGGCATGCTCGGACATCTCCCGCGCAAACGAATCGATCGGGAGCGGCCGGTAGATCGGACGATCTTTCGCGTCGAGCGGTGGAAGCCCTTCCGGGCGACCTCCGAAGTTCGCTTCCATGGCGCCCAGCGCCACCCCGTGCAGTCGCGATCTCTCCCCGGGAAGCTGAAGCTGGTACGCGGCGTCGCGGAGGAGGGCGTGGCGGAACAGATATGCGGACTCGGCGGTCAAGCGAACCCCTTCTCGAATCCTACCGTTTTTGGCGGCGGACGGCGTCGGCCGCGGCCTTGCGGATTGCAAGGGAGACATTCGGCTGCACCAGCCGAGCGACCGCCGGCCGGGCCTCGGGCGTGTCCAGGACTTCCAGGAGCGCCACTAGACGGATCAGGGCGTCCTCGTCGGACTTCAGGTCCGAGAGTTTTCCCGAAGGCGGGTTATCCAGGATGTGCCTGAGCCGCATCCGGACTTCGGCGGAGTTGGCCTTCTCCAGCGCCGCCTTCAGCAGCGGTTCCGCGACGTCGGCCACCCCGAGCAGGGCTGGCGTCGCTTCCTCGCGCACGTCGTACTTCTCGCCGTCAAGATCGCGGACGAGCGCCCCGATCCGCTCCTCGTCCAGGTCCCCGTCACCGTCGAGATCCTCGAGGACCGTGTTCGAAGCGGCGAAAGGGCTCGTGGGCAGAAGAACCTTCTTCGCCGCCGCATCCACGGTTCCGTCGCCGTGGCCTTTCAGCATGAAGAGGCTGGTCTCGTACGAACCGCCGTAGTCGAAGCTGTGGAAGACGACATCGGCCGCACCGTTCCGGTCCACGTCCCCCGTCGTGAAGTACGCGCCGCGGCACCGGAGAACGAGCGTCACCGGGTCGGTGACCACGTCGACGACCGGGCCGCCTGTGTTTCGGAGCATCGCGACGGCCGGGCTCTCTTCGGCGAAGGCCTGCGAACCCGCGGCGGCAACGAGAAGCGCCAGCCGCCTCGGGATTTCGAAGCCAATGGAGCTCGCTGACGCCGGGTGATCTGACAAGAGTGTTCTCCGAAGATCCGTATGAGTTTGCCCCCTCCCAATCTGGAATCGAGTGTCAACTCGAGCGGGCCCGCCGGGCCGGGGGAGGATCGGAGAATAGCTCCGCGAGCCGGAGCGTCACGAGCGGCAATGACCTCTTGCTCGTCACGGTCAGCGTCTTGCCGTTTGACATGATGTCCTTGAACCGATAGTCGTACGCGAGCTCGTCGGGATCCGTCCGCAGGATCTTGCGCGAAACTTCCGCGCCGTCCCGGCGAGAGACGGTAAGCCACAGCACGAAAGACGCCGGCGTGAGAGCACAGTCGAGCCGTGCCGTGAGGCCGAAGCGGGGAAAGCGCCGGAGTTGATGCCTCCACGAATTGCGAAACCCCTCTGCGGCGAACCGCGCCAGGAGCCCGTGGAGAACGCCCCTCGCCTTGGCACCGGGCGCGGGCGCGATCGCGCTGATCCCATTCTCGATCATCGACATGAACAGCCTGTGGCGCCCCTGGTCCTCGCCCAGGCTGGTGAACCTGGCGGTGTCGAAGGGGAGTCGTACGCAGGCGATCCCATCGGAGTTCACCGAGAACGACAAGTCGCGGCACTTCGCGCCCGTGATCACGAGTTTCGCGCTGCCACAGAGGTTGCAGGGCGTCTCCCGCAGACCCCGTTCCACGTAGTTACAAAGGCAGCGCGACTGCATGTAAAGCGCGTAGCCGACTTCGTTCGGCCAGTCCCGGCGATCCAGATTCAGCGCGAGCTTTCGCAGGGGCTTCGTCGCTTCGAGTTCCTTCGGCATGGGATCCTCGTTTGGACCGACAGGAGAACCGCAAGCGGCCTCTCATGAACCTGCTTTCGCCGCCGGGACCTGGTACTGCTCGTCGCTCACCTTCTCCAGCCAGTCCACCGCCTTCCCGTCGACGTGCTCCTGGACGGCGATGTGCGTCAGCGCCGTCGCAGGCGCGGCGCCGTGCCAGTGCTTCTCCCCCGGCCCGAACCAGACCACGTCTCCCGGCCGGATCTCCTCGACCGGCCCGCCCCAGCGCTGCGCCCGTCCGCAACCGGTCGTCACGATCAGCGTCTGCCCCAACGGATGCGTGTGCCACGCCGTGCGGGCGCCGGGCTCGAACGTCACGCTGTTCCCGGCCGCCCGGGCCGGGTCCGTCGCCGGGAAGAGCGGATCGATCCGCACCGTGCCGGTGAACCAGTCGGCGCGGCCTTTGGCCGAGGGCTGGGAACCGCTTCGCCTGATGTCCATGTGAGGTTCTCCTTTGCGGGAGTCTGTTTCTTGAAGCGCGCTCTCAGGGCTTTCTCTGTTCGGCGTCCGCTTCCGCCTTCTCCAGAAGCGGCCGCAAGGTCTCCCACACAGCGGGGCTCGTCGCCCGCACATCCGCGGTTCTCGCGCGCAGCATCCGGTGGTGCTGTTCCAGGACGGGCTGAAACTTCGAGCCGAGCTTCTCCCAGAGCTCCGTCGAGCCCTGGAGGTCGGTGCAGACGAGCGACACCTGGCCGGTGGGAGCGGCCGTCATGCGGCGACGGGCGACGAGTAAAAGCGGTTCACGGACGGCCACATTAGACCTGCGGGCGGGCTCAATTCAAGCGCGGCGGCGCGTTGGGACCTGTGACCACCCGACCGCTGACCCGGCTCTGCGCCTCGTCGCCCGTCTCAGGGCCCTCCCAGCTGATCTTGTAGTGCAGGTAGAGCACGGGCACGAACAGGAACAGCATTCCCCAGGGGCCGCGAAGTGCCCAGATCACCGTGATCGCGTACAGGGAGAGCAGCGCAAGGACCGAGACATACCGAAACACGACGAAGAACGCCGCGAGCGCATTGAGAGAGGCGCGGCCGAAGCGTCGGACGAGACGCGCCCGTCCGACCAGGGTGAGTTCGGTCTGAATCGGTTTGAGAACGGTGAGGAGGCTGGGGACGTTGGGGATGCGGTCAGCGGGGGACCAGGCGAGCGCCGCCAGCAGGACGTCCAGGATCGAATCCGGCAGACTGGCGCGAAGCGATTCGGGACTGGCGGCGCGGTCGGGGCGCGTCCCGAGCAGTACCTCGTGCAGCATGACGCCGATCGCGTAGACGTCCCACGAGAATGCCGGAGGGTCGCCCTGGATGCCCTCCGGGGGCAGGTAGTGAAGCGTGCCACCCCAGGCCCCCGCGCCTTCCCCCACTGATCGGCTCACGCGGGTGTCCAGTCGCGCGACGTGGATTGCGCGCGCCATGCCGAAGTCCGTGAGCCAGGGGCGGCCGGCGTCGTCGAGGAGGATGTTCTCTGGCTTGAGGTCTCCGTGCATGAAGCCGCGCCCGTGGACTCTCGCGACGATCCGCACCACGTCGTAGAGCGTGCCGGCGGCGCGCGATCGGTCGTCGCCGCTCCGGATTTCCTCGATCAGGTTGCGGAACGTCCGGCCTCCCACCCATGGCATCACGAGGTGCGGGACGGGTCGGGCCGCGTACTCCGCGGGCACAACGCCCTTGACGCGCTGCGCCGGCACCTCCATTTCCCGGGTGCCCTTCCTCAGTTCGCTCGGGGGCACCTTCACGGAGATCGTGGGCCCTTCCCTGCGCAGCTCCCGCACGATCGCCGCTTCCGGCTCCAGCATCGCGGCCGCCGCTTCGGTGAGCGCGAATTTCACCGCGACCTGCGACCCGTCGGCGCGGCGGCGCCCGCGCCAGACTTCGCTCAGGTTCGTGCGCGAGATCCGCTCCACGAGCTCGATCTCGGGTTCGAGGACGGAAGTGTGGACGGCGAAGCCGGAGGCGGGGGAGGTCATTGCATCATGAAGTTCCACCAGGGGTGTCCGCGGCGGTTCTTGTAATCCCGTTCGGGAACGCCGAGGACCCAGGCGTTGATCGTGGTCACTCCCAGCACGATCGAGAGCCAGCCGAGGAGGTAACCGGCGGCACAGGACAGGGCCACGAGGACATCAAAGCCGTCGTCCGAGATCGTGATGCCGGACAGCGCCGGCACGATCTTCACGCTCCAGACCAGGGCCCCCGCGGCCGCCAGCACGAACAACATCAGGCGTGCCCCGCGGGCCAGAGTTTTCATTCTCGACTCGAAAACCCGCCGGCGCTCATGGCCGTTCCTGCGCCGCAGACAGCGCTCCTCCGCCGCGATCAGGCGGTCGACGCGCGGGATCACCTCGCCGGCGCTTCCCAGGCGCGCCGACACATCGTGACGGAGCATTTCCCGGAGCAGCGCGGCCGTGCCGGACGGCAGGTACGGGTTCAGCTGCGCGGGGCTCACGCCGAACGACGGCGGGCGGCCGCAGAGCAGGTGGTGCAGGATCACGCCGAGCGCGTAGACGTCGGCGGCGCGGCCCGGCTCCTCCCCGGCCGTCACTTCGGGCGCCATGAACTCGAGCGTTCCTTCGATCCGTTCTCCGGTGATGCTCACGACGGAGGCGCGAAGGGTCGAGAGCTGCCGCGCGGCGACCTGCTGGCGCGCAAGGCCGAGATCCATGAGCCGGCAGCGGCCGACCGCGTCCAGGCGGATGTTCCCGGGCTTCAGGTCCCCGTGTGCGATCTGGGCATCGTGCAGCCGGGCGACCACCGCGGCGATCCCGCGGAAGATCCGGAACGCCTCGACGATCTCCCGCGGCCGCGGCGCCGCGGCCGGGAGCGGTAGATTCGTGCCCGCCACGAACGGCATCACGAGGAACGGCGGGTCGTGGTCGAGCTTCACCTCCAGGATGCCGGGGACGTCCGGGTCCTGGAACCGCGCGGAGATCAGCGCCTCGCGTTTCAGGTGATCCACAAAACCCGCCGCGCGCGGCAGCTTCACCGCCACCAGATCCTCCGTCCCGGACCGCCGCGCCACGAACACCATCGAGAATCCCCCGGCGCCGATGAGTTCGAGGATGCGGTACCCGCCGAGGTCGCGCCCGATCCACGGCGTCGCCGCGGGGGCGGGCGGCGGCGGCGCGACCGCGCCCCTGGTGTCCAGCTGGAAGGAACCTCCCTGCAACAGCGCCGGAACATCGAGGTTCAGGCGGCGCGAGTGGAGAAGAGGGTCGCGTTCGGAGTCGGAATCGGCGGATCGCACGGTTACTCCTTCGCAGGACATTCTACGCCTGCGAGTGTGAGAAAAATCCGATCTCCGGAGCGGCCGGACCTCGCTCGCTCACGCTGGTCGAGTCGAAGGGCCCCGACCGCCCCTGCGATCGAGTTCTTTCACGCTCTCATTCCATTGATGGGAATCTGCCGAAGGGCTAGTGCCGCATTTCAATGCGCCCGGCAACCCTGCTCATGGCCGCCCTCGCCGCTATCTCGCTCGCCTCGCGCGGAAAGAAGCGCGCGACCGACGCCGAGCTGAACGCGATGACCGACAAGATCCTGACGGACTACGCCGTGGCGATCAAACGGCTGGACGCACTGGCAGCGACCTGTACCGCGCCGGTCTGGCACTCCGACAAGACATTCACGCCCGGCGGCTTCGTCGGCGACGCGCAGGTGTTCGAGTTCAGCGACCCGCCCCGCCTCCTCGGAGGAGTTCCCCTGGCCGCCACGAACAGCAAGGACGTGATGTTCCGCCACGGCGGCGTAAACCAGAACGACGCGGGCGTCGAGGCGATCGACAAGGACCTCGCGGATAACCTCGAACGCCATCTCTGCGAACAACTGTCCGCGGCCGCGGGCGTCGAGGTCCCGCCGAAGTAGAACCCGCTCACGTTTCCCAACGGGCGACTTCAGCCCGACCCTGCTTGCCTGATCCGCAGCGCCGTGTTGTCGTCCCCGCCGATGCAATCCGGATGACCCGGATCCGGAAATTCCTTCTGGACCGAAGATGAAACCGGTACCCTCCGTGCCCGCGACGCCCGTGGAGCGACGAGGCATCCCGATCGGCCCGCTCACTGCCGGAAACCCGGCTCAGGCGTTCCAGGGAGCACAAAGGAGACGGCTCGATGCGAAGCATGCTCTTGGTCGCGGCTCTGGCGTTCGCGCTCCCGTTCACGATCGGTTGCAATACGACCACGGTCGAGAGCGACGGCGGCGACGAAGTCGAAGAGGGCGACGGCGAACCGCACGGCGAGGACAGCGGCGATGCCTGGGACGGAACGCGCTGGGTCGTCGTCGGCGGCGGCCACCGCCACCACGCGGGCTGCGGACATCACTTCCACCATGGCGTCTGGAACATTCACGTCGAGGGCCACGTCCACGCCGGAAAGGCCCATCACTTCGTCCGCCGCGTGGTCAAGCATCACAGGAAGAAGCACTAACCGGGCCAGGCCGGGCCGGGAATCCTCCGGCCCGGCCTGCCGCCCGGGGAAATGACGAGGCGGTGAGATCCGGGCGGAGCCGCCGGCGCGCGCGGCCTCCTCGAAGCGGCCGGAGCGCGTCCAGATCCTCCCGAGGCTCGCCAGCGCCTTGCCTTCGAGTCCGCGTTCGTTCAACTCGCGGTGAAGGGGCAGGGCCCCGGGCTTCCCACTCATGTGTTTCCGGCTCGATGAACGAAGGCGGATTGTCGTCGCTGCGGGTGCACGGATCCTCCCGCGCGCAGCCTCTGAAAACGCGCGGGCCGGACCGGCGAGCGCCGGCCCGGCCCCGCACGATTCGGCTACTTCTCTTTCCGCTCCAGGTTGTCCAGCTTCGTCTTGACGACATCCTGCAGCTCTTCCGCGCGCTCGATCAGCGACGTGCGCACCGGATTCTCGATGATGGTCGCCACCTTCGCGAGCGCGGCCTCGTACTTTTTCAACTTGTAGTCCTCGCGGGCCGCTTCCAGCAGCTTCTCGAGCTCCTGGAAAACCTGGTCGTACGATTTCCAGCGATCCGGGAAGTACTGCGCCACGGCCTGCTCGAGTGCGTCCTTGAGCGCCACGTTGCTCTTGACCTCGGGAAGGATGCAGACGAACTTTCCGGTCGGGCTCGTCACCACAAGCGCCGGCATCTTCGCCGGGTCAAGCCCGCGCTTCTTCAGCAGCCCAGGATCCTGCTTCGAGGCGTCGACCTTGTAGCAGAGGAAATGCTTGGAGGCACGGGCCACGTCCTCGGTGTCGAAGAAGTCCCGGTTCCAGAGCTGGGTCTTCTTGCCGCGCGGATCGGACGTATCGGACCAGTAGAAGTAGATCAGCCCCGGCTTCTCGTTGTCCTTGGCCCAGAGCGACAGTCCGAAGTCGTTCCGGCCCTCCACCTTCTTCTCCGTCGCATCGCCGCCCGTCTTGAAAACCTCTTCACGGAGGTTTGCGTCTTCAGGCTCATACCACGTGAGCCGCGGACGCGCCTTGCGGCATCAGCCCGCGTCGGCAGGGCGGGGAGCGCTGTCCACCAGCACCACCGCCAGGAGCGCGAGCAACCCGAACTGCATCGTCCTCATCGTTTCCTCCTTCAAGGCACCCAGTGTCCGAAACGTGTTTATGTGCGTAGCGGCATCATATCGGCCGGCGCGGTGGATTCTCATGGAATTTGCGGAGAAGAGGTCAGCTCCTTCGACATCTTCCCCCGGACGTCGATCCCGCGCGCCTCATGCTTATCCCGGCTTGAGCCTCCGCCGCAGCGCGGCCAGCATCTGTCGAAGCCCGTCGACGTCGTGCGCCACGTCGTCGAACTCCGCGGCCGCCTGGAGCGCCCGGGCGGTGCGGCCGAGGTTCTTCTCCGAGTTCAGGCGCATCCCGGCCGCTTCGGCGACGGCGTTTTCGTACTGGTGCAGTTCGTCTTCGAGCTCCTGCGCGGCCTGGACGAGTGCGGGCAGTCGGGCAGGCGGGCGGGCCACGGCGACTCCCTCCTTTACGGTTCAGCCGGCGGGTTCGCAATCGGTGCTCATCTTACGGTTCCGACCGCCCGGGGGCCGCCTTGCTTGATATCCGTCTGCCCGAAGGCATACAGTTGACAGTTGTGACCCAGACCTGCCCCGATAGCCCCGCCGACTCGTCAGGGGAACCCATCGCAACCCCTGGTCCGGATCCGCGTCCCCAAGGCACCTGGGACTGGTTGTGCCACTTCTGGGAGCAGTGGCGGCTTGGCTACCTGTTCCTGGCTGTGGTATTTGCCCTCGTTTGGCAAGTCTCAGCGGCTCCCATCCCGACCCTGGACGACATCCGGTGGATGGGCGGGCTTCATCCGATTCCCGTGCTCCTGCTGATGGACGTGTTGGGGCTGATGTGGGTCCCTCCTCTGGTTGCCGCGGTCCTCTACGCGGCCTCGTTTGGGATCCCGCGACTGAACACGGCAGGAGCGGTTGCCCTGAGCGGGTTGTGTGCCGTGCTCGTGCTCGCCCTGGTCCTCATGCTGTCGCTGGTGGGTATCATCTTCGTAGGGTGATCGTCCCGCCATTGTGAGGCGACGACTGCGGTGTCGATCGGGAGGGGGGGGGCGAAGAGTACAACCGGCGCGTGTGAGCAACTCTTGAGCTCCGCGGTCGAGATCTTCGTGCCGCCATCTACGGCAGGACGAATCAACGCGCCTGCTTGCCAGCCGGCGCCTTCGGCCCGAGATGCTCGACGACCATCAACCAGCGGTGGCCCTCGCGCACGAGCGCGGTCGTCCCTCGTCCCGCCCCGCTCGCCGGACGGCCGCCGATCACGCCCGACCACGCAAAGTCGAAGACGTAGAGCGCGTGGTCCGCCCCTTTCCGGATCCACCGCAGATTCGAGATCGCGTACCGCTCGTCCTGGATCGCGGCGAAATTGCGCTCAAAAGCGGCCCGCACCGCCGCGCGACCCTCGTGCCTCGTGCCGTCCGAAAACGTCGCGCAGACGTCGTCGTGAACCAGCGGATCCACGTCGCTCCAGCGCTGTGAAGCTAGCGCCCGCGCGTAAGCGCCGGGCCAGTCGTCGAGCGAGGTCATGGCTCGTGCCCTCCGGCGATGGGAATGGAGTCACTTCGCGTTCCTCCTGGCCACGCTTCCACTGGCGCCGCCGGCCAGGTCATTCCAGGACCGATCTCGCCGCCGAGTTTGACTCGCGACATCGCAAAGGACTAGGATCCTCTGCTGCGCGTTTCCCCACTCCGACCTGGAGGACTCTCCCATGTTCAAGAACCTCATCCCGTTGTGCCTCGTGGCCGCGAGCTCCGCACTGGCGGAAGACACTTCCATGAATCCGGAATTCACTGCGCCGGTGCGCCTGAAGGCTGCCCGGGAGATCATCCGGGTGGAAGACCCGGGTTACGCCTCGCCGTGCTGGGCGGACATGGACGGCGACGGCCGGAAGGACCTGGTGGTGGGGCAGTTCGCCGGGGGGAAGATGAAGGTCTACCGGAACCTTGGCGAGGGCAAGCTGGCCGAGGGCAAATGGCTGGAGGCCGAAGGGAAGACGGCCGAGGTCCCGGGGGTGTGGTGATGCACTAGCGCGACTCCACAGGTGGTGGATCTCAACGGCGACGGCAGAATGGACATCCTGTCGGGCTCGTATTCGCGGGATGAGGGGGAGATGGCGGGGCTGTTCCAGGTGCTGTGGGGCGTCGAGGGCGGCGGGTTCCGCGCGCCGGCAGCGCTGAACGGCAGCGACGGCCAGCCGCTCATCATCCAGGATAGGGACGACCTTCCGAGGATCTGCACGCGGCCGACCGCCGTGGACCTGGACGGTGACGGCAAGCTCGACATCGTCTCGGGCAATTTCGGCGGCACGTTCGCGGTGTTCCTGGGCGAGGGAGAGGGCCGCATCTCGCCTACGCACAGGTTTCTCATGGACGAGGACGGCTCGCCGCTCGCCGTCGAAGGCCACAGCGACCCTTTCTTCGTCGACTGGGATGCCGACGGCGATCTCGACCTCGTGAGCGGCTCCGCCTCCGGCGGTGCCCTCCTGTTCCTGAATCGCGGATCGAAGAAGGAGCCGAAATTCGGCCCGTCGACCACCCTGCTGCCGGCTGTGGAATCGTCGCCGGACGATGTCTTTGGCGACGACTGGGTGCACGGTCCCCAGGAGGACACGCGCGTCTGGGTCGACGACGTCAACGGCGACGGCAAGCTCGACGTCCTGATCGGCGACTGCGTCACGCTCACCTGGGTGGCCGCAGGACTCGAAGAGGCGGAGGCGAAGAAGAAGCTCGACGAGTGGTCCGAGAGGATGCGGAAGGCGCAGGATGAGTTCCAGGCGGCGAAAGGGAATCCCACGGACGAGCAGCAGGAGAAGTACAACGAGGAGTGCCAGAAGCTCTGGAAGGAGCGCGAGGGCATCGTCCGGCAGGACTCGACGGGCTTCGTGTGGGTGATTTACCGGAAGTAACGGGGGGGACGTCGAACTCTAAGCGCCCCAGCCGGGGATCTCGGCCGCCTGCCGGATCCACGCCTCCAACTGCGCCTCGTCGAGATCGTTCTCGTGGATGTCGATCCAGCGCGCCTCCTTTCCCGTGCCTCCGAGAGGAACGGGCCGCAGCGACGTGCCGCGGAAGAAGGTCACCTTGACGGCGCGCGTGAAGACGTGGAGCGCCAGGAACCAGCCCCGGTCCTTGATGCCATAAAAGGGCGAGTTCCATTTCACGGCTTTGTGCACGTGGGGCACGCTGCGCACGATCAGCGCGTCCAGCAGGCGCCCCATGTCGTGCTTCCACCCCGGTATTGCCGCAATGTACGCCTGCACCGGGGCGTCGCCATCGGCCTTCGCGATCTGGGGATTGCCGCCCGCGAGCAGGACCGGCTTCTTCATGCGCGGGATGGTAGACGCGGCTCGGCGCGTGATTCAAGCGCGATGGCGCGGACGTCGCCGCCTCAGGGAAGCTGCGACAACAGAGTCCGCGCCGGCAGCACGATCGGGTCCTTTCGTGCGAAGGGGTCGGTCGCGACGAACGGCGCAGTGACCACGATCTGGAAGGCGTGCGCCGCGCCGGTTTCACTCTGGAAGTGCGCCAGGGCGGGGGAGAGCGCCTCGTCCGAGAGCTTCACTTCCACCAGAAACCACGGTTTCCGATCGCGCACCACGACGAAGTCGACCTCGCGCTTTTCCTTGTCGCGCAGGTACCTCAGCTCGAATTCGCCGAGCCCGCGGTCCTCCCACGTCTCCACCGCCTTCAGCAGGTGGCACGCCACGAACGTCTCGGCCCGCGCTCCGTCGTCCACGATCCCCGACCAGTCGCGCAGGTACCACTTGGGTTCCTTGCGAAGCGACTTCGTGACGTTCCGGAACCACGGCCGGACGAGGAATCCGACGTAGAGCGCCGCGAGCGTGTCGACCCACGACTTCGCGGTCGGCGCGGAGACGCCGAGGTCGGAGGCGAGTTTGCTGAGGACGAGTTGTCCCGAGGAACGGTCATGCAGCATGTTCCCCAGAACTTCGAGCGTCCCGAGGTCCGCGACCCGAGTCATCTCCCGCGCGTCCTCGCGGAGCACCAGCTCCCGCCTCTGCCGCCGCCACAGCGTCGAGAATTCGGCGTCGCGCTTCAGGAACGGCTCCGGAAATCCTCCGTGAGTCCGGAGGGCTTCGAAGTCCGGATCCGGCAGCCCCCGCGGCATTCGGACCAGCTCCTTTCCGGGCGGGGAAGGGTCGAGCAGCTCGCCGACCGTGAGCGGGTGCATCCGGTAGTGGAAGTAGCGTCCCAGGAGGCTGTCGCCGCGCCTCAGAAGCCCGAGCCGCGAGCTTCCCGTCACGAGCACGCGCGCCTTGGCGCCGTGGACGTCGAAGAATCCCTTGAGGAAGTCGCGCCACCGCCGGTGCTTGTGCAACTCGTCGAACACCACGACTGGCAGCCTCTCGCGCGGCTTTTCAAGCTCGAGCAGCCTCGCGACCACGTCCGGCCCGCCCAGGATCGACTGTCGCTGGTTCGCGTCGTCCCAGCTCAGGTACACGTCCGCGAGCGACCGGCAGGTCGTCGTCTTGCCCACCTGGCGCGGACCGGTGACGAACGCCATCTGCCGATGGGTGCGGAAGTGGGCGTTCAGAAGTCCTTCGTAGAGGCGGCGTTGGAACATGCCGGACCATTATAAAGACTACTTTGTTGTGGTCAAGACCATTCTAAAGCGACCTTTATGAGCCTGCGAGAAGCCCCCTTCGCAGTGAAGCCGAGTGAATTCCGTCGAGGATGAACAGGTCGGCTGCGCTAGCCGAACTTCAATCCGAAGTTCAGCGTGAAGAACGCCAGATCGTTTGCATACCCGCCACCTCGATTTGGCGGCCAGACATTTTCGGATTCGGGCCGCGCGAGAATCGTTCGATACCTGCTCGCAACTTCATCGTTCGACCTCAGAAATGAACTCCCGCAATGTCGCGCTCGGTCCGGTTCGCGGAGGCAGAGGAGATACTCGATGCAGCTTCCAATTGCGACCTCCTCGACTTTGTGATGTTCGATGAGTTCGAGCAAACGAACTGGTTCATCGAACTGACTCAGCCAAGGCATCGCGATGTCTTCAAGAGTCTTAACAACGTCCGAGATGACACCTGCTCGGCGGCTCTGATCGCCGACATCCCATTGCATCCAGCAATGGTCTTCTCGCAAGTTGCCGACATGTCCTCCTCCAAGCCGGTCGTCATCGCTGAGTCCCAAGTGAACTGGTTGAGCACGCCGCCAAGTTTTCAGGGGTTTCCAGAATGCGTGTGCAAATGTCGTCAATGCCACATGCGAGCCAGAAATGTTCTGATGGCTCGACTGAAATGGGATCCAGTGAGTCCACTCACCGACCGTTCGCTTCATTCCCTTGGTCTTCGTGAATGAAAAGCCCCTCGATTCAAACGCGGCGGAAATCCTTCGGCACGCCTCGACGAAAACCTCCCGAGGCTTCTCGCTTTCCGGGTCACTCCCGGCAAAGCGGGCTCGCGCGGCGAGTCGTTTGCGCTCTGCGACCTCCCGGGAGAGTTCGCCCAGGTCCCTGAATTCCTTCCGCGATTCTGGCTCGGTCATGCCGCGAGTGTCCTGAATGGGATTGTGAAGACGCTCTCCGCGGCGCCAGGCGCGGACCAGTGCTGCGGCGCGTCTTTGACCCTTACGCGGCTACTTCTTCGCGGGCACGTCCAGCTTCACCCCGAGCTTCTTCAGCGCCGCCTTCGCCGCCTCCGCTTCCTTGCTGTCAGGGTGCGCGGCGATCACCGCCTTGAACGCGTCGATTGCCTCTGCCTTCTTCTTGTCCTGGAGCAGCAGATTGGCCTTGCCAAGAAGAACCGCGCGCTCGTTCGCCGTCTTCGCCGCTTCCAGCGCCGCCCTGAAGGTCGGGTCCTCGGCGTGGGCCGCGAGGATGCTCCTGGCGCGCTCGGCCGCCTCCGTGCCGGGGAACCAGGTCGTGAGGATGAACGCGTGCTCTGCCGCCGCCTTCCAGTCCTGAGCCTTCTCCGCGTCGACCATGTCGTTCCAGCGCTGGTTCACGAAGTACGCGGTGAACTGGCCGGGCGGCGGCTTGCCGGCGGCGCGGACCAGTTCCTTGCCCTCGGGCGACATCAGGATCATCGTCGGCACCGCTTTCACGCCGAAGTCGTCCATCCGCTTCTTCTGGTCATTGCCCTTCCCGGGGTTGACCTTGACGCACACCTTGTCGGCCAGGAACGTCTTCACCTCGTCCCGCGGCCAGGTGTCCGTCTCCATTTCCACGCACGCTTTTCAGCCGTCGGTCAGGAACTCAACGAAGAGCAGCTTGCCCTCGCCCGCGGCCCGGGTCTTCGCCTGGTCGAAGCTCGCCTGCCACGCGATCCCGCCCGGAGGCTCGGCGAGGCCGCTGGAAGCGGCGGACAGGAGGGCGATTGCGAGCAGCGTCGTGCGCATGGGATTTGGCCTCGAGGGGAAGCGAGCAGGGTAGCGGGGAGGGCGGGGGGGAGACAAACGAAAGTGGAATCTGCCGGAGCCTGGGCTGGACGACGCGGGTGCCTGGGTGACTTCGGGAGCGGGCTCCGGGAAACGCTCAGAGTTTGTGAAAAAATCGGGCTGGGATGCTCCGT
>JACPRD010000020.1 GCA_016190145.1 Planctomycetota bacterium | reverse complement strand
TCCGCGAACACCTCGGCCGGCTCGTCGTCTGGGCTTACACGCAGAACGGCTCGATTTCTGCGATCTACCCCCTGCCCCAACTGGAAGAGGCCCTGCCGCAGGGCGAATCGCTCAGGTCGTTAGCCCCGCTCCCCGCGGTCGCGCAGCGCCTGAACGTCTACGTGGCGCTCGCGAACCGAGTCGCCAGGCTCGGAAGGGACGGCGCGATCGCGACCGCCGATCTGTCCGACGCGATCCTCGCATTGACGGCCGGGGAACGGGGGAAAGGGGGAACGGGAGAACAAGGCGCCGCGTGCCCCATGGTCGCCGCCGCCTTCGCCCACGGCGGCGCCGTGATCTTCGACGGCCCGGATCTGTCCGAGGTGAAAAGGTTCGGGGACGACCTCGCCGACCCGCTCCTGACCTTCACGCGCGACGCGACGCTCATCGCGGTGGGGGAGCGGGAAGGCAGGGTGTACGATACGGCGGACGGCAGGGTGATGGAGAAGGCGGTGTTCCCGGTGCTCGGAGGTCGGCCCGTCGCGGCGGTGCCGGGGACGAAGGCGAATGAGTTCGTGCTGGTGATGCCGGGGGGGAGGTGAGGGTATATAGGATTCGTGGGTGAACCTGGTGCATCATCCCGGCGGCTGCATTCCATCGGAGCCGTCCACATGAACGGAGCCAACGGCTCCCCAGCTTGACACACAGAATAAGGCGAATGCGAGACAAACTGACGCCGGCAATGCATCAGCCAGCCATGCCCACTGTTCGTATCCACGGTAGTGCTTCAGCCACGCCCACTGGATTCCAATACCGACCGAAACAGCAAAGACACAAAGAAGGCATCTTGAGATCCTGGAGCCGGGTGAAATCGATGCGTCACACAGGATCGATCGGACGCATCCTGCAGCGATGACACAGGCAATCGCAAGGGCCGCAGGCTTCGCCGAGAAACAGGTCGCGTAGGGACATGCGATCTGAACTCCGTTCAGATAGGTCTCCGCGTACCACGCAGCTTTCACCGCCGTATATGATCCGAAGAATGCAACGTCAAGCAGCGTGAACCTGCTTAGAAACTGCGTCGACTGCCAGACGCTGAGGAGCAGCGAGGAGGCGACAATGAATATCAGCTCCACGAGCAGCACCGCGATTTCAGGATCTGAAAAGGACCAGTACTGTCTGGTTGCGCCGATGAGGTCTTGATTCGCAACTGACCAATGAAAGATCAAAGCCAGGAATGCGCCCGCGCACGAGTATGAGATAAGCAGGATTCCACCTTGGCGCAGTGTCCGAAGTGGAGAGCAGACTGCACAGGCGAGGAACAAGAGCGCCATCGCGGTCGCCATAAAGTAGTGTGCCGTGGTATCTCGGCCGAGGAATGACCCGGGCAATCGCTTGCCTGGGAGCGATCGCAGGAACTGCTCTGCGCCATCACCGGCGCCGGGAGGTGGAGTTTCTGATGCGGTCACACTCGGCAGGACCGGCGGTGGCGCCTCAGGAAACCGCTCAAGCACGGGGGATCGGCACTGCCATGCATTGCGGGCGGCCACAAGGCACAGGAAGAACCAGAACAGAGCGCTCCTCATCCCCGATCGGCGTGTCGGACTGTCAAGTGCAAGTACCAAGGGTATTCTCCTCTTTCGCCACTCCACCTTGCTGGTCCGTCCGCAGCTACGCCTGACACGCACAATCGCTACTCAGTCTGATCCGATGGCGGTAGTATTTCTTCACGTAATTACCGGGGATCCCGTCCGGATGCATGATCGGGATTGAGCCGCCAGGTTCTGCCGGTTCGCTCAGGTCCGGACCTAGACCTTCGCACTTGACCGATCGCGGCTTGCACTGCGCACCCGTACAGGTGGCCAGCCCGCACCGTGCTGCGGCAAAACTGTAGGCTTCATGACAGGCGGATCCATTCGCTTCCTTCTTGTAGTGTTCGAGCATCTTTTTGTACTTTGCCCACGCATCGTCAAATGGCGAATGGCCTGTCCACTTGGGATCGGCCGAACCTCTGCTCGTCAACCAGTGGAACGCGCGCGCAAATTCCGGAAAAACTTCGGTGAAGGTGGCCCAGCTTCCCGGATATGCCTTATGAGTCAGTACGGTCATTTCAAACTCGCCCATGCAGGGCCACCCGATCTCAAACCACCCACCACCCCACATCTGGGTTTGCACCGGCTGCATGATCCGGTCCAAATCGTGAAGTCCCGCCAGAACCAGCGGCATCTCCTGGGGAAACGCCTGGTCAACCGGCAGGCCCGCCGGAATCGCCATGAGCATGCTGTCCGAATCCGAGAGTGCCAGACGTATTGGCTCGACGTTGCCCTGCTTCATAGCGATCGTCATGCCGGGGATGTCGCGCGGCTGCGCGACAGGGTTACTCTGAAGGCCTGACAACATGAGACTCGTAGGGACGATTGCCGAACCCGCGTCCGCTTGCATGCGCGCTTGAAACTGCGTCCATGCCGCCATCCTATCGATGTTCATGTGACACTCCTCTTTGTTGAGTGTAGTTGGTTCAGGCGATTGGAACAACATGTGCGAAGTTCACAGACCTGCCTTTGAGAGTCCTTTTGTCGTGATCACAGTCCTTTACTTCCCAGCCACTCTGAGCAGTATCGAAAGCAGGATCCACTGAAAGCCCGCCGCCCACGCGACGGGGAGCGCCGTCAGGGCATAGTCAAAGCCGGCGACCAGCGAATTGAATACTCGTGGCCGGTACACAGCCACCAGGCCCAACGCGCCCCAGTGCCCGAGGCAATACCCGCACGAGACCAGCTTCCCCAGCCGCGGACTCCAGCGCGTCACGGTCTCGCGGAACGTTCGGAAGAGAATCGTCTCGGAGACCGTGAACGCGATCGAGGCCGTTACGCAGGACAGGAGCAGGACGAGCACGTCAGCCGCCGCCACAGCAGTGGGCGGCAGGGCGGAGCAGGTACTTCCGCTTCATCGGGCGCCTCCTTTCGCAGGAGCGGGCATTGAGGACGAAGTCTTGGAGTCGGGGATGGCCTGGGCGGCCGGTTCAGTGCTCATACTGAGTGCTCCCACGAGTTGACTGGGCTCTTCTTATGCAAACGGTGTTCCAAGCCCTGCGAGTTGTGGTGATCGATGAGGCAGCGAGCGGGGAAGTCGTGGATCATCGGGCGCCTCCCGGCGCGCTCGCGCACCGCTGCTTCCACCACCGCGACCAGACATCCCAGGCGCTGATTACGGGGAGTATTCGGATTGCCTCCGGTTCGAGCAGGAAGGCGACCCCCCGGGGCAGGACCGTGCGCAGCAGGTCAAGCAGGCTGCTCGGGTTCTCCTGGACGCCGTACCAGACGACGTGCGAGTCGAGGCGGCGGGACACGACCTTTCCGGCATCGATCCGCAGGCCCGCGTCCACGCCGATGCTCGCGAGGTGTTCGCGCGGCGTCGCCTCGACGGAGGTCCGCAGCGGGAGGGCGTCGAGCTTCTCCCACGCGCCAGGGGAGCGGAGCGCATTCAGGAAGTTGAGCTGTTCCCCTGTCTCGAGAAGGACAGGCACACCGGCGTCGTCGCCGAGTTCGATGAGCGCGAGCGCCGCGCGCACCCGGAGCTCCCGATCGGGATCTTCAAGCCGTCTACGGATCGCGGGCGCCGCCGCCCGGATCCCGATGCGCCCCGCGGCGGCCATCGCCGGCCCGACGACCAGCGGATGCCCGCCTTCGATCAGCTCCACGATGCGGGCTTGCCCGGTGGGCACGCGAAGCGCCCGAAGCGCCGAGAGCGCGATGTTCTGCGACAGCGCGTCCTTCTCGCCGAGCAGCGGCGCGATGCGCGGAGCCCATTCCAGGGCGCGCAGGATCGAAAGCGCGCGGGCGGCGTCGAGCCGGGGCGAGATCTCCGGGTCATCGAGGAACCCCGAGATTTTCGGGACCGCGCCGTAGGCCCGGAGCGCGGCTAGCGCGAGCATCGCCGTGCCCCGGACGAAGGGAGCGGGGTCGTCCAGCAGGCGCTGGATCCGCGGAATGGCGCCGCGGTCGCCGAGCGACGCGAGCCCTTCCGCCGCACCCGCGCGCTGGTACGGATCCCAGTGAGCGAGCAGCTTGCGCAGGCGCGGAACCGCCTGCTCGACGCCGAGCCGGCCGAGCGCGTCGCAGGCGGACATTCGGACGCAGGGATCCCGCGACGACGTGAGCATCACGAGGACGAACCCGATCTGGCCGCCCTCCGCGTCCTCCGCGAACAGGACCGCGTTCATCAGGTCCTCGGGCTTCGCGGTCGCCAGGGTGGATTTCATGCGCTCGAAGGCACCCTCCGTGTACGGGCGCGAGCGCGCGAACTCACCCATCTCGACGGCGAGATGGCGGGCGGCGGGGCTGACTTTCAGAGGAGTCATCGTGGGCATGCCCATCGAACAAGCAAACGGTGTTCCGGAGTCAAACTCGTGGGCACTCTCCCCGGAAGTCTCGCGGGGGTAGACCCGCTGGATTCCTCAGGACCATTGAAGCGAGGCGACATCCTGGTTTCGTGCAACGGCGAAGATGCGATCTCAGCTGCCGCGGTGGAGGATCTCTTTCGGCGCGGGTATTCGGGCCACCCGCTCGGCGTTCGCGCGCTTCGCAGCGGCGAGCTGATGGAATTCGAACTCACCAGGCCGCCCGAATTGTGCAGTCTCGAAACCGTCCCGGCGAAGTAGTCGGGTTCGCTTGTTTGTTCGACGCAGGGTTCCCCGTCAGGTTTTCCTGCGCCCTGCGCAGGACTACCTGCGGTGCGGAGGCCCTGGCGCGCTGCCACCCGCATCCTCGAATCCGGCCTCGATTCCTCCCGCCCCGTCCTGTTCGCCGGCTCCCCGGGCCCCCGCCTCGGCCTCCTGACCTTCCCCGCCACGACCACCGGGCCCCCCCGCCCCCCCCGCCGGCACCCCCCCCTGGTTCCCCGACGAAGTCCTCGCCGCCGCCGTCGCCGACCTCGGCACCCTCTGGGTCGTCCGCGAGCACCTCGGACGGCTCGTCGTCTGGGCTTACACGCAGAACGGGTCGATTTCGGCCATCTATCCGCTGCCTCAACTGGAAGAGGCGTTGCCCCCGGGCGAGTCGCTGAGATCGCTCGCGCCACTCCCGGCGGTGGCGCAGAGGCTGAACGTCTACGTGGCACTCGCGAACCGGGTCGCAAGGCTGGGCAGGGACGGCGCGATCGCGACGGCGGATCTGTCCGACTCGGTCGTCGCGCTCACGGCCGGGGAACGGGGGAAGGGGGGAACGGGCGAACGGGCCGCGCGCCCCATGGTCGCCGCCGCCTTCGCCCACGGCGGCGCCGTGATCTTCGACGGACCGGATCTTTCGGAGGTGAAAAGGTTCGGGGACGACCTCGCCGACCCCCTCCTGACGTTCACGCGCGACGCGACGCTCGTCGCGGTGGGGGAGCGGGAGGGCAGGGTGTACGATACGGCGGACGGAAGGGTGATGGAGAAGGCGGTGTTCCCGGTGCTCGGTGGTCGCCCGGTCGCGGCAGTGCCGGGGACGAAGGCGAATGAGTTCGTGCTGGTGATGCCGGGGGGGGAGGTGAGGGTCTACCGAATCGGAAACTAGAAGCGAATCATCGCGGAGTCTGCGAGCGCAGTCAGAAGCGATCATCAATCGTGCGAAACTCAGTTATTGCACTCCCGCTAAGGCGCTAGAACCTCGGGCTGTGACACGGTGATCAAGGATCCGCAAAGGGCTGAATCTCCCAAGGCAGCCTTTAACGAAGTTGGAATTACCAACCTCGGCGGCGAGAGGGCTGCTAGAATGATGAGGTTTGTTGCCAGATCCAGAGCCATCATGTCAGGTGGCTTGACGTAACCTCAAGATGACTGAGAACTGCTTGAGCGTGGGAGCAGATGCTGCAGCAATCTCGTGCAACCGATGGTGTCCAGCGAGAGTGCGCGGGCGCACCTCCCTGCCGAAAATCTCCAGTGATACTCTCTGTTATTGTTGGCAGCTTATTATGTGCTCTGGAACTTGGCGACATCGCGGTGAAGGACTATGGAGCTTGCGTATGGCGCACATCAGGCCCCCATCCTAATCGAATTGAGGTTATTTCCACATTGGTTGAACTTGATGAGGCAGGTATACGCTCTATTCCATTTGAGATGAGGCGTATGTGGATGGCATACTTCTCGCTCCAACTTCTGCTGCTGGGTATCTTCGGCGTGTTAGTAGGAGTATGTACCCTATATGTTCGATACCGTCAATTCCTTGTCACCGCGATACTCCTACTTTCCGGGCAAATCGGAGAGATTGTCGACTTGTGTCACGGTCGCGCGATTTTCAATACTATTCATGTTCAACTGCCACTAATTCCTGCCATCCATTTCAGTCTAAGTCAAGTCTACACATCGATTGGAATTGCGATGTGTACGCTTGCATTCCTCCGATTTGTGCGCCGCTGCTCGCGCAAATGAGCCTCCCACATCGTAGGTTGGGACATAGGGACACATGGCGCAATTCGGATTTCGATCTAAACCCTACACCCTACTTGCCAGTGGATCCTATCTCACAGCGAAAGGCGATCCCATGTTGTCCTCATACAACTGACCGCCGGATCCCGGGATTAATTGCGAGAGAAAGTCTCCTCCTCGTGATGGTGAGATGTTTGAGGTCCTGAAGCGACTGGCTGATGGCGACTCTTTTCCGAAGTGCCTGGTCTTCGATGTGGGGATCGACGACGCCGTCCCAGTCGGGTTCGGGATGGGCGAGCTTGCGATCCTTTTCATCGATCATTTCCTTGAGGGCTTCGCGCTGCTGTTTGGTGATCGGCCTGCGGCCGTTCCACATCGCCGTCGCGGTCGGGCAGTTGGGTCCCCAGGTTCTGCAGAGGTCGTTGCCGAGCATGACGGCGCCCTCGAGGTCGTTGCAGGTCCACCATCCGGGGTGGCCCTGGGAGGCGGCGAGGTGGGCGGTGTAGGTTTTGATGGAGCCGTTCCCCGCCTCCAAGGCGCCATTGTACTGAGGGTAGGCCTTGGGAGAGACAAGAGAAATGACGCCACGGAGGGCGAGGCAGAGGGCGACGGTCTCGTTGCAGAAGTGGCCGCCGTTGTCGTGCTTGAGGACGAGGGGCGGGCCGTGCTGCTTGAAGATCTCAATGAGGAGGGCGCGGACGAAGAAGGCGCTCGGGGAAGGGACGGCTCTTGCGGCAAGGCGGTAGCCGCTGGCGAGGTCGCGGACGACGAGGATCCAGGGAAAGAGGCCGTCGACGGGAAAGGGCGGCTCGGTGAAGTCGATCGCCCAGACGGCGCCGACAGTGCCCCACTTGAGGGTGTGGGTGACGATGGTCTTGCCCTCGATGGCGCGCCTGCGCCAGGCTTCGGCGATGGCATCGATCTGGCGGCGCGGGACGCGGGGGAAGGCGGCGTGGAGCGCGGGGGTGCCGATGACGCCTCCGACAAGCAGGAGGAAAGTGTCGATCGCAGCGCGGGTTGCCTCGTCGATCTGGGCCGGTTTGGGTCCCTTTGGGGTGATGCGCAGGCGGTCTTTGTTCCAGCGGCGGACCCAGTCGGCGACGGTCCTGGGGTTGAGGCCGAGGCGGGTCGCGGTGTTCCAGGTTCCGCGGCCGTGCTTGTGGCCGAGGAGGACGCGGGCGACGACGTGCATCTTCGCGGCGCGCAGCACCACGTCGCGCTCGTCGCGAGTGGCCGGGTCGGGCCTCCTGCGGGAGAGTTCGACCTTCGCCTTGACGAGGCGGGCATCGACGATCATCTGGAGGAGCCTCCGCCTGCGCCGGGTGGCGGCGATTTGGGTCCGGAGGCCGGGTGTGACGTCGCCGAGGCCCTGGTCAGGAGTTTTTTTTTCCGTTCCTCGACGCCTTCGGCGGCGATGTCCGGCAGAGCGTAGGCGAGGACCTCCCGGAGCTCGGCGATTTCGAGTTCGTCCTCGAGTTCGCGGATGCGGGCGCGGAGTTCCGCCTCGATCCCGGCGGCGGGATCGGGGGGCTCGGCAGGCGGGCCCAGTGGCCTGGGCTCCGCGGCCTGGAGCATCCCGTCGAGCAGCTCCTCGCGCACCCTGTGGAATTGCGACTCGGAGACGCCGAGTTCGGCCGCGGCGTCCTTGAGCGGGAGTTTCCCCGCGAGGGTCTGAAGGACGAGACGGACTTTCTTCTTCGCGGATCCGGAAGCGTCGTAGCCCGTGACGATCTCGGATCCCTTCGGCGGCCGTCCTTGCGGCATTTGATCCCTCCGAAAACGCGTTGTGGAAAGCCTCCCCGGCCCGGACGGAGAAGGCGGCGCAGACCGGCGCGCCGGATCTTCTCATCCGGGCCGGGGAGGTGTCATGGGTCCTGCGGCGCCGGGGGCGACGGCGGCCCCGACGGCGCGGCGGGCGCGCGAAGCACGGCGACCGCCCCGAGGGCGCGTGCGGTCGCCTTCCTGCGGCGCCGCGGTTTTCCCCCCGGCTCCCGCTTCTTCTCAGGCGCCTCCGACAGCCCCACCGCGCGGCGCGCTACCCGGACCAGCGCCGAGAGGCGCGCGTTCTCGCGGCCGAGACGCTCGAGCTCGCGCTCGAGTTGCGCGACCTGCGATTCCGGTCGCCGCTGCCGCCCCTTCGGCCGAGGCTCGCACGCCTCGACGAAGCCCGAGAGCGCCCGGGACTCCAGCGCGTAGTACCTCGCCTGCGACACGCCGAGCGACGTCGCGGCCTCCGACGGAAGCCGCGCGCCGCCCAGCACCTCGAGGATCGCCGCGGCGATCCGCCGGGAGTCGTCGCCGCCCCCTGCGATCTTCGGCCCCGCCGATCTCTCGCGACGAATCCTCGGCTTCACCGCAGAGTCGGTCCTGACCTTCTCGGAAAGCACGCTCATGACCTCCCTCCTTCCGTCTCGGGATCGAGCCGCTTGAGCCCCGCGTCCAGCGGGCTTACCCCCGGCGCCGGAGGCTCCTCATTCCCCGCGTCCGCCACCGCGCCGGGACCCTCAGCCTGCGGACACACGGGCTTCGGCATCTCCGGCAGCGGCGCCTTCGGAGCCACCAGTTCCACCTCCTGCCGCTCCGCCCCGTCCCGCGTCATGATCACCCTCTCCCCCTCGGCATGGACGCTGAAAGCCCGGCCGCCTACCTGACCCGCGACGTAGAAGGGCGTGCGCGGCAGTCCCTGCCGCGCCAGGTCGAGCGCATTCGACGCGACGCGCTCCTTGAGCGTCGTGAGCATCGCCGGCGCCGCCCCGAAGAAACGATCCGCAGGCACCAGGCCCCCGATCCCCTGGTGCGGCCTCTGGAAGTTGTAGTGATCGATGAAGTGTCCGATCCGCTTGCGCGCATCCTCCAGATCGATGAAGACGGCCGCGCCCACGCAGTCATCCCAAAGCGTCCCCCAGAAACGCTCGATCTTCCCCAGCGTCTGCGGCCTCCGCGGCGCCGCCACGATGTGCGCCACCCCGCGCAGCTCCAGCTCCCTGGCGAAG
>JACPRD010000019.1 GCA_016190145.1 Planctomycetota bacterium | reverse complement strand
GGGCGCCGCGCTGGTAACCGCCGCTGCGCCGCGCGCCTCCTCCTTCGCTGCCTTCGCCGCCTGCTCCTCCGGGTTCGCCTCGACCGGCTCCGCCGCCGTCCACAAACGTCACGTTTTCGGCCGTCACCTTGAGCTTGGATTTCTTGGCGCCGTCGGGAGCGTCCCACTGGTCCATCTGGAGGCGTCCCTCGAGGAAGACCTGTCGGCCTTTCTTGAGGTACTGCGCGCAGATTTCCGCGGTCCGCTGCCAGACGGTCACGTCGACGAAGGTCACCTCCTCGCGCTTCTCGCCCGAGCCCTGGTCGGTCCAGACGCGATTCAGGGCGAGGCCGAGGTCGCACACGGCGGTGCCTTTGGGCGTGTAGCGCAGCTCGGGGTCGCGCGTGAGGCGCCCCAGCAGCATGACCTTGTTGACGCTGCTCGCCATGTCGCTATTTCCTTTCGCCGGAAGCCGTCACGGGCGCCGGGGCGACCTGCTCCTCCGGCGGCGGGACCGCTTCGACGCGGATGATCACGTGCCGGAGCACGATGTCGGACAGCTCCGCCTGGCGGTTGATCTTCGTGACCGCTTCGGTGTTGCACTTGAAGTACACGAGCAGGTAAGCGCCGCGCTTGTGGCCGCGGATTTCGTACGCCAGCTTCCGGTCGCCCCATTTCGAGGAGGCCAGGACTTCGCCGCCGTGCTGCGTGACGAGGCCGCTGGAGTGTTCGACGACCTTGTTCCAGTCCTTGCCGGCGATCGTCGGCTCGAGCAGCAGCATCATTTCGTAGGTACCTTCCATCTATTCCTCTTCTTTCTCTTTGCCTTTTTCTTTTTTGCCTTTGTCCCTGTCCTTCCCGTCCGCCCCGTCCGCCGGCGGCGCGTTGAACCGGTTCGCCGCCGCGCCGACGCCCTTCTCCACCCAGACTTCCACGCCTTCCGCGGCCGCCTTCACCGCCGGACCCAGCACCGCCGACTCTTCCCCGGAGAACTTCCCCAGCACGAACGCCTCCGCCTTGAACCCCGGAGGCAGCCCCAGTCCGATCCGGAGCCGCGGGTAGTCCTGCGTTCCGAGCCGCCGTTCGATGTCCTCCAGTCCGTGGTGCCCGCCGGCCGAGCCTCCTGCGCGGAAGCGCAGGCGCCCGAGGGGCAGGTTGAGGTCGTCGCAGATCACGAGGAGGTCGGACGGCGGAATCTTGTGGAACGCCAGGAGGGGCTGGACGGCGGAGCCGCTGAGGTTCATGAACGTCTGCGGTTTCGCGAGGATGACCCGCTCGCCGCGTACGGTGGTTTCGGTCACGAGCGACTCGAACTGTTCGCGAGCGGCTCCGGTCGCGGGAACGCCGGTGCGCCTCGCGACCTCCTCGACCACCATGAACCCCAGGTTGTGCCTCGTCCCCTCGTAGCGCCGCCCCGGGTTCCCCAGGCCGACGACGACTTTCACGGACGCTATTCCTTCTTCTCCTTCCCTCCCTTGGCCTCGGGGGCCGCGGCCTTCTCGGCGCCGGGCGCCGCCGCCGCCGCAGCCTCACCCTCCTCCTTCTTCGCCGTGAGAACTTCGGGCTCCGTCGCCGCCGCCGCCGCCACCTGGTCGGGCGTGACGATGACTTCCTCGACCGCCTTGTGGCAGGTGATGACGAGCATCTCGGGGTTGCCGTCGATCTCGACGCCCTCCGGCAGGTGCAGGTCCTTCAGTTTCACGCCCTGCCCGATCTCCAGCGGCGCCACGTCGTGCTCGATCTGCTTCGGAATCCGGTCCGGCAGGCACCGGATCGGAATGTCGTTCATCAGGATGTCCATCTGCCCCTCGCCGGACGCCACGCCCTTCGCCGTGCCCTTCGTCCGGAGACTCACCTTGACCGACAGCTTCTCGGTCATCGACGTCCGGCCGAAGTCGATGTGCAGGATCGCGTCCGTGATCGCGTCGTGCTCGACGTCGATGATGTACGTCAACTCCTGCTTCCCCCCGACCGCCAGCTTCACCAGCCGGGTCCCCGTCTTCAGGATCTTCGCGAACCCGTCCAGCGGCACCGTCACGCTGACCGAGGCCTCCTTGTGACCGTAAACGACCGCGGGGATCTGCCCCTTCCTGCGGTCCTTGTACGACTGGCGCGACCCCACCTTGGGGCGCGGTTTGGCGTCGAGCGCGAGGATTTCCATCGGTCTTGGCTCCGTATGAAGGGACGTCCGGGAAAGGGGGGGAGAGTCTACCGGGCGGATTTTTGGGGCGCAAGGGGAATCATGGAGGCGGGTTCGCGACCGAGATCGGGGAGGCGATTCCGCGCTTGTGTGCCTGCAGGGTTTGCTGCCGGTCCCGTCGTGTCAGCGCCGAGCTACCGCAGCCGGAGCAGGATCACTTCGAGATCTTCCCCGTTCGCATCCTGGCGCACGTCGGCCTCCCCGGAGGAGAAGACAACCATCCCGGTTCGACTGGGGTCCTCCCCGGACCACGGTCGGACTTGGAAGCTCTTCTCCCACTCGTCTCTGAAACACCGTGACGCGGTCGATGCTCCCGACTCTCCGAGGAGCGCAGCCAGAGCATCGGCGTCGCTCGAGAGCGCTTCCTCCAGTCCGTCGATAGACTCGATGCCCGGCCAGCCGCGCTTCGCCTGATACACCGCGAACCCCACCTTGATCGCTTCGAGACGGCTCCGCGTGCGTTCGCCTGGCGAGCTTCCTCCACAGGGGCCATAGACCTTGCACCCGGAATTCAAGGTGGCGATGACGAGCAAGCTAAGGCCCATTCCGAGCGCCTTCGACAGCAGCGATCGCACTGGACTGCCCGTACCGAGAGACACTTCTGCCGTCGGCGATGACGTGTCGCCGCACCCCCTTCGATTCATCGCCCGGCGTAGAACTGGCGATGCACCGGAACCTCGTGGCGGACGAGTGTTGATCATTTCTTTGGCGGGCCTTTCGCTTGCCCACGCTTCTTGGCGTCTTCCCAGCCCATCTTAACCTCCTCCTTCGCCTCAGAAATCTCTTCCTTGATCAGGTCCATTTGCTCTTCGCTGCAATCAGGGAAGCACTTGCCGAGGTTTTCATCAAGATCTCGCAGGAACAGTAACTGGTGCCCATAGGCAGTATCTTCGTCGACGTGGTCTCGCCCGTGCAGCCCCTCGTGGAACAGAACCGCAGCCAGCATGACCAACCCCGAGTTGCAGGGGCCCATGAACTTCGGACTGTCCGCGTCCCTAGACTCAGGTTTGGGACGCAGAACTTTCTTGTTCAAGTATATCCACTCACCGGGAATCCCCGGGATACCGGATCTTTCGCACAATCCCCAGTTCTGGAAGCTCGCGCTGTCGGCTACCTCGATGTCGCCCTCGGCCAGTTCCGCCGTCAGCCACTTGCCGAGGTGCTCCCACCCCAGGCAATCAATGATCTTGATCGCGTGTTCCACGCTCTTCTTCTGGTTTGCGCTCAACTCCGAGCCCGTTGTCTCTCCGAAAACAGTTGCCTGGATCGGCGGTGCGATCACAGCGCCGGACCCTGTCCCTAGGCCAGCGTGAGCGAGTCCCGGACCGCCCCCAGCGAGCGGGCCGAAGCGTTCCCGACATCTCCACTGAAGAGCATGGCTGCACCATCCGCCAGTGGATTCGCCCGGGGGAGCGAAAAACATCCGACCCCGGAGAAACTCGCCGGTCAGGCTCCGAGTTGATTCCCGAGGCATTCCGAAAATGATGACGCCCGGGAGCGGTCCGTCGACGGCGACGATAGGCCGAGCGACCTGCTGCGACAACCTGCTCTCAGGCGGATTGAGTAGGCCGAATTCGCTGCTATCCCCAAGCGGCCGGACGATCGCAGGATCATTCCTCATCGCGAGGATTCCTCCGGTTCGCAGCGGCGAGTGGGGGGCCCCACCTCGTGACAGGACCGGCTGATCGAGGATGAACGTCGTCTCTGCCTTGGCGAGCGTGATTGTTGGGTGCGGTTGTTGTCCAAGGCCGGCTTGCTGCTGCGAAGCGAACTGGCGTTTTCTCAAAGACGAGGAGAGCGGGGATTCATCGTTCACGGCTTTCACCTCCATCTCATGATGGGTGAGGGTCTTGAGTCAATCGAGCGCCGGGGTTTGGAACCTCGGCACGCCATTGAGACGTCGCGCGTCATCGTTTCTTGCGTCGAGGTCGACTTACCTCCGATTCTGGCTGGGACGAACCGTAGTCGGAATCTGCCAGCCACTCGCGGATGATCGGGTTGTCCAGATACTTTCGCCGCAGCAGCTTCCGTGCATTCTCCAAACGCTCCCTCATCGCTTGAGCGGAAACTCCGATCTCTTTCGCGGCACGCGCCGGATTCCAACCCCAGAGGGCAGCCAACCTCAGTGCGTCCTGCTGCTTCTCGGGAATCTTCGCCAGGAGAGCGAACATCTGTTCGAGGAGCCGTATTGGCATCTCTGGTTTCGAGGTCACGGCCGGCGGTTCGAGTTCGGTGACGTCGAGAAACTCGCGCCGCCGCTTCCAGAATGTTCTGCCTTGTTCGCTCAGCACATGCAGTGCTGTCTTCCACACGAATGCGCCCAGGTCGGCGATTCGCCGACCGCGTTGGACCGCCCTCAGCACTCTGGCGACGGCCTCCTGCGCGGCGTCCTCCGCCTCTGAAAAACGCACACCACGCGCGCCCAAGGCGAGAATGGTCTCACGCGCGGCCTTCTCAACCCTCTTCTCATCCATGCTCTTCGCTCGCACCACGGCATTCCTCCTCTACGAAGAAAGTGGGAGGCCCCACCGGAGTCACAAGGGGAAATCGCCGGATTCCGTGAATGCCACAAGCTGTTTCAGGGCAAGAGGTTGCTCATGCCCAGGCGTGAGACGCACGAGGCTGGGGCCGATTTTGGAAGAAACCTGCTCGCCCTTTAACTAAAGAGGCTGCTGATGCTCTCGCTCTTGTGGATGCGCCGGATGGCCTCGGCCAGGAGTTCCGCGACCGTGAGCTGGATGATGAAAGGCCGCTCCTTGCCGTTGAGCGGCACGGTGTCGGTCACGACCAGTTCCTCGACCTTCGACGCCTCGATCTTCTCGAGCGCCTTGCCGCACAGCACCGCGTGCGTCGCGCACATGCGCACGGACCGCGCGCCGCGCTCGCGCGCGACCTTGGCGGCCTCGGCGATCGACGTGCCGGTCGAGATCATGTCGTCCACGACCACGACGTCGTGCCCCTCGACCGTGCCGATCACCTCCGCGACCTCGGTTTCGCTGGGCCCCGTGCGCCGCTTGTCGATGATCGCCAGCGGCGCCCCGCCCAGCCGCTTCGCGTACGCCCGCGCCATCTTCGCTCCGCCCACGTCGCAGCACAGGACGCAGACCTTGCCGAGGTCCTTCTTCTTGAAGTAGTCGAGCAGCACGGGCGCCGCGTAGAGGTGATCCACCGGGATGTCGAAGAAGCCCTGGATCTGCGCCGCGTGGAGGTCCATCGTGAGCACGCGGTCCGCGCCCGCCTTGGTGATGAGGTTCGCGACGAGCTTCGCCGAGATCGGCACGCGTCCTTCGGCCTTGCGGTCCTGCCGCGCGTAACCGAAGTAAGGAATCACCGCCGTGATCCGGTCCGCCGAAGCGCGCCGGAGCGCGTCCATCAGGATCAGGAGTTCCATCAGATTCTCGTTCACCGGCGGGCACGTCGACTGCACCAGGAACACGTCCGACCCGCGCACGTCGTCCTGGATCTTGACGTCGATTTCGCCGTCGGGGAAGCGGCTGATCTCCGCGCGGCTCATGGGGAGGTCGAGGTATTTGCAGATGCGGTCGGCGACCTTGCGGTTGCCCGTGCCGGAGAAGATCTGGAACTCTTTCTTACGCACGGGTGCCGCTCCTCTTTTTTGCCGGGGCGGGTAGTTTCTTTTTGGAAGGGGGCGGGGTCAACGCTTTACGATTCCGGGGAACGGTGACCGGGCGCGCCAGTGGCGCGCCCGCACCACTCTTCAATGGGCGGGCGGGGACGCCGACCCAGGTCTCGCCGGCGGGGACGGATTTCTTCGCGACCACGGCGCCGGCGCCGGTCTTCGCGCCCTTTCCGAGCGTGGTGGGGGCGACGAGGACGGTGTGGCTGCCGGTGGAGGCGCCGTCCCCGATCACGGTGGGGTGTTTGTTCACGCCGTCGTAGTTGGCGGTGATGGTGCCGGCTCCGATGTTGACGCGGGAGCCGAGCGTGGCATCGCCCAGATACGAAAGATGCTTGGCTTTGGAATGGGCCCCGATCCGGGAGTTCTTCACCTCCACGAAGTTGCCGATTTCGGCGCCATCTTCGAGGACGGTTCCGGGGCGGAGGTGGCTGAAAGGACCGACCTCACAGTGATTCCCGATCTTGACGCCGCGGCGGATGACGGTGTAGGGGAGGATGACGGTGTCGGTCCCGACTTCGACTCCTTCCTCTATATATGTGGTCGAAGGGTCGATAATGGCGACGCCGGCGTCCATGAGCCGTTCCAGGTTCTTCCAGCGGAGGAAATTGGCGGCGGCGACGAGATCGCGGCGG
>JACPRD010000018.1 GCA_016190145.1 Planctomycetota bacterium | reverse complement strand
TCTTTGATCGCTTTTCCAGAGCCTTTCCTATCGCCGTTCACCCAATTGTTCATCAGCCCTATTTCCCTGGAAGAGGAAATAACGGCGATAAGAACGGCTTTGGAAAAGCGATAAAAGAGGATGAACTGCGATAGGAAAGGCCTGGTTGAGGATAAAAGCGGGTAAAGGCGGATAGGACTATTTCTTCCGCTTCTCGGCAAACCGTACGCGATTCTCGGCGCGCCTGACGGCGACTTCCAGCTCCTCGAACGAGTGCCCGGGCCCTCTCTCGGCCAGCGCCTTCTTCGCCTTCTCCAGCGCCTTCTGCGCGCGCTCGATGTTGATCTGGTCGGGCGTTTCGGCGGCGTCGGCGAGGATCAGGCAGCGATTCGGGCCGACGTCGGCGAAGCCGCCGGCGACGGCGATCTCCTCCTGCTCGCCCGCGGCGGTCTTGATCACGATCTCGCCCGGCTGGAGGAGCGCGAGGAGCGGCGCGTGGCCGCCCAGGATCCCGAGGTAGCCCTCCCACGCGGGAATGATGACGCTCGTCACCGCCTTCGAGAAGACGGTGCGCTCCGGCGTCACGACCTCGAACTGGAATTCCCGCGCCATCGGCCTATCCCTTCATCTTCTTGGCTTTTTCGATCGCCTTGTCGATGCCGCCCACCATGTAGAACGCCTGCTCGGGCAGCGCGTCGTGCTTGCCCTCGAGGATCTCCTTGAACCCGCGGACCGTCTCCTTGATCGCCACGTACTCGCCCTCGGTGCCGGTAAAGATCTTGGCGACGTTGAACGGCTGCGACAGGAAGCGCTGGATGCGGCGCGCGCGGGCGACCACGATCTTGTCCTCGTCGGAGAGCTCTTCCATCCCCAGGATCGCGATGATGTCCTGCAGGTCGGCGTAGCGCTGGAGGACTTTCTGGACGGCCAGCGCGGTGCGGTAGTGCTCGGTGCCGACGATTTTCTCGTCGAGCATGCGGGAAGTGGACTTGAGGGGATCGACGGCGGGGTAGATGCCGAGTTCGGAAATGCGGCGGTCGAGGACGGTGGTGGCGTCGAGGTGGGAGAACGTGGTGGCGGGCGCCGGGTCGGTGATGTCGTCGGCGGGGACGTACACGGCCTGCACCGAGGTGATGGAGCCTTTCTTGGTCGAGGTGATGCGCTCCTGGAGCTGGGCCATCTCGTTGGCCAGCGTGGGCTGGTAGCCGACGGCGCTGGGCATGCGGCCGAGGAGGGCGGAGACTTCCGAGCCCGCCTGGACGAAACGGAAGATGTTGTCGATGAACAGGAGCACGTCCTGGCCCTCCTCTTCGCGGAAGTACTCGGCGAACTTCACGCCGGAGAGGGCGACGCGGAGGCGGGCGCCGGGGGGCTCGTTCATCTGGCCGAAGCAGAGGACGGTTTTCTCGATGACATTCGATATCTTCATTTCGTGCCAGAGGTCGTTCCCTTCGCGGGTGCGCTCGCCGACGCCGGCGAACACGGAGAAGCCGCCGTGTTCCTTGGCGATGTTGTGGATGAGCTCCTGGACGAGCACGGTTTTGCCGACGCCGGCGCCGCCGAACAGGCCGACCTTGCCGCCCTTGGCGTACGGGGCGAGGAGGTCGAGGACCTTGATGCCGGTCTCGAGGACGGCGGGGGTGACTTCCTGGTTGACGAGGGTCGGGGCGGGGCGGTGTATGGGGTAGAACTTGTCGGTCTTGATCTCGCCCAGGTGGTCGAGAGGCTTGCCGAGGAGGTCGATCAGGCGGCCGAGCGTCGCGCGGCCGACAGGGAGCTTGATGGGAGCGCCCGTGTCCGTCACCGGCATGCCCCGCACCAGCCCGTCGGTCGTGGACATCGCGACCGCGCGCACCGTGTTGTTGCCCATGTGGCTCGCGACCTCGAGCGTCAGGTCGATCCCCTTCGCCGCGTCCTTCACGAGCATCGCGTTGTAGATGGCCGGAAGCGCCGTTTCGAAGGACACGTCGACGACGGGGCCGATGACCTGGGTGACCTTCCCGATGTTCTCCGCCATTCCGTTAGCCTCTCAATGCTTCGGCGCCGCCGACGATGTCGAGCAGTTCCTTGGTGATCGACGCCTGGCGCGCCTTGTTGTAGATGAGCGTGAGACTCGACACGAGATCCTTCGCGTTGTCGGTCGCGTTGTGCATGGCGTTCATGCGCGCCGCGTGCTCGCTCGACATCGATTCGAGGAGCAGGCGGTGGAAGGTCGTCTGCACGTAACGCGGGATGAGCTGGTCGAGGATTGTCTTGGGGTCGGGCTCGAACTCGTAGTCCGAGGCGCCGCTCTCCTTGACCCCTTCCTTCTTCTCCGTCTCGATCGGCAGGAATTTCACGACGCGCGGCCGGAACGTGACCGCGTTCACGTACTCGGTGTAGAGGACCCAGACCTCGTCGACGCGGCCCTCGAGGAACGAGGCGACGAGCTTGTTCGTCATCGCCTGGATCTCGGCGAACGAGATGTCGGTCTTGAGGTTCAGGTAGATGTCGACGGGGGTCGCACCCTGCTTCCGGAGCGTCTCCGACGCCTTGCGGCCGACCGTCGTGGCCTCGAGCGGCTGCGCGTGCTTCCTCTGGAACTCGTTGAAGTACCGCAGCATGTTCGAGTTGAAGGAGCCGCACAGGCCCTTGTCGCCCATCATCACGACGACGCCGATCCGGCGGACGTTTTCGCGGGCCTTGAAGAGCGGGAAATCGAGGTTCTGGACGCGGCCGGCGAGGCCGGTGAGGAACTCGGAGATCCTGGAGGCGTACGGGCGGACCGACATGAGGCGGTCCTGCACTTTGCGGAGCTTCGCCGCGCTCACCATTTCCATGGCGCGCGTGATCTTCTTGATGTTGTTGACCGACCGGATTTTCGTCCGGATCGATTTGATCGAGCTTACGGCCATTCTCGCTGGATCCTAATGAGCCGCCGGCTGGAACACTTTTGCCGCTTCCGCCTTGATCGACCCCGCCTTCCACCCCGCCTTGAACTCGTCGAGCGCCGCGCGGAGCCTCGCCTCGTTGTCCTTCTCGAGGTCCTTCGTCTTCTTGATGCCTTCGATCACCGCCGGGTACTTTTCGCCCATGAACTTGTGGAACGTGCGTTCGAACCCCGCGACCTGGTCCTTCGGGATGTCGTCGAGGAACCCCTGGGTGCCGGCGAAGATGATGCAGACCTGGTTGGCGAAGTTCATCGGCTCGTACTGCGGCTGCTTCAGGATCTCGACGAGGCGCTCGCCGCGCGTCAGCTGCGCGCGCGTGCCGGCGTCGAGGTCGCTCGCGAACTGCGCGAACGCCGCGAGTTCGCGGAACTGCGCGAGCTCCAGACGCAGCTTGCCCGCCACCTTCTTCATCGCCTTCGTCTGCGCCGCGCCGCCGACGCGCGACACGCTGATGCCGACGTTGAGGGCAGGACGGACGCCGCCGTAGAACAGGTCGGGCTCGAGATAGATCTGCCCGTCCGTGATCGAAATCACGTTCGTCGGGATGTACGCCGACACGTCGCCCAGCTGCGTCTCGATCACGGGCGTGCTCGTGAGCGATCCGCCTCCCAGCTCGTCGTTCAGCTTGGCCGAGCGTTCCAGCAGCCGGCTGTGCAGGTTGAACACGTCGCCCGGGTACGCCTCGCGGCCGGGAGGACGCCGCAGAAGCAGCGACATCTGCCGGTACGCCCAGGCGTGCTTCGTCAGGTCGTCGTACGCGATGTACGCGTGCCGCTTCGTGTCCCGGAACTCCTCGCCCATCGCGGTCCCCGCGAACGGCGCGATGTACTGAAGCGGCGCCGGGTCGGACGCCGAGGCCGCGACCACGATCGTGTACTTCATCGCACCCGACTTCTCCAGCACGTCCACCACCTGCGCGATCGTCGACTGCTTCTGCCCGATCGCGCAGTAGATGCACTGCACGTCGTCGTCCCTCTGGTTCAGGATCGTGTCCGTGATCAGCGCCGTCTTCCCGATGCCGCGGTCGCCCAGGATCAGCTCGCGCTGGCCCTTCCCGATCGGGATCATCGAGTCGATCGCCTTGTATCCCGTCTGAAGAGGCTGGTTCACCGACTGCCGCATCACGACGTTCGGCGCCGGATACTCGATCGGGCGGAACTTCGTCGCCGCGATCGGTCCCTTGCCGTCGATCGGCTGCCCCAGCGCGTTCACCACGCGGCCGAGCAGCGCGTCCCCCACGGGAACCTGCACGATCTTGCCCGTGCACTTCACCGTGTCGCCTTCCTTGATCCCGCGGTCGCTCCCCAGGATCACGATGCCCACGGAGTCCTCTTCCAGGTTCAGCGCCATCCCGAACACGCCGCCGGGGAACTCGACCAGCTCGCTCGACATGACCTTGTCGAGCCCGTAGACGCGCGCAATGCCGTCGCCCACCGTAAGCACCGTCCCCACGGACTCCATCTTGAGATCGCTCTCGTACTTCTTGATCTCGCCCTGGATGATCCTGGAAATCTCTTCCGGCCGGATCTGCATCTCTCGTTACCTCATCGTGGACGTCAGCAGTTCCCGAAGACCTTTCAGCCGCGCCGCCACCGACCCGTCGATCACCGTGTCGCGCACCCGGACCCGCACGCCGCCCATCAGCTCGGGCGCGACCTTCGCCTCGATCTCGACCTTGCGCCCCTCCGCGATCGCGCCCAGCTTCCCGAGCAGCTTCGCGCGCTGCGCCTCCGACATCGGCACCGCCGTCTCGACCGTCATCCGCACCACCCCCGCATACCGGTCCGCCAGGTCGTCGAATACCTCCGCGATCTCCGGAATGCAGTTCGCCCGCCCCTTGTCCACCAGCTTGTCCAGGAACTCCCCGAGCAGCTTCGACAGCCCCGGCAGCACCAGCCGCAGGAACTCCTTCTTGTCCTTCGCCGGAATCAGCGGGTGCGTCACCGCCCGCCGGAAGTCCGCGTTCGCCCGGTAGATCTCCGCGATCTGCATGATGTCCGTCTCCACCGCCTCCACCGCCTTCGACTCGTCGGCGAGGTTCAATAGAGCCGTGGCGTACCGGCGCGCGATGGTCCGTTCGATCATGCTTTCACCTTTTCCAGTTCACGGATGAAGCGCTCGACCAGCTCCTCCTGCTTCGCCGCGGTGAGCTGCTGCTTCACCAGCCGCTCCGCCGCCTCGAGCGAGAGCCGCACCATCTCCTGCCGGATCTCCTCGACCGCCTTCGCCCGCTCCACCTCGATCTCCGACTTCGCCTTCGCGAGAATGCGCTCGGCCGCGGACGTGGCCTCGGAAAGGATCGCCTCCCGCTGCGCGCCCCCCTCCTTCACCGCCGCGTCGATCTTCGCCGCCGTCTCCCGCTCGATCCCCGCCAGCTTCTCCTGCGCCAGCTTCGTCAGCCTCTCGAGCTCCGCCTTCTCGTGCTCGAGCTTCGCGTACGTCTCCCGGATGTTCTCCGCGCGCTCGTTCAGCATGCGGCCGATCACCGGAATCACCCACTTCTTCAGCGCCGCCAGCAGCAGCACGAACGCCAGCACCTGGACGGCGATCACCTTCACCAGCCCGCCGTTCTCCTCGAACCAGCCCGGCGCGTGGGCTCCATGTCCTGTCGGGGCGGAGTGGGAAGCGGGCCCGGCCGAGGAAGCGGCTCCCGGGGGAGCCTCGGACGGCTTTTCCGATGCATGCGACGGCCGGGCCGCCAGAAGAGGCAGCGCCACCATCGCCATCGCCAGCCACAACCTCCGCATCAGCCCCTCGCCCCCAACGCCCGCGCCGCCGCGTCCCGCGACAGCGCCTCGACCTGCGGCCCTGCATCGCGTAGCGCCTGGTCGCGCTCCCCGCGGATCGCCGCCTGCGCCTCGCCCACCGACCGGCTCGCGTCCTCCTGCGCCTTCACGAGCCGCGCCGCCCGCTCCTCGATCCCGGTCCGCACGAGCCCCGTGAGCTTCTCGTACGCCTGCCGCTCCACGACCGCCATCCTCGCGGAGTAGTCCGCCTCCAGAGCCTCGCGCTTCTCCTTCGCCGCCCCGATCTCCCCTTCGGACCGCTTCCAGTCCCCCGCCCGCCCGTCGATGACGTCACCGACCGGCTTCCAGAGGAGGTTCCGGAGCAGGAAGTAGAGGAGCCAGAACCCGGCCATCTGGATGAGGACGACGACCGGGTTGACGCCGAGGGCTTTCGCGAGTTCCTTGAGGATATCCATGGTCTAGCCGCCGAAGGTGGGCAGCTTTCCGTTGAGGAAGAAGCAGATGAGGAGGACGTAGATCACGAGGGTTTCGATGAGCGCGAGGCCGATGATGAGGGCGCCGCGGATGTCGCCGGCCTTTTCGGGCTGTCGAGCGATGGACTCGACGGCGGCCGCGATGGCTTTCGCCTGTCCGAGGGCGCCGAAGGCGGCGGCGAAGGCGAGGCCGAAGCCCATGGCGAGGGCGACGTACTTGCCGAACTCCGCCTTGGCGGCCCCGTTGGGGTCGGCCTTGAGCGGGCTCGCCTCGGCGCTTTCAGCGAACACGGGCGCGGCGACGACGAGAACGGCCACGATGACCAGGCTGTACAGCGCGAGCTTCTTCATCCGGCTTCTCCCAATGCGTTTCCCGAAGGGGCTTAAAGGTTCAGTGTGAGTGTGCGTGGCCGTGCGCGTGGTCGTGCCCGTGCCCCTGCCCGTGCGCGTGTCCATGCTCATGGCCGTGGTCGTGTTCGTCGTGTCCGGCGTGTTCAGTGAAGCCCTGCACGTAGATGCAGGACAGGCTTGTGAAGATGAAGGCCTGGAGGAAGGCGGTGAAGATGCCGAAGGCGAGCATGGGGAGGTGGACGGGGATCCAGACGGGGAAGCCCATCTTGAAGAGGACGGCGATGATGTTGTCTTCGCCGTAGATGTTTCCGAAGAGGCGCAGGGAGAGGGACATGGGCTTGGCGACTTCGCCGGCGATGTGGATGACGAACATGAGGGGTGCCAGGGCGAGGATATCGCCCATGAAGTGTTTGAGGTAGCCGGCGACGCCGTTGACTTTGACGGCGATGGACTGGACGCAGATGAAGGTGGTGAGGCCGAGGGCCAGGGTGGTGGAGACGGTCATGGTGGGGGACTTGAGACCCGGGACGAGGCCGATGAGGTTATTGAAGAAGATATAGAGGAAGAGGGTACCCATGAGTGGGAGGTAGCTGGGGCCGGTGGGCCCGAGAAGGTCGACGGTGAGGCCGCGGAGGAGGACGACGGTGCTTTCGAGGATGTTCTGGAGTTTGCCGGGGACCTTTTCGAGTTTGCTGCGGCCCAGGAAGACGAGGAGGACGAGGGTGGAGAGGGCGAGGGCGCTGCAGAGGAGGGCGTCGAAGAAGATCTCGGCCTGGTGGACATCGAACATGCCGCCGAAGGTGAGCCATGCGGGCACGTGTTCCCCGTGATCGGTGATAGCCTCGAAGATCGGGTGAAAGAGGCTCGGGGGATGATCGACGCCGCCTGCCATCTATTTCCTCGTTCCGCTGAAGGCCACGACCAGGATTGCGAGCGATCCAGCCACGATTCCCGCGGCAAGCGCGGCGGTGTCCACGAATCCCGAGAGGAACAGGGATCCGAGGACGGCTGCGGCGACCGCGTACTTCACGACGACGAGCCCGACGACGACCGACTTCGCGCGCCCGCTCTTCCCGGCCAGCCCGACGAGGGCGTGCCAGGAGGCGAAGGGAAGGACGCTGACGAGGACCCCCGCGCAGGCGCCGGCGGAGACTCCCGGGGATTTCCAGAACAGGGAAACGGCGAATGCCGCGAGGAGGATCCCGGCGGCGGCGAGGTAATACCGGCGGAGCTGGGGGTCCATCAGCGCCCGATGTACCGGCGGTAGATGTCCCAGATCTGCGCGAACCCTGCTGCCAATCCCAGGAGCACTCCCGCGGTGGTTCCCCAAGGTTCGAAATCCCACCGCGACCCAGCCCAATGCCCGAACCAGTAGCCGAGGGCGGTGGTGACCGCCAGGGTCACGGTCGCCCCCGACAACAAACCGAGGGTCCGGAAGGAATCACGCGTGCCTTGATCCATGTTTCCCGCCGGTCCCGAAGTCGGCGCGTGAGGATAACCGGGGTCGGGGGAGTGTCAAGGTTTCGGCACGAGAGCGTGAGACAGATTCGATCTCCGGTGCGGTCGGACCTCGCTCGCTGCGCTCGCTCGCCCCGACCGCTCCTGCGATCGAATCCGTCTCACGCTCTCGCCGAAGGGCTCTGCCACGGCGCTGGACCCAGGGGGATCGGGATGGGGAAGAAATCACCGCGCGGGGAGTCGGGTGATGGAAGCGATTCCGGCGGTCCGGAATCCTGACTGGCGCGCTCAGCATTCCTCGTCGCAACTCCCGATGCCCGTTGAATTTGCATGATTTCCTGCCGCCCGATGAAGTAAGATCCTGGAGGTCCGATTTCGAGGCTCACCGCCATGCCGAAACTCTCCTGGTCCGATTTCCTCGCCCGCGTCGAGGCCTTCCCCACGACCTCCATCCCCGTCGCCGAACTCTTCCGCCTCGTCCGCAGCGTCGAATTCCCGCGCGAACTCCTCGAATCGCACATGCAGTGGAGTCCCGAAACCTACCAGCGCGTCCCCCTCTACCGCTCCGACCGCCTCGAAGCCCTCGTGCTGTGCTGGGAAGACGGACAGGCCACCGTGATCCACGACCACGGCCCCTCCTGCTCCGTCGCCGCCGTCACGCAGGGACTGGTGAAGGTCGAAAACTTCCGCCGCGCCGACCGCGGCGAACGCCCGGGATTCGCCAGGCTCGAGACCACCGAAACCCTCACGCTCAATCCCGGCGACGTCTGCTGCAGCGAAATCGGCGGCATCCACGCGATGGGAAACGAGCAGGGCGGCCGGAAGCGGCTGGTGACGGTGAACTTCTACTCGCCGCCGCTTTCGAGAATCCAGACATTCGATCGCGCGACGGGAGCGATAGGGGAGAAAGTGTACCCGGCGCTGTTGGCCACGCTGTGAACGGCGGACCCGGTACGAAAAGCGATCACGAACGACCTAATTATGAATTATGAATGTTGAATTATGAATTGTGAGCCATTTGGATGCAGATCGAATTCAAAATTCACAATTCAAAATTCAAAATTGCCCTTCCTTTTTACCTCTGCCCCAGCCCCTTCACCCACCTCGCCACCTTCTCCACCTGCTCCGCCGTCATCGTCCTGTGCGCCGGCATCTCCCCCTTCCCGTCCCGGATCCGCTCGGCGACCTCGGCCTCCGTCAGCTTCGTCCCGATGATCCTGGGGAACCCTCCCTTTCCCTCCCCGCCGGGACCATGGCAGACCGCGCAGTTCGCCAGGTAGATCTTCGCGGGATCGGTTTCCCGGGACGCGACTTTCGGCTCCGCGTCCGGGACGAAGAAGATGAGGAGGATCGCGAGCGCCGTCACGAACAGAGCGACGCCGGCCAGCGTGGCCCTGCTGGCCGGCGGAGGCGCTCCTGCGGAGATCGGTTCGGCCATGGGGGCAGAAAAACGCGGCGGCGGCCATTGCCGCCGCCGCCGCGTCCGTCATCCTCCGGAAACTACCTGTTCCACTCTTCCTCGCACTCCCCGTCGCAGCACGAGTCACCGACTTCGACCCAGCGCTCCTTGTCCTCGTGCGCCGCCGCCTGCCCGTCGTCCTTCATGATGTCCGGCCCGAACCAGCCCAGCAGGAAATCGAAAAACTCCGCCGGGCGGAATCCCAGCTCCCCGCCCGCGATCCCCGCCGCCACCGAAGCGCCGATCTCGTCCGGCGTCCGCTTCTGGTCCTTGTATTCCTCCTCGTACTCCGCCGTGTAGCGCCGCCGGTACCACTTCGGCTCGACCGTCTCCGGCCCGATCCCCGCCTCGTGCCCGATCCGCTTGTGAATTCCCGCCCAGCGGCCGTTCCAGGCGATGTGCGCCGTGTCGTAGTACCAGTCCTCCTCCTCGCGCCCGATGATCGTCCCCTCGGTGCTCACGCCGGCCTGGAGGATGTGCGTGAAGCGGGCGGTGGCGCCGAGCTGGGGGCCGAGCGAGAAGTCGATGTGGAGGATGTCGCGGGCGTCGTTCAACCGGTCACCGGCGTAGCCGCAGCCTCCGAGCGCGGCGGCGAGCACCACGATGCTAAGCCTGTTCACGGGCTTCTCCCTCCTGAACGGGTTCCGCTTTGCCGGGCTGCCAGCGCACCTTCCGGCCGTCGGACCACAGGTTTTCGAGTTCGTAGTACCGGCGCATTTCCTCGTGGAAGAGGTGGATGACGACGTCGCCGAAATCCACGAGGATCCACGCGCCTTCGCCGTACCCTTCCAGGCCCGCGCGGCGGCGGCCCCGGCCTTTCAGCGTCTCGGAAATCTCGTCCGCGATCGCCTGGAGCTGTTTCTTGTTCTTGCCGCTGACGATGACGAAGTAATCGGTGATGAAGGCGACCTTGCGGATGTCGAGGACCACGATGTCCGTGGCTTTCTTTCCGTCGGCGATGCGGGCGCACTCCACGGCCGTATCGCGCGACTCGTCACGCTTGGCGATTCTCGCCTCCTTTCAGCGGTTCCGGAGCTCCGCGGCGCGCCGCTCGACCAGCGGGAACTGCGGACTCTCCGAGGGCAGAGCATACCGGTAGTTCGCGGGAAGTTCATCGTACTTCTTGAGCGCGACGTCGAATTCGCCCCGTGCCTCGGCCTCCAGGGCCCGCTGGAGGTCGGCGGCGAAGAAGGCCATGTCGGCCCACAGTCTCTTCGCGCCGCCCCGGATGCGCGGGTCCGCCTCGAGGTTCGCGAAGAAATCCACGAGCTCCTTCTCGACGAGGGCCGCGCCCGCGGCGGCCTTTCCCTGGCGGGCCAGGTCGAGGGCTTCGGCGAAGGGGCGGTCGAAGAGGTGGATGATGCGCTGTTCGATCGGCTGGATGTGGACGTAGGTCAGTTCGAGCGCCAGGTAGGCCTGGAGCAGCCGCGTCCTGAGCGCGGCCGTCTCCGGTGCGTCCGGCGCCGCGGCCGCCAGCTTTTCCTCCAGCTCGAACACGGGAGCGAGGTCCAGGAAGGCCCGGTTGTTGTGCTCGTTCATGTCCGTGACCGGCCGGCCCTGCGTCAGCCGGAAGTACGTGTCGTGTCCCTGCCTCAGCAGCTGCCGCGCGCGCGCGTGCTCCCCCCGCCGCATCACCGCGAACGCCCACTTGAAGTACGCGTCCTGCATCATCCCGTCCCCCGGCGGACGCGTGTTGTCCCGGCCCTTGTCCTGCGCGATCACGATCGCCTTCTCCATCGTCAGCGCCGACACCTCCCAGGCGTCCTGCCCCGTCTCGTCCCGGAAACGGTCGAGCAGGTACGCCTCCTGCGGGAGCCGGTGATAGTGGAGGTACGCCTTGTAGAACCAGAGTCCCTCGTCCGCCGGATTCCGGTCCACCGCCTTCTGGATCGAGTCGAGCCCCCCCTTCACCCACAGCCACCGGTCCTCCCGCGTCTCCATCATCGCGGCGATGTTGTACGCCTTCACCCACGCGAGGTGCTTCCAGATCTCCGCGAACGTCGGCTGCAGGTACGCGATCATTTCCAGGATCGCGTTCACCTCCACGAACCGCCGCTCGCGCTCCGCCTTGATGAACTGGATCCACAGGTAGTCGATCGCGACGGCGCGCATGCCGCCCATGAGCATGGAAGCGCTGTACTCGGCGACGTACTGCGAGGGCGGCAGGCGGTCGTAGGGATTCGCGGCGGTGAGTTCCTTCTTCTCGGGGCGGCGGTCCACGGCGGCCTGTGTCCCCACGACGCCGCACAGGAGCGCCGCCATCAGCACAGCCGGCAGCCACCGCTTCATCGAAACTCCCTCATCCGGAAAAACGCGAGCCCGAGCAGGAGCGCTCCCGCCGCGTAGAGCAGCGCCGTGCGCAACCCGCGGCCGACCGTTTCGACCGGCACGTCCCGCCCCTGCAGGATCGGCACCGACACGTCGAACTCCGCCAGGTCCGGCACCACGCCGATCACCGCGTTCGAGATCGCCTGCGACACACGAAGGACCGGCGTCGGAATCGGGTCCTTCGCGTGGTGGTGGCCGTCGTCCGCCGCCGCCTCCTCCTGCTCCGCCTGCACGAGCTGGTGCTCGACGGCAGGAAGGGATTCCCGGAGGAAGCCGATCATGCTCCCGGCGACGAACACCGCGATCCCGAACAGGAGGTTCACGGGCGCCGAGAGGACCGTGGAGCCCATGAGCGTGAGCGCCAGCACCACCGTCCAGAGCAGGAACGTCGACGCCAGCCCCTTCGCGAAATTCCACTCGAAATTGTGCGGCTCCGAGACGACCGCGAGCGACCCGTGCCGGACCGTCAGCCCGATGCCCGGCTGCGCCCGCTTCACCGCGAAATCGATCGCGCCCGACCGGTCGATCCAGGAGCGGGGGAAGAGGAACTCGGAGGTGACGCCGACCTTGGCGGTGAACGTGCGCTTGGCCATGATCGGCGGGGGAGGCTGACCTTCGCGGGGTTTTTCGCTCCAGCCGACTTCCCAGCCAAGCTTGCGGGCGGGCTCCGGCGAGATGTCGCGGGCGGCGGGGCGGATGAAGATTTCGACGATGCCGAACATGAGAAGGGCCTCCGCCTGGATGTCGAAGGACAGGCGGAGGGGGACTTGTTCGGGGAGGTCATGGAGGGGGAGGCGGGCGAAGCGGTAGACGGCGACGCCGTCCGGGCTGCCGGAGATGGTGGCTTCGAACGGCTTGTCCGGCGTCCGGCGCGCGAGGATGGTCGCCTGGGACTTCTCTTCTTCGATCCGGACTTCCGACGCCAGGTACTCGGTGGTGTTCGCGAGCGTGGCGCCCGAGCCGCGCGAGACGACGCGCAGGAAGACGGCGGAGATAAGGCCGGTGGCGAGGGCGAACGCGGCGAGGAGGCACGCGAATCCGGCGAACCGTCCGGCGAGCAGCTGCCAGCGGGCGAGGGGCTTGGAGAGGAGGGTGAAGATTTTGCGCTCCTCGATGTCTTCCGGGATGGAGACGCCGGCGAGGAACACGACGAGGAGGACGCCGAAGAAGGTGATGCCGCGCTGCGCCCACGTCTCGACGAGGGGAACGCGGTCTTCGGCGCGGATGGCGGGGAGCATCGCGGTCGCGCCGAGCATGACGAGGGTGAACACGGCGAGCACGATGAACACTTTTTTCCGCACCGACTCGCGCACCGTCAGGCCCGAGAGCGCGAAGACCGGCCCCAGCGCCGACCGCCGGATCCCGAGTCCGAGCGCCTCCAGCCGCCGGAGCATCAGTTCGCCTCCTTGCGCGTGCCGATGACCCGTAGGAACAGGTCTTCGAGCGAGCTGTGCGGCTCGGAGACCGCGTCCACCGTCGCGCCCGCCGCCTCGATCGCCTGCGTCACCCCGACCCGTTTCTCGTCGGTCAGTCCCGATACCGTGATCTGCGTTTTGCCCGGAATCAGGATCATCTCCCGCAGCGTCCCCGTCGCCCGCAGGACGCCCAGGTGCATGATCCCCACCCGGTCGCACACGTCCTCGATGTCCGCGAGCAGGTGGCTCGACATGAACACCGTCTTGCCCTTCTTTTTCAGCTCCAGGATCAGATCCTTCACCTGCCGCGACACGATCGGGTCGAGCCCGCTCGTCGGCTCGTCGAGGAAGATCACCTCGGGATCGTTGATCAGCGCCGACGCCAGCCCCACGCGCCGCGCCATGCCTTTCGAGTACTCCTTCACGGGCCGCAGCTTCGCGTCCTTCAGCCCGACCAGGTCCAGCAGCTCCTCCGCCTTCTTCCGCCGCACGTCCCGCGCCATCCCGAACAGCTTCCCGTAGAAGTCGAGGGTTTCGACGGCGTTGAGGAAGCGGTACAGGTAGGACTCCTCCGGCAGGAACCCGATCCGTTCCTTGGTCGCGATGTGCGACGGATCCTGCCCCAGAACGCGCGCCGAGCCGCTCGTGGGGTAGAGCAGCCCCAGCAGCATCTTCATCGTCGTCGTCTTGCCCGATCCGTTCGGCCCCAGGAACCCGAACACCTCGCCGCGCTCGATCTTCAGATTCAGCGAGTCGACGGCCTTGTGCTTCTTGCGACCCCAGAAGTCGGTGAAGATCTTGGTGAGCTTCTCGGTCTCGATGACGGGGTCGGGCAAGCGGGTCTCCGGGAAGGGGTCAGCGGGTGGAGGCGATGCGGGAGAGTTCGCCGTGACGGGCGATTTCGCGGCCGGTGCGGGCGTCGGCGATCAGGACGAAGTCGTCGAGAGAGTAGGCGACGATGTCGGAACCCAGGGTGGCGCGCACGACGCGGCAGGGGGATTCGGGAATTGGCGGATCCAGGGCCACGGAATCCGCCGAGAATTCGCTCGGCTTATCCGGATCCTCGTGGATCTCCAGAACAAACGTCTGCTCCATATAGGCATGCGCAACGGTGGCATAGTGGTAGAGGTCCGGGAAGGCCATGACCTCCTGGCTCCTGGCCACCTCACCTCTCGCCAGTGCGGCCCTGACCTGCCGCAGTTCCGGAATCCGTCCCGTGTACGCCCCGCGCTGCGGCCCGAATTTCCGGCTGAGGAAGATGACGGTGCGGTTGTACGCGCGGTGAGTGAACAGGCTGCCGAAGCCGCAGGGGGTTTCCATGTAGGGGAGGCGGGTGCGGGGATCGACGTCCCAGTCGCTTTCGAGGTATCGGCTTTCGCAGCGCGTGACGGCCACCGCGTTGCGGTGGAGCACCGCATGGCCGGAGCTGTAGTCGGCGGCGCCCTGGAAGATGAAGAAGACGGGAACGAGGACGAACGGCGTGAGCAGGGTCGAGCGTGTCAGGCGCGCGCCGCTTCCGAAGCTTTGCGCGAAGGAGAGGCCGCCGAGGAGGACCGAGAGGATCGGCGAGATCGGGAAGAGGAGCCACGAGCCGGCCCACGCGAGGAAACCGGACGAACAGCAGGAATGCCGTCCTTCGTTGTCGCAGCACATGCCGCCATAGTAAGACCGAAAGCGGTGCGGTTCAAGGACATGCGCGATAGAGCACGGACGGTGTTTCGAGCGGCTGGATCGCGCTCACGGCGCTCGGCCCGAGGGGTTCGGCGTCGGGCGTTCGGGGTTCGGCGTTTTCCCGATCGCAGGCTCCCGGTTAACGGGGGAGCGGATCGGCGGGAGCAGGACTCGCCCCGCGTGCGCGCCCGTCGGCAGCAACGCCGAACTCCGAACGCCCGACGCCGAACGGGCCGGAGTCAATCGCTCTCGGACGAACTCCTCAGCCCGAACCTCTCCATCTTCTTCCTCAGCGTCGCGCGATTGATCCCGAGCCGGCGGCTCGCGGCGCTCAACGATCCTTTCGCGTCTTCGAGCGCCCGCGCAATCAGCAGCCTCTCCCACTTCTCCGAAACCGCTTCCCACGCCGCTCCCTCCGGCGCCTCGGCCAGCCACCGCTGGATCAGCGTCGCCGCCGCCGCGTCGTCGGGGCCGCTTCCCCGCTGCGCCAGCCGCGGAGGCAGGTGCTCGGGCAGGATCGGGCCGCCGCGCGAGAGGACGGCGGCCTGCTCGACGGCGTTCCGGAGCTCGCGCACGTTGCCGGGCCAGTCGTACGCGGTGAGCGCCGTGAGCGCCATTTCGGACACCTGCTTTCCCGAATTGCCCGAATCCTGCAGGAACCGCGCGACGAGGCGCGGGATGTCGGCCTTGCGGGCGCGAAGCGGGGGCAGGGTGAGGGCGACGACGTTCAGGCGGTAGAAGAGGTCTTCGCGCCAAGCGCCGTCGGCGACGAGCGCGCGCAGGTCGCGGTTCGTCGCCGCGACGATGCGCACGTCGGCGCTCAACTGCTCCGTGCCGCCGACGCGCGTGAAGGAATGGTCCTCGAGAAAACGAAGGAGCTTGGCCTGGGCGGGGGAGGGGAGGTCGCCGACCTCGTCGAGGAAGACGGTGCCGCCGGCGGCGACCTCGAAACGGCCGGGCTTCGCGCGCAAGGCGCCCGTGAACGCGCCTTTCTCGTGACCGAACAGTTCGGACTCGATGAGGCCTTCGGGCAGCGAAGCGCAGTTGATCGGCTCGAACGGCTTCTTCGCGCGGCGCGAGTTGGCGTGGATCGCGCGCGCGACGAGCTCCTTGCCGGTGCCGGACTCGCCCGTGAGCAGCACGGTCGCGTCGGTCAGGCACACCGCGCCGATCTTCTTGAACACCTCCTGCATCGCCGGCGTCGACCCCACGATCCCCCCGAGGTCGGCCCCCTCGGCCTGGTGCCGCCGCACCTCCTCGGACACCGCGCGCCGCTCGAGCGCCCGGTCGACCGCCGCTTCCGCCTCCGCGAGATCGATCGGCTTCGTGATGTACTCGAACGCCCCCGACTTGATCGCCTCCACCGCCGTCTGCATCGTCCCGTGCGCCGTGATCACGATTACCGGCAGCTCCGGCCGCTTCTCCCGGAACCTCCGAAGCGCCGTCAGCCCGTCCATCCCCGGCAGCCGCACGTCCAGCACCACGAGGTCCGTCTCCGGCGAAAGCGCCTCCAGCCCCTCCTCCGCCGTCGGCGCCACCACCGCGCGGTGACCCTTCCGCTCGAGCAGCTGCCTGAACGCCCAGCAGATCGAGGGTTCGTCGTCGATGACGAGGACGTGGGGCATCGGCGGAGATTACCTCGGGAAGCGGCCGTTCGTCGAAGGGTATACTCGCCGCCCCGTGAACCGCGCCCGCGCCCTGAAGATTGTCGTGCTGCTCACCGCCGCGCTCGCGCTCGCGGCCGCGGCGTATTTCCTGCCGATCCTCGACTGGATCGCGACGGCGCAGGCGAAGATCGAGACGTACGGCGCGTGGGCGCCGGTGCTCTACGTCTTCCTCTACATCGTGTTCACGCTGTGCCTCGTGCCGGGGTCCGCGCTGACGTTCACGGCGGGGCTGCTTTACGGCCCGGTCACCGGCACCGCGATCTCGCTCTCCGCCTCGACGGTCGCGGCGTGCGCGTCGTTTCTCGTCGCCCGGTACGTCGCGCGCGAGCGCGTCGCGAAGCGCCTGGGCCTCTTCCCGAAATTCCGCGCGCTGGACCGGGCGGTGGCGAAGGACGCCTGGAAGATCGTGATCCTGATGCGCCTCTCTCCGGCCTTTCCGTACGTGCTCCTCAACTACGCCTTCGGCGTCACGCGCGTCCGATTCACGACGTTCGCGCTCTGCTCGCTCGTCGGCATGATTCCGGCGACTCTCCTGCTCACGAGCGCCGCCGCCGCGCTCGGGAGGGCGGCCGGGGACGCCGCGAAGGAGATGGCCGACACCGGCGGCGGCGCCCCGCCGGCGGGGCTGGGCGCCCGCGCCACGATGGACGCGAAGGCCTACAGCGAGGGCGTGAGCTGGATGCGCAACCGGCAGCTGGTGATGTGGCGCGAGGCGGAGGACGGGGAGGCCGCGGAGCAGGGAAAGCTGGCGGATCTGGCGGGCTGGCTCTCGGAGAGGGTGGCGGAAGGCAAGGCGACGCCGGAGCCGCGTCCGGGTGAGTCGCCGGAGGAGGCGGGGGGCCGGGCCGCGCACGCCCTGCGCAAGGCCCGCGACAGCGCGCGCGAGGCCGAGAGGCTGCTCGCCGCGGGGCGCCAGGGCTCGGCGCGCGAGCGCCAGAAGGACGCCGCAGCCTGGCTCCTCGAGGCGCGCGGCGACCGGAAGGTGATCAACTGGACGCTCTGGTCGGCGCTGGGCGCGACGCTCCTCGTCACGCTCGCAGTCGGCCGGATGGCGACGCGCGCGCTCGCGGAGGCCGCGCGCGAGACGCGGATGATCCGGCGGGAGGAGGGTGGGGCCCCTCCGCCCGGAGCCGAGCCCCCGGCCGGGCAACCACGTTGACACGGGAGTTCCACCCGGTAGGATACGCCCCTCGTTCGGCGGGTTAGCCAAGCGGCAAGGCAAGGGTTTGCAAAACCCTCATACGCCGGTTCAAATCCGGCACCCGCCTTTAAGCCGGACCGTATAGGGCCCTGCGACAACTTCACGGCCCCGATCGGCCCGGCTTGCCCTGAGCGAGCCCGTAGGGCGAGTCTAAGGGGAAGGCGTTCGGGTCGTCCGCGTCCGGGACAGTAAGCCCGGTTTCACCTGGCGCGCCCTCTCCCGGATTGAAACGAGGCTCGAATTCAGAACGACTCGCGCGAAGCAAGGATCTGAAGGAAGGTCTTCGCGGACGGAGCCAACGCCGGCGCCCCCCCGACGTAGATATTCACCGATACGACACTTCGGGGGGTCCATGAGAGTTCTCGCTGTCCTCGCCACCGCCGCCGCGACGGCCCTGCTGGTCGCGGCGCTCACCCAGGCGGCCAGCCTGAAGAAGCGGCTGGAAGAACTGCCGCCGGCTGCCGAGACGGCGCCCGGCGCCGTCGCGTTCGACCCTTCCCAGCCTCCCCCCTCCCCGTACGAGATGTCGGAGCTGGAGAAGCGTGTGGACGCGCTCGTGGGGCGGATCGACGGGAAGGTGGCGCGCGAGAAGAAGGAATTCGAAGCCGCGCGCGAGCGGTATCTCGAGGTGAAGAAGCTGTCGGGGGAGTCGCTGGTTCTGCTGGACGGGGAGTCGGCGGCGGTGAAGAACGCGATCGGCGACGGGGCGTACGAGAAGGCGAAGGTCGCGGCGATGACGAAGCGGATCCGGACGGAGCAGCAGAAGGCGATGATCCGGCGGTTCGCGGGCGACATGATGCGGAAGGAGAACGAAAAGCTGAAGGCGGAGCTGGGGCTGACGCCGGAGCAGGCGGCGCAGTTCGACAAGGTGGCCGAGGAGATGATGGAGAAGGTGGCGGACATGGGGTCGTCGTTCATGGACGGCGAGATGAACATGCAGGGGTTCGCGCAGCTGCAGAAGGAATCGAACGAGAAGATGGGGGCGATCCTGGACGAAGGGCAGATGACGAAATACAAGGCCTACCAGGAGAAGCGGTGGGGCGGGCGTGGGAACGGGGACCAGGGGCAGGAGGGGCAGCCGGGGGGTGGAGAATGAACCGGCTTGCCGCGGTCTCGCTCGCGATTTCCGTCGTGCTCTCGGGCGCGGCGGGGTACGCACTGTGGGAGCTCAAGGCCATCGAGCGCAAGATGACGGCGCTCGAGGCCCCGGTGGACCCGAAAACGATTCCGGAAAACGCCCGTCCCGCGGAAGACGATCCGCGGGGCGTGCTGGCGAGCCGGATCGAGGCGCTGGAGCGCCGGGTGGACGGCTCGGACCGGGATTTCGCATTCAACATCGCGCAGTTCCGGAAGGACGTGGAGACGTCGAACGACGAGATCGACGTGCAGGCGGCCGAGATCATGGCGAAGCTGGCCGACATCCGGGCCAATCCGCCGCAGGATCTGACGGAGTCGATCCTGGAGGAGCGAGTGAGGGCGGGGCTGCTGGAGAAGCGCAAGAAAGACATGAAGAAGCTGGTGAAGAAGGAAGGGACGAAGAATCTCAAGAAGGCGCAGGAGAAGCTGAACCTGACGGAAGCCCAGATGAAGGAGTTGAAGGAGTTTTTCGAGGGTCTGTACGAGGAGTGGAGCGGGACGCTCGCGAGGATTTTCTCTGGCGAGGAGATCCCGAACCAGGAGCTGGACGCGAAGGTCGAGGATACGAAGACCCGGGTGGACACGGAGATGAAGACGGTGCTGACGCCCGAGCAGTACACGACGTGGAAGACCGACCTCGAGAAGGAGATGTTCCGCGATCCGTTCCAGGGAGGGGGCCGATGAAAATCCTCCTGCCGGTTTCGATCCTGCTGGCGGCGGCGACGGCGGCCGCGGCGGCGTGGTTCCTCCCGATCCGCCAGGACATCTCCGGGCGCCCGGTGGCGAAAGTCGACGCGTCCGGCCGGGCGGTCACGGCTCTTCCCCTCTCCTCCCTCACTCCCGAAGAAAAGGCGCGCGCGGAGGCGCTGCGGGGCCGCGTGGACGCGCTGGAAGCCAGGCTCGAGGCGCACGACGCGGAGATCGCGGCCGGGTGGAACGAGATCATGGCCGATCTGGACCGGGAGAACGCGCGGCGCAAGGTGGAGGGCGACCGGATCGCCAGCGTCGTGAATGCCACCGGCGTCAAGCCCGTCGAGGCGCAAGTTGAAGATCTGATGGACGATACGGCCCGGAAGCGGGTCAAGGGGGTCGTGGGGATGTGGATCAAGGGCGAGGTTCAGGGGCTCAAGACCCGGCTCGCGCTGGCCCCGCAGCAGTCCGCCGCGATCGACATCATCGTGGACGACATTCTTAAAGAGGAAGGGGCCCGCATCGATTCCGAGGAGCCCGGCGACAACTTCATGGGCTGGCGCGGGGACGTGCTGCAGAGCGCCCGGCAGAAGCTCCATGAGCGGGTTGATCCGCTGCTGACGTCCGAGCAGAAGACGAAGGCGAAGGACTACCTCAAGGACGAGGATTGGGCCCGGGCGTGGAGGGAGGGAGGGAAGGAGGAGGGGAAGTAGAGAAGTAAAGAAGAAGGACAATTCTGAATGTTGAATGATGAATTTTGAATTGTCGGGTGGAAGTGGTTGGTAGCATCTGCCTGCCGAGGACCGGAAGAGGGGGGTCCTTTGCTTCTTGACTGGCTTTCGGGGCATCCCTAGAATCCCCACTTCTTTACGGGAGCCGGAAAGCCACTCTAAGCGCTTCAAAGGAGAACCTGGATGAGCGCCCGCGCCTTGCGTTCCCTGCTGGTTCTGTCCGTCCTGGCCGTCGGCTCCACCGCGTTCGCGCAGGGAGCCGATGAGGAGGCCTTCAAGACGCTCTTCCGCGACGGCATCGAGGAGTTCAAGCGCGGGAACGTCGAGGAGGCCTACCAGAAGCTCGAGCAGGCGCTTCGCATCAAGGTCGACGACAGGCTCGTGCTGTACATGCGCGACGAGGCGCAGGCCGCGGTGCTGCAGCGGATGCTGATGGCGGGCGGGAAGATCCGGGAGACGGCGCTCCGGATTCTCGAGCTGGCCAAGGGCAAGGCTGAGGACTACAAGCGCGATCACGACGAGCGCGAGAAGCTGGTGCTGGCGCTGGATTCGAACGATTTCACGCAGGTGACGGAGGCGGACCTCAAGCTGCAGGCCTGCGGGACCTGGGCCTGCGACAACCTGGTGGCGCACCTGGGCGACGCCAAGAGCGAGACGCTTCGCACGAACGTCATCGTCTGCCTGACGCGTATGCGCGACGAGGCGACGCTGGCGGTGAACGAGGCGCTGTCGAGCTCGGACAAGCTGACGAAGCAGAACGCGTGCGTCGTGCTGGGGAACATGGGCGACATCCGCGGGCTGGGCGAGTTGCGGCGCGTGGCGGAAGACGGCTCCGAGGACGCCGAGGTCAAGGCGGCGGCGACGCGGGCGATCGACCGGATCATGGCGGCGCACCCCGAGGAGCAGGCGCTGGTCGGCAAGGTCGCCAAGGAGACGTACGTGATCCTGGCCGAGCGCTGGTACCGGTCGCACCCGTCCGTCATGCACTACATGTTCGGAAATTACGTCGTGTGGCGCTGGAGCCCCTCGGCCAACGCGCTCGTCGGCCGGGAAGTCCCACCGTTCGCGATGAACGAGGAACTGGCGGAAGAGGCCTGCCACGACGCCATCCAGCTCGACAACGCCTACGAAGCGGCCTGGGCCCTGCTGTGCTGCGTTTCGATGGCCCAGTTCGAGGAAGCGAACGTCGCGAAGGAAGACGCCGAGCATCAGTTCTCGATGGGATGGATTTCCGCTGAGGACAAGGACCGGCTCATGAAGGAGATCGAGACGATCCACCAGGCCGAGTTCCTCGGCCAGATGGTCGGGACGAACGCCCTGTACGCCGGTCTCGCCAAGAGCCTGGCGGACGACTCGGCGGAAGTCAGCGTTCTGATCTGCCATGCGATCAAGAACACAGGGAAGTGGGAGGAGCTGACGGGCATCGGGGCCCCGCTGGCCGAGGCGCTGATGAACGCCGACAAGCGCGTCCGGTACGCGGCCGCCATGACGATCGCGGCGCTCCGGCCGAAGCAGTCGTTCACGAACTGGGAAGCGGTGGTCACGAACCTGGCCGATGCGGCCGCCGAGCAGGCGGTGCGGGTGGTGCTGATCATCGAGGGCGACGACAACACGCGGCACCAGATGGCCGAGGTGTTCCGCTCGATCGGCTGCTACGTGACGGAGGCGCCTGATGCCAAGCGCGGGATCATGAAGGCCAAGGAGTTCCCGAACGCCGACCTGATCGTCTGCGACGGCACGATCCTCCAGACCGTCGTCTTCAGCGTGAACATCCTCGGCAAGAACCAGGCCGAGACGTCCGTCCTCGACAGCCTCCAGCAGGACCTGCGCACGAAGCGGATTCCGGTAATCCTGACGGCCGGCGATGCCGCGGAGCTGGACAAGTGGAAGGCGATCTTCAAGGACGAGGTGAAGGGGTACCTGGTGAAGTCGGAGACCGCCGCGGCCGTCAAGAGCACGGTGGACCCGATTTTCGCCGACGAGCCGACGCTGAGCCGGTCGAAGCGGCGCGCGGAGCAGTCCGCGCTCGCGGCGAACGAGACGCTCTCCCGCATCACGATCCAGGACACGATTTTCACGAACTACGCCTCGGCCGTCCCGAGCTGCATCCAGGCCCTCGACGGCCGGATCGACCCGATCCGCATCGCGGCCTGCGCGGCCCTCGGCGCGCTGGGCGACGCTTCGGCGAACGACGCTCTCTCGAAGCTCCTGAGCGACGGGACGACTCCGGTGGAAGTCCGGATCGCCGCCGCCCTCGGGCTGGCCCGGATCTTCCAGCAGTCGGGCGCTTCCCCGGGCGAGGACCATGTGAAGGCGCTGGTGGCCGGCATCACGGACGCGGACGTCAACCTGAACCGGGCGACGTCGAAGGCGATCGGCGCGGCGAAGCTGTCCGCCGAACAGCGGGCGCAGATCTTCGCGGCGGAGCGGTTGCACCAGATGAAGTAAGGTACGCACGACTCCAGACCCCGGCCGGCGACCCCGGCCGGGGTTTTCTGTTTTTTGGCCCTTCGACTCGCCCTTCCCCTTCGACTCGACCAACGTGAGCGGGCGAAACGAGTCGAACGGCTTCGCTCGCTCGGGGCGGGCTCGCTCAGGGTGGACCGGCCCTGGCGATGACGTGGGAGGGAGAAAGGGCTTCCACGGCCCGGCTCAGAAACGATAAGCTGAAGGCGAAAGCGGCGGGCCCGGGGGGGCCCGGTCGCCTGTGCGGAGGCCGCATGATCCGGACCCTGCTCGCCTTCCTGGCCGTCTCCGGCGTCGCCCACGCGGGCTTCGCCTTCTCCTACTCCCATGCTTCCTCCCACGGCAGCCTCACCATCAACTTCTCCGTCGGCGCCTACGGCACCGCCATCGTCGGCGTCCCGGTCCGGAGCTACGGCCCCTTCATCCACGCCCGCTGGCCCACCCCCGGAAATCGATTCTATGCCACCACCGACAACGTCTGGTTCTTCAACCCCTACGATCCTCCCTCGTACCGCACGTTCGGGCTCGTGCGCCTCGACGCCGACGGAAAGGTGACGGGCGTCTCCGAGTACCCGCGCTCGGGCCGCGGGTTCGATTTCGATCTCACGATCCTCCAGCGGGAGGCGGCGCTCCGAGAGGCCGGGCTTGGCGTCGGCGCGGCGCAGGACCGCAAGGCGCGGGCGCTGGCGATCGAGAAGGGGCTTTCGGCGCTTCGCTCCGCTCGCTACGGCGAGGCGCAGCTGGCGCTCAAGGACGCGGTCTGGGTCGACCCGGACGACGGCCCGGCGCAGATGCTCTACGGGATCGCGCTGCTGGCGTCGAGCGAGGTGGCGAACGCGGGCAAGGCGATCCGGCGGGGGCTGGAGGCGATGCCGGAATTCAAGCGGGACTGGGCGCGGTTGGCGGATCTGGTGACGGACCGCGGGGAGCGCGAGCGGATTTCCAAAGACCTGGCCGACCGGCTCCGGGCCTCGCCGGGCGACGCGAACCTCGTGTTCCTCTCGGGCTGGCTGCTCTTCTCTTCCGGCGAGCCCGGCAAGGCGGGGGAGGTGTGGAAGACGCTTGCGGACGAAGGGCTGAAGGCGCGGTTGATCGGGATGTGTGGGGAGTGAGGAAGACAAGTTCAACTTCAAAAGGCAACTTCAACTTCAAGTAACTTCAATTCTCAAATGGGCAACTTCAACGGTGCAGGCGGCAAGCGGCCGATTCGGTTTGCAGTTTTCCGTTTGCTCTTTGTAGTTACTTGTTACCTGTCGGTTTGAAGTTGGAAATTGAAGTTCACCCGCCAAACGGCAACTCTCGCCATGCTGTAATCCCCCCGATATACTCAAGCCGTGAACGACTCGTCCTTCGGCTCCCTGGCGGTCAGCCGCGGCTACTGCACCCTGAAGCAGCTCAACGAGTGCCTGGCGGTTCAGCACAGCCTCCGCCAGCAGGGGAAGCCCGCGCTGAAGATCGCGACGATCCTGATCCGCAAGGGGCACATGAGCGTCGAGCAGGCGCGCGAGGTCATCGATCTCCAGCGCTCGGACGGCGCGGTGCGGGATCCGGAAGAGGGTCTCGAGGAAATCGCGCTCGCCGAGAAGCAGGATCTTTCGTTCGGCGCGGTCGCGATGGACCTCGGCCTCGCCACGGCCGACCAGGTCAACGAGTGCCTCAGCGACCAGAAAGACCGCCGCGCCGACCGCCAGCCGCACCGCCGCATCGCCGCGGTCATGGTCGAAAAGCGCTTCCTCACCCCGGACCAGGCGAAGATGGTGCTCAAGGTCCAGCAGAAGAAACGCGGCTACGAGCTGATCCCCGGCTACCGGATCCTGGGGCTCGTCGGGCGCGGCGCGATGGGAACCGTCTACAAGGCGCTTCAGGTCCGCATGGAGCGCGAAGTCGCGATCAAGATCCTCTCGCCGAAGTACGCGCAGAAGCCGGAGTTCGTGGAGCGGTTCTTCCGCGAGGCGCGCGCCGCGGCCCGGGTGAACCACACGAACATCATCCAGGGCATCGACGTCGGCCAGCACAACGGCCTCTACTATTTCGTGATGGAGCTGGTGGAGGGCGAGACGGTGGGATGCGCCCTTGGCCGGGGGGAGGTGTTCGAGACCGCGCTGGCGGTTTCGATCGTGCGGCAGACCGCGGCGGCGCTGGAGGCGGCGTGGATGGCGGGGCTGCTGCACCGGGACGTGAAGCCGGACAACATCCTGGTCACCCCGCAGAACGTGGCGAAGCTCTGCGACCTCGGGCTGGCGAAGGCGATCGCGGGCGACCCGGACGAGACGGATCCCGACTTCGCGATCGGCACGCCCGACTACATTTCGCCCGAGCAGGCGATGGGAGCGGAGGAGATCGACATCCGGAGCGACCTCTATTCGCTGGGAGCCACCTTCTATCACATGGTCACGGGCCAGCTTCCGTTCAACGGCATCGACCCGATGAGCGTGATGCACAAGCACGCGGCGGAGCCGCTGGTGGCGCCGCGACTCCGGCGCCCCTCGCTTTCGCTGGCGGCCAACCTCGTGATCCTCCGGTTGATGGAGAAAAACCCCGCCGCGCGGTACCAGAATCCGGGGCAGCTGATCCGGGATCTCGAAGCGATTCTCGCGGGGCAGCCGCCGCCGACGTTCCGTGCGGCGATGGAGAAGCGGCCGCTGGGGGCGGGCGCGACGGAAGGCCATTCGGGGCCGAAGTTTCCGATACTGAAGCGGTACCGGCGGCCGTAGGAAATCGGGCGGGAGCGGGGTTTCGCGGGACGGGGAACCGGACTTGCTTCATCCGAACTTCATCCTGCGGTCATGGAAACGACAGCCTCGGGCGTTAGTTTGACGGCAAGCGTCAGGCAACCCCGTCGACGTCTCAGGATCTCGTTCGAGGTACCCGGGCCGGGCGCAGGAAAGGGAGCAACATGCGCCGGCACCTGGACTGTCTGAAGATCGTGGCGGGGATTCTGCTGGCCTGCGGCCCGCTCGCGGCGCAGGACGACGGGGACGCGGTTCCGCCGGACTTCGTCGACGAGGACGGAAACGGGCTCGACGACGGGGAGGAGGCCTGGCCCGCGCTTGCGGTGCGCGCACGTCTCCTGTTCCTCGAGGTCTACGGAGTGACCCGCGCGGGCGAGGGGGAGACGGACTACGTCAGCGGGCAGACCTCGCGATTGAGGGAGGATCTCAAGATCCGGCGCGGGACGTGGTTGGACATCCGTCCGACGCTGAGCTTCGACCCCGACAACCGGCTCGGGATCGACTTCCTCTATGGGGACGCGAGGAGCACGATGACGGTGGACGAGCCGTTTGAGTACAACGGTGCGCACTACGTCCGCGGCGAGAAGCTGAAGCAGGAGTTCAGCCTGGGTTTTTACGGGGTGGAGGCCGAGCACCGGTTCGTGCGCGAGGAGGGTTTCAGCCTCTGGGCGGGGCTCGGACTGGCGCTTCACTCGATGAACCTCAAAACCGAGATCGACAAGCCGCTCGTCGAACATGTCGACTACCTGGACGGCGAGAGGGTGAAGTCGATCGTGCCGTATCTCCGGCTCGAGGCGGAGCTCGCGCTGGGCGGGCACTGGTCGGCGGTCGGCGAGGTGCGCGCGGCCGCGTTCGGCATCGACGCGTTCATCGGCGAGCCGGCGCAGACGCGGTTCGTGTGGACGGACGTGGCGCTGCGGTGGACTCCCGCGGACTGGATTTCCATCGACGTCGGTGTGACTTACATGTGGGACTGGAGCCGCTACCGCGGGCCGGAGCTGAGCGGGACGCCGGACGACAACAAATTCCGGGTCCATCTCTGGGGCCCCTCGGTCGGGGTGTCGATCCGATTCTGAGAGTCACCCATGGTCGGGGGATCACCCTCGGGGATGAAATGAAGTGAGGCAGGCAGGAGTCGACGGGGTCCGTTTTTCCGACTGCGCTCACGGAACGGCAGAGGAGGAGGAAAAGGGGGAGGAGCAGGAGGAGGTCGTCCAACCGAGGCGGTTCCTCCTCCTGCTCCTTCTCCTGGGCCGTTTCAGAACAACCGGCAATTCTCAGAGTTTGTGAAAAAATCGGGCTGGGATGCTCCGTCGGCCTGCAGGAAGGCCCACGGCAGGCAAGGACTGGACGGGCCGGCCGACTCCGCCCCCCACATCAAACGCCTGAGCGGGCCAGCCCGTTTTGTTCACAAACTCCGGGAGGCAAAGCACTTCCTGAGAGCATGAAAAAATTCGATCGCAGGCGCGGTCGGGGCGAGCTCGCGAAGCGAGCGAGGTCCGACCACGCCGTAGATCGAATTTTT
>JACPRD010000131.1 GCA_016190145.1 Planctomycetota bacterium | reverse complement strand
CACCGCGCGTCGAGGGACCCCGACTCGACCGCCAGCCTGAAACGCGCGGTGCAGGACGTGACGCGAGGGGCGGCACGCGAATGTTTCTCAGACTCTGAGAGCGTGAGAAAAATTCAATCTCCGTATCAGACGCCCGAGCGGTGCGGTGCGGTCGTACCTCGCGCGCTTCGCGCGCTCGCCCCGACCGCTCCTGCGATTGAATTTTTTCACGCTCTCAGAAGTGCTTTGCCGCCCAGAGTTTGAGTGGAAATCGATCGGCGCAAGCCGCGGACCGGGAACCCTGAGAACGCGGGCATAAGCCTGCCGAGGGCGCGCGCCGCAGGGAGGTTTTTGCTCGCCTTCTCAGAAGGCTATTCGCACTGACCTCATGACCGGCAGCTGCGAGAGCCCGGCCTCACGAGGGCCCTTCCCAGAGCGCGTGAAGAAGGCGAGCGACGGCGAGCGGTCGGGGCGAGCGCAGCGATGCCGCCCGCATTTGGGCGGCGTCGCGAAGCGAGGTCCGACCGCCGCAGGCGCTCGAATTCTTCACGCGCTCTCAGGCCTACCCGAACGGACTCTTCTCCTCCGCCTCCCTCGGCGCCTCCTTCCGGATCGGCAGAATCACCGTGAAGACGGATCCCTTGCCGACGACGCTCTTGATCGTCACCGTCCCGCCGTGCGCCTCGGAAATCCCTTTCACGATCGCAAGCCCCAGGCCCGTGCCGCCGACCTGCGCGGTGCTGGAGCTGTCGACGCGGAAGAACTGCTGGAAGAGCTGTTTCTGGTCTTCTTCCGAGATGCCGATGCCCTGGTCTTCGACGTCGATGCGGAGGTTGCCCTCCGCGACGCCCATCGAGAGCGTGACGGTGCCGCCGGCGGGGGAGTACTTGATGGCGTTGGAGACGAGGTTGATGAGGACTTCCTTCAGCTTGCTGGGGTCGAACATCATCGTCGGAAGCCCGGGGGCGATGTTCGTCGCGATTTTGTGCCGCTTCGACTGCACCTTCGACAGCCCCAGCACCTCGGGGACCAGCTCGGCGGGATTGCCGGGCTCGAGGTGGAGGCGCATCGTGCCGCTCTGGATGCGCGAGACGTTCAGCAGATCCTCGATCAGCTCGGGCAGCCGGTCGCTCTCCTCGTCGATGACCTTCAGGAACTCGCGCTCCTGCTCCGTCCGCGCCATGCCCTCGAGCGCCTCGCAGTACGCCTTGATCGAGGTCAGCGGCGTCCGAAGCTCGTGTGAAACGTTCGCGACGAGGTCGCTCTTCATCTGGTCCAGCCTCCTGAGCCGCTCCATCTCCCGGCTGGCCGTCATGTCGCGGAAGACGAGGATGACGCCGAACGCCTGGGACTGCTCGTCGCGGAGAAGGGAGCTTCCGACGGCGAGGGGGAGGTCGTTTCCGCCGAGGCGCGCGTTGACAAGGCGCTCCATGGCGAAGCCGACCTGGAGGGTCTCCTCGAGGATGGCGCGGACCTCGGTCTGGACCTCGCCGGAGGCGAGGGGCTCCCAGGGCTGGCCCGCGACGTCGACGGAGGGGATGTCGAGCATCGCCGCGGCGTTGCGGTTGATCTGGAGGATGCGGCCGTCGAGATCGACGACAAGAATGCCATTCGTGATCGAATCGAGGATGTTGGAAAGGAACGCGCGCTCGCGGTCGATGCGTCCGAGCTCGTCTCCGATCCGCGCGTGCTCTTCGGCGGCGATCAGCGCGGCCGCCGATTCCTCCGCGAGAAAAGTGAGCGCCTCGACGGTCTGCTGCGCGAGGTCGCCCTCGCTCTGCGGCGAGTCCAGCACCAGGATCCCCGAGACCTCCCCCGCCACCACGAGCGGCACCAGCGTGTGCCACTCGCCTTCCTTCGCCCCCGGCGCCGTCGTGGTCCTCGTCTCGCGCACTACCCAGTCCAGCAGCTCGAGCGGCGGGCGCCACGGCGCCCCCCCGAGGCGCCGGATCGCGGTGTCGCCCGTGCTGTTGTGAAGGACCATTCCGCCGCCGCCCTTGTCCCGCACGTAAAACTGCGTCCCCGCCGACCCCAGGCTCGCGCGCGCCGCCTCCGCGAACTCCCTCAGGATCTGCTCGCTCGACCGGCAACGGCGAATCCGCCGGGCGCGCTCCTGCACCGCGCGGGATTCCTCGTAGGCCCGCCGAAGAGAGTCGACCTGGGGGCGGAGATCTTCCGGCACGCCGGCGGGCGCGGGGGGCATCCCGGTTACCGGGCGAACTCGAGGAAGATCATCGCCTTCTCCGATTCCTCCCAGCACTCCGCGAGGAGACTCGGGAACGCCTCGGTCCGGAGCCCCAGAGCGGTCCAGGCGGCGTCCGACACGGGCGGGATCCGGCGGTCCCCGCCGGAGCCGATGAGAAGAGCGCGGGCGACGATGTCGCCGAAATGGACGATGGCCGCGGCCCTGAGATTTTCGCCGGCGAGGGACGGATTGTGGTGGTGCGCCACGGTCGCAACGAGGCCGGCCGAAAGGTTCCAGCGCTCGAGCAGCCAACCGCCAAGATCCGCATGGGACACGCCCAGCACCTCCTGCTCGGCCTCGTACAGCAGCCCGTCCGTCTCGCGCGCCTTCTGAAGGATGCGGTGGAAGTCCTCCGACAGGTACGTGTCGAGAATGATCTTGCCGATGTCGTGCAGGAGCCCGGCGATGAAGAACTCCTCGAGCGCCGTGAAGCCCAGCCGCTTCGCCAGAACCCGCGAGCACGCGCCGACGCCGATCGAGTGCCTCCAGAACGCCGCGCGGTCGAACGCCGCGTACTTGCCCGGCTTCTTCAGGGCGTCGAAAATCGACGTCGAGAGCACGATCGACTTGATCGTGTTGAACCCGAGGATCACGATCGCGTGCGTGACCGTCGAGATGCGGTTCGGGAACCCGTAGAAGGACGAGTTCACGACGCGCAGCACCTTGGACGTGATCGCCGGGTCGCTCGAGATGAGCTGGGCGACCTCCTTGGCGCTCGTGCGCGGGTTCACCATCAGCTTGTTGATGGCGGAGAGGATGACGGGAAGCGTCGGCAGGCCGGAGATCCTGTCGACCACTTTCCGGATTCTTTCGGGGGCGACTTCGGCCATCAGGCGGTCCTCCCACCCCGGGTCCCGAGGTGCGCGGCGGCGCTGTCGTAGAGCGCCTTCATGACCTCGTGGCCCATGACCCTTTCGAACGCGTGCGCGAGCGCCGCTGCCTGCGCCCCCGCGTCAGCGCCGCCCTGGGGCGAGCCTGCCCCGGCCGGGACCGGCATCCCCTGGGGAACGACGTCGATCACCGTGATCTTCCGATTCCGCAAGTGCGCGATCAGGTCGGCTGTGATTTCCGCCGCTTCCCGGACCAGCAGCGCCCCTCCCGCGTCGTGGATCGGGGAAGCGGTCCGCATGCCGGGGACGACCTTGTCGATGGGGAGGAGGGGCATCAGGTGGGGTTCGCGTAAAGGTGCCGGCCGGTGAGCATCAGGTTGACTCCGAAGTACGTGAAGAGTATTGCGAAATAGCCCAGGATGGAAGCGTATGCAGCGCGGGGCCCGCGGCACCAGCCGTTGAGGCGGCCGTAGAAGGCGGCGGCGTAGACGAACAGGCACACGGTGGCCCAGATCTCCTTCGGATCCCATCTCCAATATCGGCCCCAGGCCGAGTCGGCCCACACCGCTCCCAGGACGATACCCGTCGCGAGGCAGAAGAACCCGGCCTGATTCGCCTGGCAGGACTGGTCTTCCAGGCTTTCGGACGACTCCACGTCGTGCTTCACGAAGTGCATGAACAGCTGGAAGCACGAGAGTCCGAAGGCCAGGGTGAACGCGCCGCCGGCGCCGGCCATGGCGAGCACGTGGTACTTGAGCCCCCACGAACGGAGCGCGGGGGCGAGCGGCTCGATCGTCCGGAACTCCAGCGGCAGCAGCGAGGCCCCGATGAGGCCGACGCCGGAGAGGAAGGCGGCGCTCAGCCCGGCGAGGGCGGATCGGCGGATCGCCTCGAAGACGATCGCGAGGGTCGCGCACATCAGCGAGGAGGCGACGATCGTCTCGTAGAGGTTGGCCCACGGCGCGCGCTGCGCGACGTACGCGCGCATCCCGATCCCCGCGAGGTGGCAGGCGAACCCCGCGCCCAGCAGGACGTACCCCGCGACGCGCCACCTCCCGCGGGCCGGCCCGAGGCTCAGCGCCAGAACGGCGCACGCCGCGAAGTACAGGATCCAGGCCGCGCGGAAGGGCTGCCACGCCGTCGCCGCGTGCTCGACCGCCAGGCGCGAGCGCTTCGGATACCTTTCCGGATTCACCGCCGCCAGCCGCGCCGCGAGCGACGCCAGCGCGCGGTTTGCGGCCGCGGCGTCGCGCCCGCGGATCGCCCCGCCCGCCTCGGCCCACAGCCGCTCCGTCTCCTCCAGCCACCCCGCCGGGTAGAGCCCGCGCGGCGCCCGGGCCGCCGCCCAGACCCCTTCCGCCCCCTCGACAAACGCGAACGCGTCCTCCTGGGGGTAGCCCGGCGGCGGAGGCAGGACCGCCAGCCGCGTCCCGATCGACCCGAAGGCGTCCATCTTCGCCCGGATTCCGTCGACGGCTTCGTCACGCGCGCCCGCCGGCCGCCCGCCGGCCTCCACCCGCCTGCGGATCTCGGCCCGCAGGCCCGCGTGCTCCGCCAGTTCGCGGTACGAAAACACGTCGCGCACCCGGCCGTCCCGCTTCAGCCCCATCAGGTTCACCAGGTCCGGATGGCCGGCGCGGAACAGCTCCACCGTTTCCCATCGCTCCGCCTCGAAGACCATCGACAGCACGGTCGCCGCCGGATCCTCCCCGTGCCACACCGGTTTCCCCGTGATGAACTCCAGCTCCTCCCGCGCGAACGTGTCGAGCGGCTTCCAGCGGCCGCCCTCCAGAACCGCGACGAGCCGGAATTCGTCGAGGGCGAGCTGCGAAGGGAAGTCGGCGGCCGCCGCGGCGCACGAAGCGGCCGCGAGCCAGAACAGGGTTCTCATGGGGCCACGTCTTCCCCCTGCGACTTCCTCAGGAACGGCCGGATCCAGAACATGAAGAAAACTCCCGCGCAGACGGCGAGGGAACCGGCCAGAACGACAGGCCGGCCCGGGTCGTACGACACGAAAAAAGTCGGGGACGTCCCTTGCGCCGGAGGCTCGGGGAGGAGCCCGATCCTCCAGGTACCCCAGTCCGGATCCGCCAGTTCCAGCGGTTCGTTGACGGCGATCCACCGCTCCGACTCCGGACCGCTTCCCACTCGGAAGGCGATCCGGCTGCCGGTCGCCGTCGATTCCCTGAGCTCGAGCTGGAACGGCAGCGCCGCCAGGGACCGAGTGTACTGGAACCAGGCGCTGGATTCGCCGGCCGTGAGTCGGACGGTGGATCCGAACGGGATCCACGCCTCGTCCTGCCCGCCCTTCCCCTGCCACACGACGTGGATCGCCGCGACCTTCTCCGCCCCGTCGTTCGCCGCTTCCTCCGTCTCGACGGCGTTCGCGAAAACGCGCGTCACCGACAGCTCGAAGCCTTCGCCGATCGCCACGCGCCCGCCCGGGCCCTGCAGCGTTCTCTTCGGCTCCGCCCCCGGCGCCGCGATCACGAATTCCACGCCCGCGTCGCGCTTCAGGAGGTAGACGTTCGTGAGTCGCTCGCCGAAGTCGTAGGAGAACCGGAAACGGTCGTCGAGCCCGATCCGGCCGAGGGCGGCGGGGGCTTCCTTTTCGGGGAAGAGCCACTCGGTGCGGTCGAAGCTGTCGGGGCCGGTGACGCGGATGTGGACGGCGGGGTTGAGGGGGCGGTCGCCCTCGTTCGCGGCGGCGTTGTCGCGGACGACGAGGTTGGGGGAGTACTGCTCGACGCTCAGCGTGTAGCCGTCGCCGAGGGGCACGGGCTTGCGGAGGGAGTCGAGGACGTCGAGCTTCCGCGGCTCGCCCCCGGGGGTCTCGACGACGAGAGTCCCCGCGCGGGCTTCCCTGCGGCGGGTCGCGACGATCCTCTCGATTTCCGCGTCCACGAACGGGACGAACACGACGAGCCGGTCGGTGCCGAGGACGGCGGCCTGGAGCGCGGGGAGGAGCTGGGTGCTCTCCTGGCCGCCGGTTGCGACCACGATTTCGAGCGCCGGGTCGGGCCGCGGCTCCTCGCCGCCCTCCGCCCAGACTTTCCGGGAAGCGTAGCGCGCGTAGTACCGGTCGACCAGGACTCGCGATCCGTCGTCGAGGGGAAACTCGAGATCGCGACTCGTGCCGCGGCTCGTGCCGACCAGGCCCTGCAGCGGAAAGTTCTCCCGCGGGACGAGCCCGTGCCCATCCGGCCCGGGCGCCTGGACGCTCAGCAGGTCCCGCCCCGTGAGGTAGCTCTCTCTCCTCTCTCCCTCGGTCATCGCGATCGTGCCCTCGCGCCCGAACCGCGTCGTGATCAGCGCGCCCGCGAACGCCACCAGCACCCCGGCCCGGGCCGCCAGGAGGCCGATCGAGCGCCGGTTCCACGGGTACCCCGCCAGCGCGGCCGCGAACAGGTGGAGCGCCAGGAACACGAGCAGCGCCTCGATCCCGAACCGGACCCACGGGACGTTCTTCACGACCGCCTCGGGCTCCTCCCAGACGATCGTGGCCACCGCGAAAACCGCCGCGGAAGACACGAACACGCAGAAGCCGAGCTTCATCGAAGAGAGGAGGTTGAAGATGCGCGCGAAGATGTCCGGGGCCGCCTCCCGCTCATGTACCGCGCTCATCGGAGGCTCTCAGAATTTGAGAAAAAACCGGCCCGGGACGATCCGTCGGCCGGCAGGAATGCCCGAGGTTGGAAGAGGCCGGACGAGTTGCCCGACTTCGTCCCCAGCCCTACTCTCACTCAAACTCCGTGAGGCAGGGCATTTCCCGAGAGCGTGAGAGGAACTCGATCGCAGGCGCGGTCGGGGCGAGCGAGCGAAGCGAGCGAGGTCCGACCGCACCGTAGATCGAATTCCTCTCACGATCTCAGTGATTGCGGTAGGTCACATAGTCGGCCAGGCACTCGAGCGCGTCCCGGTACGCATTCCGCGGCAGCACCCCCAGCTTCTCGCGCGCGCTCCGGATGTAGACCTCCGCCCGGTCCAGCGCGTATCCCTTCACACCCGTGCTCTCCAGCAGCTCCACGATCGCGCGCCGCTTGTCGTCCCCGGACGGACGCGAAATGAACTCCTGCAACTCCTTCCGCCGGCGCTCGGGGAGGGCGGGGAAGAGGCCGATGAGGGGAAGGGTGATCTTGCCCTTATCGAGGTCGGTGCCGAGAGTCTTGCCGACCTCGCGTTCGGTGCCGATGAGGTCGAGCCAGTCGTCGACGATCTGGAAGGCGATGCCGATGTCGGTGCCGAACTCGCGCATCGTCTCGCGGACTTCTGCTTCCGCGCCGCTCGCCAGGGCGCCCAGCTCCGCGCACGAGCCGAAGAGGTAGGCGGTCTTGCGGGTGATGATGTCGATGTATTCGGCTTCGGAGATGTTGAAGTTGTATCGGTGGACGGACTGAAGCAGTTCTCCCAGGCACATCACCTTGGCGGTTTCGGCCATGGTGAGCAGGACGTCGCGTGAGGGGATGGCGGCGCAGAGGGCGAAGGCTTTGGCGAAGAGGTAGTCGCCGAAGAGCACCGAGATGTCGGTGCCCCACTTGTGGTTCACGGAGGAGATGTTGCGGCGGGTGTCGGCGCCGTCGAGGACATCGTCGTGGACGAGGGTGGCGTTATGGATCATTTCGGCGACGACGGCGACGTCGTAGTGGACGTCGGTCACCCTCCCGAGAGACTTGCCCGCCAGGATGCAAACGCTTGGCCGCATTCGCTTTCCGGCGAATCTGGAGACATGTCCCATCAGTTGCCCGACGACCCCGTTGTACGTGGCCATCTGCGCCTGGATGCGCCGCTCCACCTCCTCGATCTCCGCCGCGATGGGCTCGTAGATGCGGTTGAGGTCCGGCCGCGCCGCGGGCTTCGTCGTCATGGGGTCTCCAGGATCCATCGGATCGGCCATGCTAACTTCGCCGGAAAACCCCTCCCAGTGATTTTTCCCCGCGCCGTCCTTCAATTCATAATTCATAATTCAAAATTAATAATTGTCTTT
>JACPRD010000017.1 GCA_016190145.1 Planctomycetota bacterium | reverse complement strand
GGGGGCGGCCGGGGGCTACGACGCGGACTTCGGCGTCGGCGAGAGCGACGCCGGCGAGGGCGGCGACCCAGGGGGCGCGCGAGGCGAGGGGGACGAGGGCGGGGCGTGGGTGGACGATCCTGTGGCCGAAGGCGGCGGCGAAGCGGTAGCCATCGCCGGTGGTGCCGACGGAGGCGTAGGACTTGCCGCCGGTCGTGAGGATGACCATCGCGGCGTCGGCGGCACCCCTCCCGGTCACGACCCGGAACCCCTCCGGGGCTCGTTCGACCGTCGTGACCGGGGCGTTCAGCTCCAGCCGCGCGCCGCTTCGGCCGAACCTGCGCAGGAGCGCCGCGAGCACGTCCTGCGCGCGGTCGCTTACGGGGAATACCTTGCCGTTCTCGGGCTCCACGTAGAGCGGAACGCCTTCGTCTTCGAACATCCGCCGGAGCGCCGCGGGCGGCAGCGCCGCGAGCGCGTGCCGGAGGAACTTGCCGTTCTCTCCGAACGCCTCGACGATGCCGCGCGCGTCGCAGTCGTGCGTCAGGTTGCAGCGCGTGCCGCCGGAGATGAGGATCTTGACGCCGGCGCGCCGGTTTTTCTCGAACAGCACGGCGCGGCGTCCGAGTTCCGCGGCGCGCGTCGCGGCGAGGAGTCCCGCCGCTCCGGCGCCCAGCACGGCGATCTCGATATGTTCTTCGGCCACGTGCTGCATCGTAGAACAGCTGCGGCTCCGTTCACGGATTTCATGGATTGCGATGATTGTCGGCCCCGGGTTCGGAGTTCGGCGTTCGGCGTTCGGCGTTTGACGCAGGCAAAGCTCCCGCTTGCCGAAAACGCCGAACTCCGAACACCGAACGCCGAACCCGCCGGCGTGAAGGCCTGCCGATCGAAGAAGGGCGGACGGTCGCGGAGCGCACGGATAGAATGCGCGGCGATGCTTCACGCGGTGATCATGGCCGGGGGATCCGGAAAGCGATTCTGGCCGATGTCCCGGCGGGCGACGCCGAAGCAGCTGCTGCGGATCGCCGGGGCGCGCACGATGATCGAGGAGACCGTGGCGCGCGTGCGGGGGCTCGTGCCGCCGGCACGCACGTGGGTCGTCACCAACGCCTCGACGGCGGCGCCGATCCGGCGGCTGCTCAAGGGCGTGCCCGCGCGGCAGGTCGTGGGCGAACCGCAGGGGCGCGACACCACGGCCGCGGTCGGACTCGCCGCGGCGCTCGTCGCGGCGCGCGACCCCGGAGCCGTGCTCGTCTGCCTCCCCGCGGATCACGTGATCCGCCCCGCCGCGGAGTTCCGCCGGTCGCTCGCGGCGGCGGCGGAAGCGGCGAAGAAGGGCGGGCTGTTCGTGTTCGGCGTGAAGCCCACGTATGCGGCGACGGGGTACGGCTACGTGAAGCGCGGCGCGCGCGCCGGGACGTCGCGCGGCGTCCCGGTCCATGAGGTCGAGCGGTTCGTCGAGAAACCGGACCGCGCGACGGCCGAGAAATACGTCGCGAGCGGCGCGTACTTCTGGAACAGCGGCATCTTCTGCTGGCGCGCGCAGACCATCCTCGACGAGATCCGCGTCTACCGGCCGGCGATCGGCGCTTCCCTCGAAAAAATCCGCGCCGCCGCCGGCACGCGGCGCGAGAAGGCGGTGCTGGCGCGAGAGTTCCCGCGGATCGAAAAGATCTCGATCGACTTCGCCGTGATGGAGAAGTCCACCGAGGTGCGCATGATCGAGGCCGCGTGGACGTGGGACGACGTCGGAAGCTGGGCGAGCGTCGGCGGGTACCTGACGCGCGACGCCCGCGGGAACGCCTCCACCGGACGCCACCGCTCCGTCGACTCCGAGGGCTGCGTCGTGCTCGCCGACGGGCACCTCGTCGCGACCGTCGGCGTGCGCGACCTCATCATCGTCCGCACGAAGGACGCGACGCTCGTCTGCCACAAGGACCGGGCGCAGGACGTGAAGAAGCTGGTGGACCTGCTCGAGGCCGAGGGGCTGGAGGAACTGCTCTGATCCGGGCGCTGGCGGTGGACACGGGAGAAAAGCGCGTGGGGCTGGCCATCTCGGGCCCCGGCGGGATCGTGCTCGGGATTCCGGTGCTCGAGAGGAGGGAGTGGGAAGCGGACCTGGAGGCGCTCGCGCGGCTGGTGGACGAAAAGAGCGCGGAAGTGGTCGTCGTGGGGCTGCCGCTCAACATGGACGGCACGGAGGGTCCGCGCGCCGCGGCGGCGCGGGAGTTCGGCGACGCGCTCGCGGCGCGGATCGCGGTGCCCCTCGAATACTGGGACGAGCGGCTGTCGAGCGTGGAAGCGGAAGACCGGCTGCGCGCGTTCCCGATGGGCCGAAAACAGAAACGCGCGCACACGAATACCGTCGCGGCGCAAGTGATCCTGGAGTCGTGGCTCGCGTCGCGCGGATCATGACGACCTCAGCCACGGGTTTCCTGTCGGTCGACAAGCCGGCAGGTCCGACGTCGCACGACGTCGTCGAGGACGCCCGCCGCCGCCTCCGCACGCGCGAGATCGGCCACGCCGGCACGCTCGATCCGCCGGCCACCGGCCTCCTGGTCCTCGCGGTCGGCCGCGCGACGGCGCTGCTGCAGTTCATGGAGTTCGACAAGTCCTACCGCGCCGTCGTGCGCCTCGGCGCCGAAACCGACACGCTCGACGCGACCGGGAAAGTCCTCGCGACCAAACCCGTGACCCGCTCCGCGGAGGAAGCCGCCGCGGCGATCCTCGCGCTGAAAGGGAAGCGGCTGCAGCGACCGCCGATGGTGAGCGCCGTGAAAGTAGGCGGCGTCCGTCTCCATGAGCTCGCGCGCGAAGGAAAAACCGTCGAACGCCCCGAACGCGAGATTGAAGTTTCGCGCGTCGACGTCGTCCGGGTGGCCCTTCCGGACGTCGAGTTCGACTGCGACGTCTCGAGCGGCACGTACGTGCGCGTCCTCGCCGAAGACCTCGGCCGCGCGCTCGGCTGCGGCGCCCACCTCTTCTCCCTCCGCCGCACCCGCGTCGGCCCCTTCCACGTCGAGAACGCCATTCCCCCGTCGGGCATCGAGCTCTCGCGCCTCGCGCCCCCGTCCGCGGGCGTCGCGCACCTGCCCGCGCGCGAGTTGTCGATGGAGGAGGCGGCGGCGGTCGGGCACGGAAGGGCCGTGGCGTGGACCGGGAGAGGGCTCGTGCGGCTCGTCCTCGGATCGCGCCTGCTCGCGATCGCGGAGGGATCCGGTACACTCGCGAAGCCGCGCAGGGTATTTCCCGAGGGGCTGTGACGAACGACGAATCCACCGGCAAGTACGTCCCGGGCCCCGAGATCGGACGCGGCGGCCTGAGCCGCGTCGTGGAAGCCCACGACCGCGAGATCGGCCGCACCGTCGCGCTCAAACTGCTCCTCGACGGCGCGCCGCTCGACGTCGTCGAACGCTTCCGCCGCGAAGGCCGCCTCACCGGCCGCCTCCAGCACCCCAACATCGTCCCCGTCTACGACATCGGCGCCCTGCCCGGCGGCGCGGGCCGCTCGCCCGAACTCTTCCTCGCCATGAAAAAAATCGCCGGCCGCGACATGGGCCTCGTCATCCGCGAGCTGAGGCGCGGCGCGGGCGGCGAAACGTGGACCCAGCGCCGGCTCGTCGAGGCCCTGCGGGACGCCTGCCGCGCCGTCGCCTACGCGCACTCGCAGGGCGTCATCCACCGCGATCTCAAGCCTACGAACGTCATGCTGGGGGAGTTCGGTGAAGTGCTGGTCGTGGACTGGGGGCTGGCGAAGGAGCGCGGGGAGTCGGAGGCGGCGGGGAAGGGGCGGACGCAGGCGTGGCAGGCGCAGATGACGCTCGCGGGGGACGTGGTGGGGACGCCCGAGTACATGGCACCGGAGCAGGCCTCCGGGCGGAGCGCGGAGGTGGACGAGCGAAGCGACGTCTACGCGCTGGGCGCGATCCTCTATGAGATCCTCGCGTGGCGGCCGCCGTTCCGCGGCGACCAGGCCGAGTCGGTCCTCGAGCAGGTGCGGACGTCGACGCCGATCGCGCCCTCGATCGCGACGGGGCAGGCGTCGTCGAGCGCCGGCGAGCGGCGCCCGCCCGCGCGCCTCTCGACCGTCGTCGCGGGCGAGCGCGGGAAGCCGCCGCCGGTCCCGCCGGAACTCGAGGACGTCTGCATGAGGTCGCTCTCCCGCGACCCCGCCGCACGATTCCAGACCGCCCGGGACTTCGGCGCGGCCCTCGACGCCTGGCTCTCCGGCACCGCCGAGCGCGAGCGCTGCCTGCGGATTGCCGACGCGCAGGTCGTGGAGGCCCGCGGGCACGCGGAGCGCTGGCGGAAGCTCGCCGGCGAGGCGCGCGAATCCCTGCGCGAGTGCATCCGCATGGCCGCGGGCATTCCCCGCTGGGGCCCCGTCGAGCGCCTGCGCGAAATGTGGGCGCTCGAGGATCGCTCGAAGGATCTGGAGCGCGAGAGCGTGCTGGCCTTTGCGGAAGCGGACGCCGCGCTCTCCTCCGCGCTCTCGAATTGTCCGGACCACGCCGCGGCGCGCGCCCTCAAGGCCGGCATCTGGGCGGACCGTTTTCGCGCCGCCGAGGAACGCAGCGACGCGAAGGAGATGGTCCTCGCGCGCCGCATGATCGAGGAGTACGACGACGGCGCACACGCGGCGTTCCTGAGCGGCGAAGGAACGCTCGAAATCCGGACGCGCGCCTACCCGTGCCGCTGCCTGCTGGACGGCCGCACCGTTTCGCCCGCGGAACTGAACGTCGGCGGCTACCACCCCTGGTCCGGCCGCCGCCTCGACGGCTCGCCCTCCGAGGGCGCCCCCGCGCTCGAACCGGCCGGCCCGCTCCGCCTCCGCGTCCACGCGAACTCGTGCGCCCCCGTCCCCGCCGAAGGCGCCCGCGCCTGGGCCTTCCGTTACGAGGAATCCGGCCGCCTCTTCTTCCCGGTCACGCCCCCCGACACCCCCGCCGGAGACCCCGTCCCCCCGCGCGCCCTCGACGCCCTGTTCGGCGACTCCCCCTTCCGCCCGCAAGGCCCCGGCGCCTGCCTCGGCCTCACCCCCGTCGCGCGCCGCCCCTGGCCCATGGGCTCCTGGCTCCTCGTCCTCGTCCCCGACGATGGCCCGCCCCTGCGCGTTCCCCTCGCCGTCTCCCGCTGCGAAAACGCCGCCCTCGACGTCACCCTCTACCGCCACGGCGAAATCCCCGACGGCTTCCTCCCCGTCGCCGCCGGCCCGTTCCTCTTTCAGTTCGACCCCTCCGCTCCCCCCGGCAACAGCGAACGCCTCATCGACGTGGACGACGTCTTCGTCGCGCGCGACCCCGTGACCTGCGCCGCGTACCTCGCGTCCCTCGAGGCTCTCGACGCCGGGGAAGCGGCGCGCCGCGCGCCCCGGCGCGACGACGAAGGCCCGCCCTACTGGCGCGTCGGATCCGGCGCGCGCGTTCTGGCCGACGCCTCCACCCTCCGCGACACCGCCGCCCCCTGGCGCCCCGACTGGCCCGTCGTCGCCGTCTCCTGGCTCGACGCCGTCGCCTTCGCCGCCCGCGCCTCCCGCGACCGCCTCTTCACCCTGCCCGACGAAATCGTCTGGGAAAAAGCCGCGCGCGGCGCCGACCGCCGCGCCTGCCCGTGGGGCAACGAGCCCGCGGACCCGTTCGCCGTCACCAACTCCACGCACCCCGACGGCCAGCGCCCCCGCGACGTCGGCGATTTCCCCACCGACGAATCCCCCTGGGGCGTCCGCGGCCTCGCCGGCAACTCCGCCGACCTCCTCCTCAACGAAACCGGCCGCGACAAACCCCAGTGGCGCTCCGCACGCGGCGGCCGCTGGTGCACCCACATGGAATCCCAGCGCGCCTTCCTCCGCGTCAATCAGCACTTCCGCGCCGTCTCCCACGGCCTCGGATTCCGGCTGTGCGCGCCGGTCAGGCTTTCCGGAGTTGGCGCGCGGCCGGAGTTGAATTGGAAGCGGGGAGTGACGGGGAAGCGGTGACGGCGGGTTCGGCGTTCGGAGTTCGGCGTTCGGCGTTCGGCGTTGGACAACAAGTCGATGGGGAATTCGCGGGGCGGCATCACTCGGATCGGTTGGTCAGCGATAACAGGTGCCGAACGCCGAGGGTCTCGGTGTTGACGAAGCACACCGCGGTCCAGGTTTCCCCGGCCGTATCCTTCCACTCGGATCGAAGCGTCCACGTCGCCACGGCGGGATCCAGGACCAGTGAGAACGCTCCGTTCGCGTCCGATCTTGCAGAGGGTTGGCCCTTCCCAGCGAGGTCCACGCGGATCATGGCGCCCGCGACGCGCTCTCCGGACGGTCCGCGGACGTCGCCGTGGATGACCGTGCCGGAAGCGACGCGAATGATGATCTCTTGGCCCTCGGGGATCACGTCTTCCGTGGCCGTCGGCAGCCAGTGGCCTGTCCAGTCGTCTTTCCATCCAAACCTGACCTCGATTCGCTGGGGACGAACCATCAGGTTCTCTAACTCGACGCGACCCGTCTCCGAGCGATACCAGTGCGTAGTGAATTGCTCGGGACCCATGCCGCTGACCAGCACTCCGCTTGCGGGTCGGTCCTCCGAGTCGAGCACGACCACCCGAAGCGTGCCGTCGGACCGGTAGATTTCCGTCAACAGGAGCAGGTCGCGCGTGCCCGCTCGAACATCGGCGATCCCGGCGACCTTCATCTCCTCCCACCTGTCGCATTGCAACTGCCAACCTCCTGGGTAGTTCCTTCGGACGAACTCTGCACAGAAGCTCAGGTCCACATGTCCGCCCTCTGGGATCCGAATGACGAATCGGCCTGTCGCGTCGGTCGCGGCCGCCGCTGTTTCCCCCGGCATCCCACATGCGTTGATGACGCCACCCACAATCGGTTCGCCGCTCTCCAGGCGCAAGTGTCCCGAGGCCGTCCCGAAGGGCATGCGGATCGTGCACGTGTCGGCCTGCAGAATCGCTTTCGCACGAAGACGGGAGTCACTTACGCCAATCCGATCGGGCTCGATGGGCCAGATAGCCGTGATCTCCATCGCTTCCGGGGGTGCGTCGAATTCGGCGAGGCCTGCAGCATTCGTCCTGGCCACGACGTCCGGCTCCATACCCGGGTTGCAGAACGAGGAGAACCCATCGTCCTGGTAGACCAGGCCGACCCCTGCAAGCGGCTCCCCGGTCGCATCCGTCACCCGGACCCGCACCACCCGTGTCCAGCCAGGCCGGGGCACGTCGTAATTCGGGGTGCGAGGTTGCTCGATCGCGACGGCGACACTCGTCGGCAGAATCGGCAGCACGACGTCGTTGACGTCGTACTCCGCGAAATCCGGCATCAACGGAATCGCCGCCAATTCCGCCAGGAGCAGGGCCACCGCGAGCAGGGCGAATTTCGGTGCCAGGGGACGCATGAGCCTAGGGCTCCTCCACCTGGCGGACCAGGGAGAGGTCCAGCTCCGCTTGTCCTGGATCGAAGTCAGGGATGTCCGCCGTCCAAGCGGCGCCGTCCTGCGTGCGCGCGGTGACGCGGAGCCTGAGAGGCGCTTCGAGTTGCGGGTCCATGAAGAGCACGACGAGGCCAATTGCGTCCGTATGGCCGGACGACACGACTTGGTCGCCTCGAATGACCTGCACGGTTGTTTTTTCAAACACGTCATGCGGGCCGGCGTGCAGTCGGACGGGAATCTGCCGTCGCGCACGGCATTGAATGACCAAGCACTGGCCGTCAGGCAAGACGTCATGGAACCCCGGCGTGACCCACTCGCGGGTTCTCGGGTCTTCACTTTCCCAGCGCAGGCTGACCCGGGACGGTTGTCGGGCGACGTGTTGAAAGCGGGCCCAGCCCCTCTCGTCCGTGACCGCCCTGTAGTAGATATCCGGTCTCCGCCCGACGAGTTGGACTCCTGCCCCCTCGATGGGAGAGCCATCCGGAGCGCGGACCTCCACGTCGAGTGACCCGCCCGTGTCCAGCCCGGTCCACTTCAACACGACATTCTTGTCACCCGGCGAGACGCTCGCGGTCCCCTTGACCAGCCCGACCGAGCAGCCGAAACCGCTCCACAATTCGCCTTCCTTGGCTTCGAAACTGCCGGTGAGCGCGACGTGCGAGTCGGTACCGTCCGGGACGAGGATTCTGAATCGTCCCTGTTCGTCGGTGTTGACGACCCAGAAGTACGACCTTCCGGTGGAACTCGACTCAACTTGCGCGAATCTCAGCGGGCGACCGCACTCGTCAATCGCGATCCCCTCCACCCAGCCGACGTCGAGACGAATCCTGTTCAGATCCTCTTCGATCACGAACGGATAATGCTGCCCGAGCACTTTCGGATGCGTAGTGTTGGATGCATTCACGCACAGCACGACTGGGGATTCCAGAACATCGAGTTCGACCTCGCCCGCGGGGCCTGAGACGAGACTCTTCTGCACAACGACGCCAGGAAGCGGCTGCCCGAAGCAGTCTTCGATCACGACTCTGAATCTACGAGGCCGGTCTGAAGCATCCATTTCCTCGCCGAGGCCTGACTGCAGGGGAGTGTCCCGACCGCCGGTTTTCCATTCACGTCTTGGTGCGGGAGACTTCTCCGCCGGAATAGCCTCGAACTTCGCGCCCATGAGGACTGCAGCTTGGCCGTCGGCGGCGCGGATCGAGGCCGCGATCCCGATAGCAATCCAGGCAGCGAGGGCAGCGGCGCAGGAGAAACGGACCATGATCGACTCCATCGGCGACGGGACGGATGTAAAGACCGGCACACGCAGGCTCAGGCATGCAAACGGGAACGGGTGTTCGCGGTTTGCCAAATCAGCGCTTTTTTCCGGGCCGGATTCCGAACGGGATGAATAGGATGTCGCGCATCCTGATCCTGCCCTTTCTTCGCGGAGAACGCCTCCATGATCCTGAAGAAACTGGCCTTCCTCCCCCTCCTCGCCCTCCTCGCCGCCGGCTGCGGCGGCGCGCCGGACCGCAAGGACGTCGACCCGAACTGCCTCTACATGCGGCTCGGCGGCCTGAACGGAATGGCCGCGCTCTCCGACGAGATCGTGAACCGCCTCCTCACCGACCCGGAAATCCTCGCGAACACCCAGCTCCAGATGCGCGCGAAACCGGAAAACGTGCCCGGCATCAAGGTCCAGATCACCGTTCTCCTCTCGGACCTCGCCGGTGGCCCCTTCACGTACTCCGGCAAGTCCATGAAGGAAGCCCACGAGGGCATGGCCGTCGACGAGAAGCAGTGGGAGGCGATGCTCAAGGACGTCCGCGGCGCGCTCGAGAAGCTGAAGGTGCCGGCGAAGGAGGGGGAGGAGTTCGTGGCGCTGATCGAGGCGATGCGGGGGGATATCGTAGAAGTGAAATAGCGGAGTCGGGGCACGCCCGAGGACTTCAATATTTGCAGCCGTTCCCGCTCGACGGCGATTCGTCTTTCGGGCCGGGACTCGCTTCGGTGGGCGGTGTCGTGTCCCGTTCCCGGTCTCTCTCGGTCGCCTTCGTCGGCAGGCCAATTTCCCCGAGGTGAATCAGGTCGTAGGGGATTGTGAAGACGTCCATGGCGATCGAGAACGGGAGGTCGAGGAGGAGAAAGGGGATCAGGACGGGCGAGTACAGGAAATCCCAGGCGCTCGGCCGCTCGTCGGCGGGCTTGCCGGCGATCGTGTAGTAGATACAGCCGACGTCCACGTAACTGGCTTGGAATGGGTAGGTATGGCCCTTGTCGTACTTGGCAGAAGCGGCGCAGCCCGAATTCAGAGCGGACGCCAGGAGGACTACGCCGAGCAGGGCCGGATGACGCCCGGGTTTCACGATCCACCTCCCGCGTGACTATCGCTTCAGCGCCTCGAACTTCTTCTTCAGATTCTCCTCGTCCGTCGCCTTCGGGTCCATGAGCGCGCGCTCCCAGTCGCCGTAGGCGGGGTTGGGAAGGGCGATCCACTGGCGGCCCCAGCGCGCGGCGTGGTCGTGGGCGAGCTGGAGGCGCTGCGCGGCGTCGGAGCCTTTCGGGATGCTCACGAAATCCGAGAGCTGGTCGCCCACGAGGAGGACGACGCGGTAGCGCTCGCAGAGCTTCTTCCGGCGCGGGCCCTTGTCGGACTCGCCGGATTTGCCGATGACGAGGACGCGCTCGGGGTGGGCGGGGAAGCCGAGCTTCTCCATGTTGCGCCGCGTGGCGTCCTCGACCGACGCGTCGCGGTTCGTGAGGATCACGATCGTCGCGCCCTTCTCGAACGCGTACCGGCAGAACTCCGCCGCGCCCGGCACCGCGCCCGCGCGTTCCTCGCGGCACCACTCCTTGAACTTGTCGGGCGTGAAGAACGTGTTCGTGGCGGTGAGGCCCGCCTGGAAGATCGAATTGTCGAGCGCCGTTTCGTCGGCGTCGAGGATCACGGCGGGCGGGAGTTTGGAAGCGTCCCCCGTCTGCTCGAGCGCCGCGGTGCACGCCGTGTCCGCGAGCGCGCGGTCGAACTCGGTGCGCGCCGAAGCGTACGTGCTCGTGCAAGCGGCCCAGTATTCGCCCGACGTCTGCATCCAGAGGACGCCGTTCAGCCCCTCGTGCGTGACGCGGACGTCGGAAGCGCAGCCGCCGAGGAGGAGGGCGGCGATGAGGGCGAGGGTCGGGCGAAGGGTGGTAGGGTTCATGACTGTACTCCGATTGGTTTTCGCTTCGATGCTCAACTCATGCTGTGGACGAGGATGAGGAACGGGAGCATCAGACACTGCTGCACGATCAGGCTCGCTGGAATCACGCCGGCTGCCACGAGCCACATCCAGTTGTTCGCCGCCTGGAGAAGGTGTTTGCGGCGCAACACCCAGCAGACGCCGAAATCCATGGCCGCTACTCCGACGGCCAGGGTCCAGAGTGGCAGCCCGGCCGACTCGAACATGTGATTCACGGACATGACGATCCGTGTCGGAGTCGGAAGCTCTGCGCCGAAGTCGTCGAAAACGACACGGAACGAGGGCACGTGACTCAGCATCCAGCCGAATCCCGCGAACATCGAGACGTGTGCGACGACAGGAAAGACACCCAACGGCTCGATCTCTGATCCCAGAATGATCGCCGGCGGGCGAGCGGAATCGGGAACAGGTTCCACTGAAATGGCCTCCAGGAGCGGAAGAGGGGAATGATGCCGTCTTCACGCGAATCTGGAAAGTGAAGGAAGGGCCTTCGGAGGAAGTACGTTCGGCGTTGCGGCGTGCGGAGGGCGACCTTTTGCAACGGGCCATTCCTTATGGCTTCTAGCTTATGGCTTCTGGCTCCCCCACGCGGACCCTCCCTTGTCCCGTCGTCCAACACCCTGCCACCAGCCCCGCCGCCGCGCCCACCAGATGCGCAAGCGGAACCGGCACAAACGCCGAATCGTCCTGAAGGAAGAACGCGGTCCCGGTCGCGAGCTCGAAGACGAGCTTGCCGAGGAAAAGTGCGAAGACGGCGCAGGTGACCGCGACCCAGCCCCAACCTCCTTCCGCGGCCCGCTCGCGGACGATCGTCGCCGTGAGGAGGGCGAAGAGCGCCGAATCGAGTCCGGAGAGGCCGCGGTAGGAGGGGAGGGCGGGGTGGACGAGGAGGATGGCGGCGGGGATGGCGAGCGCGGCGAGGGCGAGGGCGGCGAGGAAACGCGGGCGCGAGTCGCGCTCGCAGAGCGTGCCGAGGAAGGCGAAGGCGGCGGCGTCCCAGAGGAGGTGTTCCGCGCCGAAATGTGTGAAGTGGCCGGTGAGGAGGCGCCAGGATTCGCCGGCGGCGAGCGCGGCGGGGGTGAGTTCGAAAAAGCCGGCGGCGGCCGCCGAAGAGGCGGCCACCGCCGTGGCGGTCAGCGCGAGGGTGGCGAGGGGGAGTCGCCGCAAGGCTGCCGCCAGATTCTCGTGAAGCCTCATGGTCCTTTCTCCCCGCTGGTCGACCGTTGTTTCCGATCCCGCGCGCTGCCGAAGCGGAAGCCCCGGCAGCGCTTCGCTTATGGCTTCTGGCTTATGGCTTATGGCTCTCCACACGGCGACGCCGGGCGGCGATCGCGAGGCCGGCGAGGGCCGCGGCGATCCCGACGGTCAGCGGATCGAACGCGCCTCCGCCTCCGCCGTGGCTACGGCCGCCGGACGGGGCCGGAGAGCCGCTGCCGAAGTCCACGTCGCCAGGACGCGGCGCCGACGCCGGCCGGCCGGACGGCGTCGCCACGTTCGGCGCCGGAGCTTCGGCCGGACGCGCCTGCTCCGCCGGACCGACGTCGGCCGACGCCTTCTTGCGAAGCGCGTCGAGCTGCGCCGCCACCTGCTGCTGGGCGCTGCGGTCCCGGGCGACGCGCGTCGCGTTCCGGCGCGCGATCTGCCAGCGCTGGTACTCGGCGTCGTTTTCGAGCACGAGGAAGGAGGTGTACTCGGTCACGATCGAGAAGCCCTCGCCGAGCCGCACGATCTCCGGAATCGCCCCTTCACGCGAACCCGTCCGGTCCGCTTCGCGCAGCAGCCCGTCGATCCGGTGCCACGCCCACATCCGTTCGATCTCGGGGTTGCCGCCGTCCTTCACCGGGAGTTCGAGGTCGACGGTCGACGTCGTGGTCTTGCTTCCCACGTCGGCGCGCAGCGTGACCTTGGCGGTGCCGCCGCCGCGGTAGCGGCCGTAGAGCCGGACGGGCATGCCGTGGTAGAGGTTGGGAAGGACCTTCGGCTCGACGTCGTACGTCTCGACGCCCGCGATCTCGATGCGCACGTTTTCCGCCACGGGGCGCATGAGCTTGCGCCGGAAGGCCTGGGCCTGCCGCTCGAAGTTGTCGTCGCGCGAGATGAAGGCGGCGAGGCCGCCGGCGTCCTGGGCGAGCTGTTCGAGAAGGGGCTTGTCGACGTCGTTGCCGACGCCGATGCAGAAGACGCGCGTGCCGCCGGGCCGGGCCTGGATGAGCTGGAGGAGCTCGGCGCGGTCGCGCTGCTCCGTGAGGCCGTCGCTCAACAGCACCACGTTGAGCGGCCGGTCGGCGTCCTTGTACCGGTAGGCGGCCTGCACGGCGGGCTGAAGCACCGTCCCGCCGGCCGCGGCCGTGGCGGCCAGGAACGCGCGGCCCTCCTGACGCGCTGCGTCATTCGCGGGCTGAAGCGTCCGGAAGCAGGGGTTCGCCTTCACGTTGAAGCTCATGACTTCGAAGCGGTCGCCGTCGCCGAGTCCGGCGATGAAGGCGCCGAGGGCTTCGCGGGACATCGGGAGCTTGCCTTCCTGTCCCATGCTGCCGCTGATGTCGAGGACGAAGACGTAGTCCATGCCTTTGTCCAGCACAGCGAGTTCTTCTCCGGCCGTCAGCGTCAGGCAGAAGAACCCGTCCTCGCCCTGGGGGCGCGACGCGATCACGTCGAGCCCGGTGCGCGGGCGCGCGACGCGGATGGAGAGGACGAGGTCGCGATTCAGGTCGCCGCCGCTCGTCTCGAGGCTCGCCTGCGCGTAGTTCTCGGAGTGCTTCGCGATCACGAACGCCTGCGCATGGCTCGGGCTGTCGACCTCGACGATCGGCACGGCGCTCTTCACGTCGAGGTTCAGCGCGAACTTTCCTTTCGTCCGCGCCTGGACCGCCGGGCGCGCGACCGTCGCGAGCGGGTAGACGTACGTCGCGGTGTCGTGGTCCCAGTCGAGTTCCTGGTAGTACGCGACCTGCACGCGCTGCTCCGCGCCGGCCGCGATCGGGAAGATCCGCATCTCGAACGAGCGGAAGTCGTTCTGCTCGAGGAGGCCCGGATCGCGGTTCACGCGCTTGTACGAGTCGTAGATTTCGCGCGCCCGGATCTTCTCGACGACCTCGCCCACCATCTCCTTGCCGCCGATCCACATGGAGAAGTTGGCGACCGAAGCGCCTTTCGGCACCGGGAAGACGTACAGCGCCTCGACCTGGCGGTTCTCGAGGTTTCGGAAGACCTGCGTCACCGTCGTCACGGCGACGCCGTTGTTGACGACGACCCTGACGTCGTGCTCTTCGATTTCGAGCTGGCCGCCGAGCCCGCCGTCGGCGATGAGAAGTCCCGCGGCGGACGCGGGTCCCGAGGCGAGAAGAGCTGCCGCGGCGATGAGCACCGGAACATGGAAGATTCGCATGACGGGTCTCCTTGGAACGGGGAATGGGGAACGGAGGAACGGGGGAATGGGATCGCGAACTGCGGGCCCGGTGGGGCTCGATCGCTCAAGAGCCGACGGGGGAGGGAGTTACGGATTCTGGTGCCGCACGCTCGGCCCTGCCGTCCGGCTTCAGGTAGACATCTGATGTATGGTGATATGCAATAAATGATAGGCTGATGGCCATGAACCTCCTCTCATCCGACGAACGCAGGTTCGCTCGCGCCATCGCGGCGCTCTCGCGCGCCAACCCCTTCCTCCCCGAACGCATCGACGCGGAACGCGACGCCCTCGGCGCGGATTTCGTCGCGACCGAGGCCGTCTGGAGCCACCACGCCGTAGAACTGCCGGAACCCCCGAACCTCGAGAAACTCGGCAGCCGCGCCGCCTCCATCGCGGAATCGGCCCGCAAGCGGCTCGGCCGCGGCGCGGGCACTCCCGGCGCCGAGGACGCCCGCCTGTACGAAGACCTCGTCCTCTACGCCCTCTACCACCGCGTCCGCGAACCCCTCTTCAGTCTGCTCCAGTCCCCCAAACCCGGCCGCGGCCGCGTCGCGTGCTGGGAAGACTTCAACCGCGAAGCCCGCCGCCTCCTCGACGTCGAAGCCCTTCCGCTCTCCCTCCCCCTCGACCCCGCCCACTGGTTCGCCGTCGCCTGGCAGGTCCGCCGCGCCTTCCACCACGTCTTCACGCTCATCGTCGGCGGCTCGCTCCCCGCCGCCCGCCTCCGCGCCGCCGTCTGGCAGTCCGTCTTCACCCACGACCTCCCGCGCTACCGCCGCTCCCTCTGGTCCACCCTCGGCGAACTCACCACCCTCGTCGTCGGCCCCTCCGGCACCGGCAAGGAACTCGCCGCCCGCGCCATCGCCCTCTCCCGCTACATCCCGTTCGACCCCCGCAGCGCCTCCTTCGCCGCCGGCTCCTCCGAGTCCTTCTTCCCCCTCAACATCGCCGCCCTCCCCGCCACCCTCGTCGAGTCCGAACTCTTCGGCCACCGCCGCGGCGCTTTCACCGGCGCCGTCGCCGACCGCGCCGGCTGGCTCGAAGCCTGCCCGCCCCACGGCACCGTCTTCCTCGACGAAATCGGCGACCTCGACGGCGCCCTCCAGGTGAAACTCCTCCGCGTCCTCCAGTCCCGCGAGTTCCAGCGCCTCGGCGACACCGCCCCCCGCCGGTTCCAGGGCAAACTCGTTGCCGCCACCAACCGCGACCTCGCCCGCGACATGCGCGCCGGCCGCTTCCGCCCCGACCTCTACTACCGCCTCTGCTCCGACGTCGTCCGCACCCCGACGCTGCGCGAGCAGCTCTCAGGCTCGCCCGCCGAGCTCCACAATTTCCTCCGCCTCATCGCGCGCCGCCTCGCGGGCCCCGACGAGGAAGCGGTCGCCGCCGAGGCCGAGGCCTGGATCCGCGCCAACCTCCCCGCCGACTACGCCTGGCCTGGCAACGTCCGCGAGCTCGAGCAGTGCGTGGCGAACATCCTCGTGCGCCACGCCTACGAGCCCGCCGCGGCGGCGCCGGTCGGCGCGATGGAGGAGCTGAGCAACGGGGTCGAGGCCGGCGCGTTCACCGTCGAGGAATTGCTGAAGCGGTACTGCTCGCTGGTCTACGCGAAGACCGACAACTTCGAGGAAGCGGCGCGGCGGCTGGAAGTCGACCGGCGTACGGTCAAAGCGCATGTGGATCCTGCGCTAGTGACGCGGTATCAGGTCGGACCCGGGAGCTCGCCTTAGTCCGCTCCTTGAAGCTTCGGACCGACGGCGATTACCCGAGGTACGTGCTCGTCAAAATAGAACGTCAGCATTACGTCGGGCGCTTCCCCGCGTTCCACTTTGCCGCGGCGGGCGCCGGGCCGGCACTCTTGCGCGCCGAAATGAAATCATCGAGAGATCGCCGGATCTCGGCATCCAACTCAGCCTGGTGGTCGGCGTACCAGGCGAGGGCGGAGAAGATCTTTCCCATGCTTAGACCGGGGTGCTGGAAGTGCAGTTCCTCCGGGCTCCAGCCGTAGGCCTGTCGATCCATTACGAGCTCGATCACTTTCATGGTGGTCCCCGAGATCAGCGGGACACCGGAGGCGTCCAGCACGATGTGCTCATATCGGGTTTCGGTGAAAGGCATCGCAACAGAATCGTATGCCCGACGGGGAGGGGCGAGCAAGAGCCGCTCTATACGCTCCGAGGAGATCGAGACCGATTCAAATGGGGTTCACCTGTCGGGAGCCGATAGGACGGCTTCGATCCACTCCTCACCCGGCGTGATCCGATAGACCAACACGGGGACGTCGGTGGGAGGTGCGTTCGTGTTGTCCTCGCCGATTCCGTCGACCTGAACATAGACGTCCGCCACATCCGGTGGGGGTACGAAGACTTCGAAACAACCTTCGGCGTCTGAACTCGCAGAACTTCCGTAGTCTGGCGCTTGGACTCGCAAACTTGCCCCCGGAACTGGCCTTCCGCTCTCGTCGCGTACGCACCCGCGAACAACGCGGCACCGGCGGACTTGGAGGGTGAGCAGCCCTCCGTCTCCCGTCGCCAGCGTCAGTTCCGGGAAGTAGAACCGTCCCCTCCGCGGGTCTGTGGCGTCGAGTCCGGCATGGATCCCGACCGGTCCGATCGGCAAGCGATCGATGAGTGCCATCCCGTCGGCGTCCGTTGTGACGGTCCTTGTGGGCGCGTTGCCAGTTGGCCTTGCCGCTACGGTGAGTCCTGCGAGAGGCGTTCCTTCTTCCGTCCTGACCTGGACGCGCAGCGTTCCTCGGGCGTCGAGGTCGGGAAACGTGAGAACCAGGTCATGGTCGCCGGCTCGTGCAACTGGTACTCCCGTCGTCGCGAGCGGCGGACGGGAGTCCCCGCCCGGATTCCTTCGACCCGAGAGGCGCCCGTTCGGGATGTCGAAATTCCCTGTGAGACTGAGCGAATACTGTGAGCCCTGCATGACGCAGATCGAGAAGCGGCCGTCGGCTGCACAGTTGGTCGTCATGTAGGTTGCTCCGCAGAGGCTCGTATGAATCTGCGCGCCTGGGACCGGGGATCCGTAACCGTCGAACACCCGGCCGCGGATCCAGCCGACAGGGACGACGATGCGCACGTCCGACTCGTCCGGTGGGATGTCGTAGTACAGAGGTTCAGGTTGAATGAACCACGACGTGACGTCAGCGACGTCGACCCGCACGCGAGAGGGACGCGATTCCAGGCAAACCCTTCCTTCGGAGTCGGAATTCGTGGATTCGCGGCCACTCGGGAGGAAGAGGCTGACTCCGAGCCAAGGCAGCGGCGCGCCGTCAAAGTCGACAAATTGCAGCGCCACCCTGCCGGACGGCGATTCACCGACCGGCGGAGGCGCGATGGCGTCGAATTCTGAATCGATGTCGGCTCCGGCGAAGTGTGTGCCCGGGCACGGCGAACCCGGGAGACCGCCACTCGGATCTCCGAGGTTGTTCCGGCGCGAATCGCCAGGACTCGAAATATGGGTGACTGCCAGGAACAGCGCGAGCGAGGCGATTCCTGCCGCGGTGAGCACACCGTACCGGTAGATGCGAACCACTTTCGGCTCCAGCGAGAGGGTCACGAACTCGGGAAACAGTCCGAGCCTGTCCACCTGATGCAAATGCAGTGGGACACTGGAGGTTCGGCGAATCGGCCGAGGGACGTGGAGAACGCCGCCTGGGTATGTCAGTCTCCGCGGACGGACGCGACGGTCTCGGGTCGCTCGACGCTCGCCACGCGGTTGTGAGCGAATCCGCCTCCGATGGCGAACAGGACGGCGCCGACGACCTGGATCAGGAAGGGTTTCCCGGCCTTGTCCCAGTGGAGGATGACGAAGATCAGGCTGACGATCGGGATGAAGAGGCAGCCGAGGCCCCAGAGAACGCTTTCCTTGAAGGCTTCGATGAGAAGCCAGATGCCGCCGACGAGCATGATGACGAGGCCGATGATGAACATGGGGGAAGTGTAGCGAATTGCCGTTGGCCGGGGAGGGGATAGTTCGGCGAGTCGCAAACGCCTGCACTTCGTCGTTCGTCGCGGTAGAATCGGAGCACTTTTCGAAGAGAAAGGCCGGGCGCGGGCGCGGGCGCGGGCGCGGGCGGGGGAAGGGGGGCCGCTTCGCGGCCAACGCAGAACGCCGAACACCGAACTCCGAACCCGCCGCACCGAGCCATGGGTTTTGGTACATTTCCGCGCCTGATGCCGCTCTACACGCGCTTCTCGAGAACGCTCAAGGAACTCTGGCCGGACTTTCCGGTCTTCAAGATTCCGCTCCACGCGGGCTTCACATGCCCGAACCGCGACGGGTCCAAGGCGGTCGGCGGGTGCGTGTACTGCGACAACCGGTCGTTCGCGCCGGAGACGCGCGGGCCGAGGAAGGCGGTGGAGGAGCAGATCGCGCGGGCGAAGGAGCGGTACCGGCGGCGCGCGCCGGACGCGCGGTTCATCGCGTACTACCAGGCGTACTCGAACACGTACGGCGAGCCGGAGCGCCTGCGCGAGATCTACGACGTCGCGGCGAACGATCCGGACATCGTGGGCGTGTCGATCGGGACGCGGCCGGACTGCGCGCCCGAGGAAGCGCTGGACGTGGTCGAGACGCTGCGGACGCCGGAGCGGCGCGTGTGGGTGGAGTACGGGCTGGAGTCGGCGCACGAGGAGACGCTGCGCTGGATGAACCGCTGCCACACCGCGGCGGACTTCGAAGACGCGGTGCGGCGGACGGCGCGGCGCGGGCTGCCGGTGGTGGCGCACGTGATCCTGGAGCTGCCTGGCGAAACGCCGGAGATGCAGCGCGAGACGGCGCGGTTCCTGGCGGGGCTGCCGGTGGATTCGGTGAAGATCCATCACCTGTACGTCGCGCCGCACACGGCGCTTGAGGGGATGTGGCGCCGAGGTGAAGTGGCGGTGCCGACGCTCGCGGAGCACGCGGCGCGGGCGGCGGATTTCCTCGAGATCCTCCCGGAGCACATGTCGATCCAGCGGCTGATCGGCGAGCTGCCGGGAGAGTGGTGCCTCGCGCCCGACTGGAAGGTGACGAAGCCGCAGGCGCTGGCGGCGGTGGAAGCTGAACTCGCGCGGCGCGGGACGCGGCAGGGTGCCAAGGCGCCGGGCCCGGCGGTGGTCGCGGGATGAAGCCCCTGCTCCTCCGGGTGGCGCTCTATGGGCTGGGCCCGCCGGTCGCGCTGCTCGTCCTGTTCGGCGCGCTCGTTCTCTGGGCGGGCGCGGAGTCGCACGACGATCTCACCGCGAAACTCCCGGACGGGCTCGACGCCGTCGCGCGGCTGGAGCGCGTGTCGGACGCCGCCGACTTCCTGGAAAAAGCGATCGGCGCGGACGCCTCGGAACTCCGGCGGCGCGCGTGGTACGGCCATTTCGACGGCGCCGCGGCGGGCGTCCGCGGGACCGACGTCATCGCCGTCGTCGAGTGCCCGCGGCTCGCGGCGCTCGGCCCGATCGAGCTCGCGGCCGCCGACGCGCTCGGCCTCCGCAAAACCGCCGGGGGCGCCTACGAACTCGCCGGCCGCCGATTCTATATGTCCTCGCGCGGGCGCCTCCTCTACTTCGCGACCTCCCTCGACCTCCTCATGCAGGGACTGGGCGCGGCGGATCGCGACGCCCCCGCCGCACCCGCCGCCGCCGCCGTCGAAATCCGCGACGCCGGCCTCGTCGACCGCATCGACCGCGCCCGCGCCGCCGGAAAAATGAACGACTTCGAACGCTTCCTCCACGGCCGCCTCCGCGCCGTCCTCGAACCCCGCGGCCGCGTCGAAGGCCGCTTCACAGAAAACGGCCTCGAACTCGTCGGCCGCGCGCGCCGCGAATTCGGCCCGCGCGACATCGCCGCGAAGGCCGTCGCCCTCCGCCCCGTCCGCCCGCTGCGCCTCGAATCGCTCCGCATCCCCGGCCTCGCCTGGCGCCAGGTCGAAACCTTCTCCGCCCTCCACGTCTGGGACGAAATCTTCCACGACCCCGACAACCGCCGTTTCGTCGGCGCCTTCACCCGCGAAATCGAGGACTACGAACTCTTCCTCGGCGGCCGCGATTTCGAAACCGACCTTCTCCCGAAACTCGGTCCCGAACGCGCGTTCGCCGTCGCGCGCATCGACTTCGCCGCGTTCGGCGTCCGCCCGAAGTCGCCGCTCCCCGCACTCCTGTTCCTCTGCGAATGCCGCGGGATCGAGGCCGAGGTGCTGAAGTCGCTCGACAGGTTTCTCACGGAAGCGGAGAAGGAGGGGAAGAGTTTCGACCTGCCCGCGCCGCGCGGCGCGGTTGCGCCGGTGCTGGATCCGTTCAGCCACGTCGAGCGGACGATGGACGGCGTGCGATTCACGCAGATCGTCTTCCGCGAGGGCGTGAGCGAGTTCGGATCGGAGTTTTCTCCCGGGTACGCGATCATCGACGGCGTCCTCGTGGTGACGACGTTCTGGCCGCTTCTGCCCCGGATCTCGCGCGGAGGGCACGCGGGCCTGGGCGGGCATCACGCCGGGCGGCTCGACGGCGCCGAGGCCCGCGGCATCCTGGTCGAAAACGCCGGCGAGGTCGCGGAAATGGCCGCGACCTGGCGACTCCTCGACGAGATCGCGCCCCGGGCGGCGCGGGACTTCGAGGACGCCTGCGGGCGCAGGACCGCGCCCGTGACGAGGCGGAGGCTCGAGGCCTTCGCGCCGCAGGCCGCGGCGGAGTTCGAGCGCATCTACGGAACCGTCAATGAGCCCAAGGATCCGCTCATCGCCCGGTTCACCCGTCTCGAAGACGATCTCAAGCTGGATCGCCCCGACCTTCGCGGTGACGCCTTCGACCTGGAACTGGACCGCCGGCTGGAAGCCTGGGCCGCCGGCGAACGCCGCCGATTCGCGCTTCCGCTCGCCGAGCCCGAGATGAAACCGCCGCTGTGCGACGCGTTCGCCGCGCTCGAATCGGACCTGTCGCACGAGCGGCCGGACCTGAAAGGCGACGCGTTCGACGCCGAGCTGGACCAGCGGCTGGAAGGCTGGATCGCGGGGGAGAAGCGGGCCTGCGCGGCGAAGCGCGCGGAGCCGCTGAAAAAGCAGCGCGCGTTCCTCGAAGACGTGGCGCTCCGCAAGTCCGAGTTCTCGAAGTTCGTGGGGATGTTCCGCGCGGTGGAAGCGGTGGAGTGGGCGGCGGAATCCAGCGCGATCGACAACGCGGTCAGATGGAAAGTGCGGGTGAGGGTGAGATAAGGGCGTCCCCGCCCGCGTCTCAATTCAAAATCCACAATTCAAAATTCAAAATTGCCCTTCGCCTTTCCCCCTATCCACCTCTCGCTTGACCCAGCCCCCCGTCTGGGCTAACTTCCCTTCCCTCGCGGGAGTGGCGGAATTGGCAGACGCGTACGTTTGAGGGGCGTATGACGAAAGTCGTGTGGGTTCAAGTCCCACCTCCCGCATGAAAAGAGGGCCCGTCCGCGAGGACGGGCCTTTTTCATTGGGGTTCAGCGCCTGAGCGAAGCCCGCATCTCCTCGAACGCCTGCGCATTCCGCGGCCGCACCGTCTCCTCCAGCGCCGCAAGACCGAGCGGGGTGGACATGAGCGTTTCCCAGGCATGAAGCGGCGGGCACCCGTCGAACGGGTCGCCGTCCTTCGGCGCCGAGAACGGGGCCTCCCAGCGGATCTTCGTGGGGCAGGGAAGCGGCCCCAGGCGGAGGAGCTCGACGAGGTCGCGGATTTCTTCTTCGGTGAAGCGGCCGGTGACGATCGCGGAGCCGCAGATTTCCGCCTTGATGACGGGGGCGAGGAGGACGTGGCCGTCGAAGAGGATGGCGAGGCGGCGGTCGAGGTTGGCGCGGGTGGTTTCGCGCAGGCGGGTCGCACCGGCTTCGGTGAACTCGAGCGCCGCCTCCGCTCCCGTTTCGCTCTTCCGCGCCTCCGCGGACTTCACGTCGGAGCCGTCGAGGACCGCCTTCGTCTCGACCAGGAACTTCTCCGGCGTGCCCTGCGCTTCACGGCATCCCTCAGGCACGCGCCCCGTCGCCTTCCACTCCACGACCTGCTCGAGAGGCGCTTCCAGAGAGAACTCCAGCAGCCCGCGCTCGTGGACGCGCGTGCGGACTTTCGCGAAACGTTCCATCGCGCCGCCCGGGACGAGGAGGACGAGTCCGCGGTCGCGGAAGTCGACGACACGCGCGTCGTGGACGGCGAAACGGTCGAGGCGGGCGCGGAGGAGGGCGGCGGAGGCTTCGGCGTGTTCCGCGGGGATGTCGAGGGCGACGGCGAGGCCGCCTTTGAGGAGCGGGCCGTAGCGTTTCCGGAGAAGGGGGCGCAGGGCTTCGACGCGGGCTTCGGCTTCGTCGCAGAAGACGGAGTCCTTCTCGAGTTGCGGATCGGCGCCGAGGCGGCGCCAGGCCGCGTACATGGCCTGGAGGCGGATGGCGATGCGGTCCTCGTCGGAGGGAGGCGGGCCGTCCGCGCGTTTTTCGTCGGAGCCGCAGCCGGCGAGCGCCGCGGCGAGAAGGACGATCGCTCGTTTCATCGGGCCTGGGCTCCGTGGTTGATGAGGGAAGCGAGGTAACCGGCGCCGAAGCCGTTGTCGATGTTGACGACGCCGATGCCTGCGGCGCAGGAGTTGAGCATGGTGAGGAGGGCGGATGCGCCGCCGAAGGATGCGCCGTAGCCGACGGAGGTGGGGACGGCGACGACGGGGCGGCGGATGAGGGCGGCGACGACGCCGGGGAGGGCGCCTTCCATGCCCGCGGCGACGACGACGACGTTGGCCTGCGAGAGGCGGGAGGATTCGCGGAGGACGCGGTGGATGCCCGCGACGCCGACGTCGTGGAGGGCGGTGACGCGGTTGCCCATGATCTCGGCTGTGACGCGGGCTTCCTCGGCCACGGGGATGTCGCCGGTGCCGGCGGTGACGACGAGGATCTCGCCGGAGGGGCGCGGCAGTTTTTCAAGCTCGACCGTGACGCAGCGGCCGGCCTCGTGGTACTTCGCGCGGCGGTCGAGCGAGCGGATCGCGCGGTACGCGGCGTGGTCGGCGCGGGTGGCGAGGAGGTTGCCGCCGTGGGAGAGGAGGGCGCGGGCGATGGACTTGATCTGGGCGGTGGTTTTCCCCTGGCAGAAGATGACCTCGGGGAATCCGCAGCGCAGGTTGCGGTGCGTGTCGACGCGCGCGAAGCCGAGGTCCTGGTGGGGGAGGTGGCGGAGTTTCTCGGCGGCGGCCTCGGGAGAGAGGGCCTGCTTGCGGACACCGTCGAGGATACGGAGGAGTTCGCGGGGGGTCATGTGGGGGGCATTCTGCCCGCAGAATTCATAATTCAAAATTCATAATTCAAAATTCCTGAGAAGCTGCGGAGGGAGGGAAGGCGGTGGATGGCTGAATCGCTGTTCATCCTCTTTGATCGCTTTTCCAAAGTCTTTCTTATCGCCGTTCATCGATTTTCTCTTTTTTTCTTCAAGAACACCGGCCGATGAACGGCGATGAACGGCGATAAGAAAGGCTCTGGAAAAGCGATAAAAGAGGATCAAAGTCGATGAGGCCTGGGAACGCCGTCAAACCGTCGCCACCGCATCCAGCTCCAGCGTCGACACTCTCCCCATCCCGAACATCGCCGACCCCAATCCTGCCACCATCGCTGCGTTATCCGTGCAGTACATCACCGGCGGCACGTACAGCCTCAACCCCGCCGCATGGCACGCCTCCCCCATCCGCTCCCGGAGCCGCGAGTTGCACGCCACGCCCCCGCCGACCGCGACCGCCTTCACTCCGCGCTCCGCCGCCGCCCGCAGGGTCTTCGACACCAGCGCGTCCACCACCGCTTCCTGGAACGACGCCGCCAGGTCCTCCGGCTTCGGCCGCGGGGGCGCCGCCTTCGGCCGCTTCCCCTTGCCCGCGTTCTGGCCCTTCCACTTGTAGAGCACCGCGGTCTTCACGCCGCTGAACGAGAAGTCCGGCCCGCCGTCGTCGAGCCGCGGCATCGCGACCGCTTTCGCGTTTCCGTCGCGCGCCATCCGGTCGATGAGCGGGCCGCCGGGATAGCCGAGGCCCATGATCTTCGCCACCTTGTCGAACGCCTCGCCCGCGGCGTCGTCCCTCGTCGCGCCCAGCTTTTCGTGGTCGGCCGGGCCCGTCGAGTGATAGAGCGCCGTGTGCCCGCCCGAAACGACGAGGCCGACGTTCGGGTAGGGCAGGTCCGGGTGCACGAGCCGGTTCGCGTACAGGTGCGCCGCGATGTGGTCCACTCCCACGATCGGTTTCCCTGCCCCGAGCGCGAGCGCCTTCGCCGCCGAAACCCCGATCAGAAGCGCCCCGATCAGCCCGGGCTGCGACGTCACCGCGATCACGCCGACCGCGTCCAGCTTGACCCCCGCGTCCGCCAGCGCCTTGTCCACCACCGGCCCGATCGCCTCGGCGTGCGCCCGGCACGCGATCTCCGGAACGACGCCGCCGAAGATGCGGTGAATCTCCACCTGCGTCCGCACGACGTTCGACAGGACCTCGACGCCCCCGCGCACGACCGCCGCGGCGGTCTCGTCACACGACGTCTCGATCCCGAGGCAGAGAAGATCCTTCACAGGTCCCTACCGCTTCTCCACCAGGAGCGCCACCTTCACCGCGTCCACCGCGCGCTGCAGCTGCACGTCCACGAAGTCGCTCTTCTCCTTCGCATCCACCTTCCGCCAGTGCTCCATCAGCTTGAGCGTGTCCTCCGGCGTCAGATCCACCTGGATGTCCGGCTCGAGCCCGTAATCCTTCCCCGCCTTCCGGTCGATCCACCGCCCCTTCGGCGTGTAGTACCGCGCGATCGTGTACTTGAACCCCGTCCCGTCCCCCAGGTCCTCCTTCAGATACTGCTGCACTGAACCCTTGCCGTACGTCTTCGAACCCACGAGGATCGCGCGCTTGTGGTCCTGAAGCGCCCCCGACACGATTTCGCTCGCGCTCGCCGTGCCGTCGTTCACCAGGATCGCCAGCGGGAACTCCGGATACGTCCCCTCCGCCACCGCCTCGACCCGCTCGTTCGAGTGCTCCAGCCGGCCTTTCGTCTCGACGATGACGCCCTGCGTCAAAAACAGGTCGGAAATCTTCTCCGACTGCTGCAGCAGCCCGCCCCCGTTGAACCGGAGGTCGATCACGAGCCCCCTCATCCCCTTCGCCAGAAGCCCGTCGATCGCCGCCTTGATCTTGTCGAACGAATCCTCCTGGAACTGCACCAGCCGCACGTACCCGATCTTCGACTTCTCCTCCACGAACGTCGTACCCTTCACGCTCGGAATCCGGATCTCCGCCCGCACGATCGGCAGCAGCTCGGTCTTCCCCGACGCGCGCCTCACGAGCGTGAGCTTGACCTCCGTCCCCGGAATCCCGCGGATGTACTTCGCCGCCTCCGTGGCGTTCATGCTCTCCGTCGAATGCCCGTCGATGTCGATGATCCGGTCGCCCGCGACGAGCCCCGCCTTGAATGCCGGCGTGTCCTCAAAGGCCGTCTGGATCTCCAGCCCGTCCCCCGTGAACTCCACCTGCACCCCGATCCCGCCGTAATGCCCCTCGGTGTCGATCTCGAATTCCTTCATCTCCTCGGCCGTGAAGTACTGGCTGTGCGTGTCGAGGCTCGACAGCATTCCCTTCGCCGCCCCGTCGTAAAGCTTCGCCGTCTCGACCTCCTCCACGTACCCCTCGCGCAGGATGTCGTGGATCTTCCGCAGCTTCTTCTGCTGCTTGTCGATCTCCTCGCGCTCCCCGCCCAGGATCGGATGGCGGTACCCGAGCGCGATGATGACGGTGACGCCGACAGGGAGGATCCAGCCGCCGAACATGCGCAACGCCTTCATGGTTTGCTCCGGGTGATATGGATGAGCCGCGTATCGTAACACGAAGGCGGGGCGGGAAGCGGCGGAAGGCGCCTCCTGGAAACAGCGCCGGCGCGCGAACCGGGTCGGGTTTCGCACGCCGGATGGGCAGGACCGGGGTTGAACCGGTGACTCCTGGATTTTCAGTCCAGAGCTCTACCACTGAGCTACCTGCCCGTGTCGAGGGGGCAGAGTTTACGGCGGCGCGGGCGGGATGACAAGGCTATACG
>JACPRD010000129.1 GCA_016190145.1 Planctomycetota bacterium | reverse complement strand
GGGACGACGGCCACCCCGAGTCCGTCCTGCTCGCCGCCGCCCTGCGTGCCCTCCTGCGCCAGGCGGGCACGACCGCCGCCGCGCCCGCCCCCGGCGAATTCCCCGCCGTCCGCGTCGCGCGCTTCGCCGCCCCGACGCCGGCCCCCTCCGATTTCTTCGACCCCTTCCGCCCCATCGTCGCGGGCCGCTCCCGCCTCGAACCCCTCTTCGATGCCCTCGACTCCGCCACCGACTCCGCCGCGCGCGCCGAATGGACCCGGGCCCTGGAGGCCGCCCTCCTGGAATCGCGCCTGCTCGTCCCGCTCGCGCGCGGCCAGCTGCGATCGCTCGTCCGCCCCGGCTGCCGCATCGACGTCGACGCGTACGGGCGATACCGGCTCAGATCCGCGGAAGACTCGCGCTGGTAATGGCGGCACACGGCAACGGGTGTCCGTTTTCCGACTGCGCGGGCGGAACGGCTGAGGAGGAGGAGAAGGGGATGTCGTCCTGCCGAGGCCGTTCCTCCGCCACGCTTCCAATCAAGATCAACTCCCGCGACTATCCGCGCCACCACGACGACGACCGGTTTCTTCTCAGGGTCGCCCCGCGCGACGTTTTTCGAAGCTCGTAGTTCAGGCCGGTTCCGATGCCGGAGCCGCTTCGGTCGGACGCCGGAGCCCGAACGCGAGCACGATCGCAATCGCGGCGAGCCCGCCGATCGCCACGCCGTAAATCGCCACCTTCGACTCGACCTGACCCATCGTGAGCGTGTGCGAAACCGCCACCGACTTGCCCATCGACAGGTCGTCGATCGCGATGTCCACCTGGTAGATGCCGTCGGTGAAGAAGACCGCCTGCCACGTGTACGCGGCGCCGCCCTCCGGTTCGAGCTTCGTCGCTGGAATCAGCACGGCCGCATTCCCCGGCCCCGATCGCGTGACGCCCGCCTTCACGACCAGGGTGGCGTCGGGAGAGGGCGGCAGAATCTCGGCACGGAATCGGACGAGGTCGCCCGGGCGCGGCGCCGCCGGAAACCACGACAGCTTCACCTTGTATCCGTCCGCCGCCAGCTCCACCGGCGCCGATTCGCCCTCCACCGCGGGAATCACCTCCGGCGGCGCGACCGGACGCGTCGTCGGCGCGCCATGATCGGCGCGGACCTGAAGAGCCCCCGCGGTCGCGAGCACCATCAGCACGGCGAGTCTCTTCATGGGAACGCCTCCGCGACCTACCGGGGTTGAATGGCGATCTGAAGGGCCTGCCGGACCCTCCAGTTCTGTTCCTTGGCGATGAGTTCACGAATGGCCGTGATCTGCGGCTCGTCGAGGTCGACCTCGGCCAGCGCATAAGCCGCCTCCAGCCGCACCGGCACTTCCTCGCTGCTCAGGCTGTCGATCCCGAAGTCCGCGCCCGCCTTCCTGCCCGCGACGATGGCCGCGCGGATCGCCGCGATTCTCGCCGGTTGAGGCGTGGACTTGTCCGAAAACGCCTTCTTGAGTTCGGCCAGCGCGGGCTCGTGTTTCGCGCGTCCCACCGCCTTGATCGCCAGCAGCCGCCGGGCCGGGTCGGGGTTCCGGCTGATCTCGTCGGCGATCGCGTCGAGCGCCGGCCCGCTCATCGAACTCAGCGCCTCCTCGACCGCCCACTCCGTCGTCGGATCCGGATCCTGGTCTGAAGCGGGGGCGGCGCTCGTGAGGAGGAACCGGGCGGCATCTGCGGTATTGGCCGCCCCGAGGTGTCGGATCGCCTCCTGCCTCACCTGCCAGTGGTTTCCCGGCCCTGCCACGGCGGCGACCGCATTCGTCACGGCCGGAGTGCGGTTCTGTTCGATCGCCTGAAGGATTGCCAGCTGGACCTGCCAGTAGTTCTTTCCGAGAAGAGGCAGGAGCAGGTCGACGCTTTGTGCTCCTTTGCGCGCCGCGACGGTCTTCACCGCGTAGTAGCGGGTCCACCGGTCCGGGAATTTCAGACCCTGTGTGGTGAGCCACTCGAGGGTTTGAGGGTCGCGCGCCGACTGAAGCGCGCGATCGATCACGACGCGGACCTCGGGCTGCTCTTCGCGCGTCGCGGTGAGGAGGGCCCGGAAGGCGGCGGGTTTCTGCCGTGCGGCGAGTTCATTCGCGGCGGTCCGACGGACGGTCCAGTTCGGGTCGTGGAGCTGGCTGAGGAGTTCGGAGTGATCGGTCTGGACTTCGGAGCCTTTTCTCAGGAAGAGGATGATTCCGGCGGTGACGGCGGCGATGATGACGACGAGGCCGAAGGTTTTCATCGGGGCTCCACGGAGGGCGTGGGAAAGTGGGCGGGTGCGGAGGCGAGATTATACCGGATGATTCTGTGGTGGGAAGTTGTGGGGAGTTGTGTGCTTGGGATGGGACAAAAAACAACCGACGCCGCCAAGGTGGCGGCGTCGGTGATTGAGGTCATCGTCCGGCTCTAGAGGACGCACTCGCTGGTGCCGGCATCCGGGTCGGAGGCGCCACCGCTGTCGGAATCATCGCCGCCCGTGTCCGTCAGGTCCGGGGTCTCGGCGCCGGGGTCAGGACCGCCACCCACGCCCGGGCCATCGTAACCGGGGGCCGGCGGGGGAGGGCAGGCGAAGGCCATCATCGGGGCAACGATCACGGCGACGAGCGCCAGGGCGAGGATCGCGGTCTTCATGATTTTCTCCTTTGAGTTACCTGAGTTTTTGATTGGTGACGACGGAGGATACTATCGCAAGGGTCGTGCCGCGGTCAATTCTCTCGCGAATCCTCCATAAACATTTGTGGACAAGTGATTTAGGTGTGCGAATCCCGAGAAGGGCGTTCAGGGCCTCCGTTACGCGGTCCGTCGCTGTTACGCCGCGGTAACGAGGCGAGGTCGGAGGTGAAGAAGGTCGAGGGTAATTCGGACAATGAACCTGGGAGACAGGGGGAAGCGCTAATACCCAAGGGCAAAGGAAACTCTCGAATCACAGAGGATCAACTCCAAGTCGCGAATCGGGGTGGAGCCGGGCTGGGGCCAGGGATTGACTCTTTGTGCGGTTCCTTGGCCCTTGGGGTTCACGCTACCGCCGATCCCGGGCACCCCGCGCCAAAAAACCGACACCGCCGAGGTCATCGGCGGTGTCGCGGTCGTTTCCAGCCTGGCTTGGTCTAGAGGACGCACTCGCTGGTGCCGGCATCCGGGTCGGAGGCGCCGCCGCTGTCCGAGTCATCGCCACCCGTGTCCGTCAGATCCGGGGTCTCGGCGCCGGGATCAGGACCGCCACCCACGCCCGGGCCATCGTAACCGGGGGCCGGCGGGGGAGGGCAGGCGAAAGCCATCATCGGGGCAACGATCACGGCGACGAGCGCGAGGGCGAGGATCGCGGTCTTCATGGCTTTTCTCCTTGAGTAACTTGGTTTCTCTTGTGTTCAGGACGGAAGGACATATCGCAAGGAATGTGCCGGACCAAAATAAACTAAGTACTGTCATAAAGTGCTTTGCTCAAATTACTTACACAAATGACAGGAGCGGTTTCCAGGAAGGCCATGTTACACGTCCTCAGTCAGTTACCGCAGCGTAACAATCTGTGCCCCCCAAAATAGACCGACACCGCCAATCGCTCGGCGGTGTCGGGTGCTTCCAGGCTCGATCAGAACTTAGAGGACGCACTCGCTGGTGCCAGCATCCGGATCGGACGCGCCACCACTGTCCGAGTCGTCGCCACCCGTGTCCGTCAGGTCCGGAGTCTCAGCGCCCGGATCGGGACCGCCACCAACGCCCGGGCCGTCATAGCCGGGGGCCGGCGGAGGGGGACAGGCAAACGCCAGCATCGGCGCCGCGATCACGGCAACCAACGCCACTGCCAGGATGATTCCCTTCATGTAACACCTCCTAGGATGAACCCTGAAATCTGTCCGATCCCGCTCTCGCAGGATCCCACTGACTCTGGGTCCTAATCGCAATCCCCGTGCCCCTTGCGGGGCACGGGGACCGTCGATTCCAAGTCACTATGCACTAACAACTTGCGTCCTGAATTCCCTTCGCCTGACCATCCCTGACCTGATACCGCAGACCCGGGATGTTACCGGCAGGTTACTTCTTGGCCTCCGCGCTCGAGAGCCTGAAATACGTCACCGGCTCCGTGAAGTACGTCAGCGTGATGTCGCACAGGATCGGCGACATCGTCACGGGAACCAGCGAAGCGATCTCAAACCACCCCATGTAGTAGAGCTCCGAGCCCGGCGTGATCTTGGACTTGATCGGAAGACCCGCGCAACCGTCGTAGTAGTACGCATCCACGTACGACCCACCCGATTTCATCCGGAGGGCCGGCGTGATGTGACCGAACGACGTCGTCGGAGCGCTCCCGTCATGCCCGTACAAGTGCACGTGGAACGGATGGTAGTGCGTGCATGTCAACGTCCCCACCGTCACGTCCTTCGTCGAACACTCGGTCTCGAGATAGGTCAGACGCTTCTTGTAAACGCCCGCCTTCTCCAGCTTGTACCCCGTGCCGCTCTTGTACGTCGAGCCGTCGTAGTACGAGACGCTGTGGTACCGATTGCGGGGGGTGAACGCCGCATCGTGACTCCTCCAGTGGTGCATCACGATGTTGTCGATCAAGCCGTGGAAGCGGGGCTGGCTCATGCCGAACGATCCGTCGTTGGCGAGGCAGCTTCCGATGTCCAGGCGCGGCCCGGTGCCGACGTCGTTGTTCGGCGACGTCGGATGGACCATGAACGGCAGGACCATGGCTTTGCACGGATAGACCGGCATCCCCAGCTTGGTGTTGACGTCGGGCCCAAGGGGGTCACCGCTCAGGATTCCGCTGCACGGGACGCCGTCTGCGAACAGCATCGCGTTGTGAGGCACCTGGACCGACGTGCCGCCCACCAGAGCGTTATAGGCGGCCACCCAGCTCACTTCGACGTGATGCCACGTATGCGGCTTCCACTGGTGATCCACGTACATGACGTAGAACTTCGCTTCCTGGGCGGAGTACATTTCGAGGTACACGCGGCTGAGCTGGACGTAGCAGGCTGCGCGGTAATTCATGGCGTAGTTGCTGGTCGTCGCGCCGGTGCCCCACTCGAACAGGAACTGGCGGCTGCAGGGGTAGATCGTGTAGGGACTGCCCCAGCCGCCGGAAACGGTGTGCTGCTTGCTCCGTGTCGCCCAGTTCCAGAGGTCGACTTCGGGCTTGACGGTCATTTCGATGGTGACGTCGGGGCTCGGGAGTTCGTCGGCCCAGTAGGTATGGAACCGTTCCCGGCGGACGTTGTTGATGTAGACGCCGAAGTTCTGGAGGTCACAGCCGTTGTCCCAGAAATTCGCGCCCGTCCCGCCGCCGCCGCCGCCCCACGACCAGCCGATCCCGGCGGCCGTAGGCTCGATCTGGTAGGGCTTGAAGCTCGAGCTGTACGCGCTCATGTAACCCGTGTCGGCCGGGTTCGAATTGAGACAGTTCGAGGTCATGGTCATGCCGTCGGCGAAGCACGTCGGAGAGGTGTAGCTGTACTCCGGGTGCCTCGGACCGCCGCCCGAACTGCCCCAGCCGCCCGACGTGTCGTGCCAGGCGCGCCGGTGACTCTGGTTCACGTAAACCGAAGCCATGTTGAACCCTGCGACGAACGAAACCGCGCACGCCTTGGAGGCCGTGTAGTCCGTCGGGCTGCTGTACGGGTTGTTCACCGTCGCCACCGGCCCGGTCATCGGCCCGAACG
>JACPRD010000138.1 GCA_016190145.1 Planctomycetota bacterium | reverse complement strand
TCGCCCTGCCGTTCCGCCCTCCCGCCCTCCCGCCCTGGCGCGCGCTGCGCCGAAAACAAAACTACGAAGATAAAAAGAAAACTGCGGCGATTCCCGCGGTGACGCTGAAACCCGCGCCATCACGCGCTTTGCGAAGCGCCAGGTTAGGGGAAATTCAGGTCGTGTACTTGATTGCACGAAGGGGATCGCTATACTACTAAAGGCTGTGACGGAAAACGGCCGCCCCCCAAGGGGTTGGGGGGAGGAAAATCACGGAAGAGGGAACATAGGCCTAACAATTGCTTCGGCGCCCCGCCGGAGCTCGGCCCTGGGGGGAACTGCTGCATGAAGGTCGCGCTCGTCTTCAACCTGAAGAGAGACTCCATTCCCGGCCTCAACCGGAAGGACCTTCCGCCCGACTTCTTCGCGGAGTGCGACGACAAGGAAACGATCGACGCGATCCGCGCGGCGCTCGCAGAGTTCCACAAGGTTGTGCTCGTCGAGGCCGACGAGGACGCGTACGAGAAGCTCCGGAACGAGCGGCCTGACATCGTGTTCAACGTCGCCGAGGGACTGTGGGGCTCGGGACGCGAAAGCCAGATCCCCGCGATCCTCGAATTGCTCCGCATCCCGTACACGGGAAGCGACCCTGTCACGCTCGCGATCTCCCTCGACAAGGCGCGCACGAAGGAAGTCCTGCAGGCGCACGGGATCCCGACGCCGGCGTTCCGCCTCGTCGAGACGCCCGACGACGTCGCGGCCATCCTCGCGAAAAAAGGCGCGCTGCCGGCCCCCGGAAAACCGCTTCTCAAATTCCCCATGATCGTGAAGCCGCTCGAGGAGGGCTCGAGCAAGGGGATCGTGAACAGCGCGGTCGTGAAGGACGAGGACGAGCTCGGGCGCGAGATCGCGCGCGTGCTCGGGAAGTACCACGAGCCGGCGATCGTCGAGGAGTGGCTCCCGGGGCGGGAGTTCACCGTCGCGATGATCGGAAACGGCGAGAACCTGCGCTGCCTGCCCATCGTGGAAATCAAGTTCGATACCCTGCCGCCCGGCGTCAACCCGATCTACTCGTACGAAGCCAAGTGGGTCTGGGACACGAGCGAGAAGCCGCTGGAGATCTTCGAGTGCCCGGCGAAGGTCGACCTCGAACTGAAGGACGACATCGAGGCGATCTGCCTCCGTACGTGGAGCGCGCTGCGGATCCGGGACTGGGCGAGGATCGACGTGAGGCTCGACGCCTCAGGCCGTCCCCAGATCCTCGAGGTCAATCCTCTTCCCGGAATCCTGCCGCAGCCGGAACAGAACTCGTGCTTCCCGAAGGCGGCGCGGGCGGCAGGTCTTTCCTATAACACGCTGGTGCGGCGGGTTCTCGACGTCGCGGTGGCGCGCCTCGGGCTGGCGGCCGGATCGAGCACGGTCGCCCCGCCCGCACACTTCAGCCTCCGGTGAGCCTCTTGAGACCGCGCCGCATCGCGCTGGCGTACGACGACACGCTGCAAAGCTGTCCGGGCGAAGCACCGACACACGACGACATCCGAAGTACGGTGGGGGCGGTCGCGCGCGCGCTGGAGGCGCGGGGGCACGAGGTGGTGTGGATGCCGGTGACCTCCCCGCGGTCGGTGCACGAGGCGCTTTCGCGGCTGACCCCGGACGTGGTGTTCAACCTGGTCGAGGGACTGGAGGCGGATTCGTTCGCGGAGGCGGAGGTCGCGCGGGAGCTGGAGCGCGCGGGCGCGGCGTTCACGGGATGCCAGGCGGGGGCCATCGAGCTCTGCCTGCACAAGGCGCGGTGCAAAGAATTCCTGGCGGGATGGGGCCTGCCGGTGCCGCGCGGGCGCGTCATGGACACGCCGTGCCCGGCGGACGGGCTCAGGTTTCCGCTCATCGTGAAGTGCCTGCACGAGGATGCGTCGGTGGGGCTGACGGACAGGTCGGTGGTCCGGACGGAGGCGGAGCTGCACGAGCAGGTCGCGGAGGTGGTGAGGAAGTTCGACCAGCCCGCGATGGTCGAGGAGTTCCTGGAGGGAAGGGAGTTCAACGTCGCGATCGCCGGGCCGCGGCCGACGGCGCTTCCCATCAGCGAAATCGATTTCAGCACGATGCCCGCGGGGAAGCCGCGGTTCGTGTCGTACGACGCGAAGTGGGCGCCGGAGTCGGTGGAGTACCGGTCGACGGTGCCGGTGTGTCCGGCGGCGCTGGCGGGACCGGCGGCGGCTCGGCTGCGGCGGCTGGCGCTGCGGGCGTTCCGGCTGACAGGGTGCCGCGACGTGGCGCGGGTGGACTTCCGCTGCGACGCGTCGGGGCGGCCGTTCATCCTCGAAGTCAACCCGAACCCGGACCTGTCGGCGGACGCGGGGTTCGCGCGTTCGGCGGCCGCGCACGGGTGGTCGCACGAGGAACTTCTCGAGCGCCTGGCCCTGTGGGCCTGGGAAAGGAGCACGCGTGTTGGCGACGATCTCGCTGCGCGCCCTGCGCGCGGGTGACCGGGACGTCATCGCGGGGCTCCTCGCCCGCGCGGGGAACTTCAACGCCGCCGAGCAGGCGGTCGGGTGCGAGCTCGCCGACTACTCCCTCGCGAACCCGGGACAGACGGACTACCGGTTCGCGATCGCCGAGGACGACGGCCGCCCGGTCGGCTACGCGTGCTGGGGGCTGGCGAGCCTGAGCGACGGGAGCTGGGAGCTCTACTGGGTCGCCGTCGACCCCGACTGCCGCGGCCGCGGCGTCGGGCGAATCCTCGTCGAGCACTGCGAGGACGACGTCCGCACCGCCCGCGGCCGGAGCCTCGTCGCGGAGACCTCTTCCAGAAGCGGCTACGAAGGCACGCTCGCGTTCTACAGGAAACTCAACTACGAAATCCTGGGACGGATCCGGGACTTCTACACGGCCGGGGACGACAAGGTGATCCTCGGAAAGTACTTCCCCCTTTAGGAGATCGTTTGTGGAAGAGTGGCAGAGACTTCTCGCGGAGGGGATCAACAACGCGAAGCAGTGGGTTGAGGAGTTCCCCGACCAGGACCCCCTGGTGGCGAAGAGAGTCGACGACGTCTTCCAGCTTCGGGTCAACAAGTACTGGCTTGACCTGATGAAGTCGAAGGGGAATCCGGAGCACCTGATGAAGCAGGTGGCGCCGGACGAGCGGGAGCTCGAGGACCGGTTCGGGTTCGACGATCCGCTGGCGGAGGAGAGGATGAGTCCCGTGCCGGGGCTCGTGCACCGCTATCCGGACCGGGTGCTGTTCTACGTGGCGCACCAGTGCGCCTTCTACTGCCGTTACTGCACGCGCAAGCGCAAGGTGAGCGACCCGGAGTCGATTTCGAAGGACCAGCTGCGGCGGGCGTACGACTACATCGCGGCGCACCCGGAGGTGCGGGACGTGGTGCTGTCGGGCGGGGATCCGATGATGCTGAAGGACGACCCGCTGGTGGAGATCGTGAAGAACGTGCGGGCGATCCCGCACGTGGAGATCATCCGGATCGGGACGCGCATTCCGAGCGCGTTGCCGCAGCGCGTCACGAAGGAGCTGTGCGACCGGCTGAAGCCGTACAACCCGCTGTACATGATGGTGCATTTCGACCATCCGGACGAGCTGACGCCGGAGGCGATCGCGAGTCTCAACCGGCTGGCGGACGCGGGCTTCCCGCTGATGAACCAGACGGTGCTTTTGAAGGGCGTGAACGACAACGTGGAGGCGCTGGCGAAGCTGTTCAAGGGGCTGCTGGCGGCGCGGGTGCGGCCCTACTACCTTTATCAGGCGGACATCACGAAGGGCACGAACCATTTCCGGACGACGGTGGAGAAGGGGCTCGAGATCATGCGCGGGCTGCGCGGGTGGATTTCGGGGCTGGCGATTCCGCACTACGTGATCGACTCCCCCGGCGGCGGCGGCAAGATCCCGATGGTGCCGAACTACGTCGAGAGCTGGGCGGACGGAAAGCTGGTGCTGCGGAATTTCAAGGGGACGGTGCACGAGTACCCGGAGGTGGAGGAGGACCCGGCGGATCCGGTGGTGATGGTCCGGAACGGGCCGTTTGGGAATCGGGGGGTGACCGGGTGTGAGGGGGTTGAGTAGGGGCAGGGACAAAGAGAAAAGGGAAAAGAGCAACATCAAGGAGGAACCGGGGGGAGAGGGCGCCGGCGATTCATTCGGCCGTCTTGGCGTGTCGGCCGAAATCCCCGGAATGGCAACCGCCTTTACACGGCGTTGCGTCCCTTTACGCTTGACTTCTGCCGTAAATCAGGTAGCTATTTCCCCTTCAATGGCGATTCCGCCGGGGATGCAGGTGGCAGCGCGACTCTCATCATCGTGATCCCTCTTCGGACACCCCCCGTCCGGTCCGCCGTTAACGACTCGATTTGGGCGCCGACACGCCCGGGAGGCAGACCGTGAGAGAGGGAAACGTCGTGCTTCGTGGTGCGGTGACGTGCGCGTTGGCGCTGGCGGCGCTCGGAATGATGGAAGCGCCCGCACTCGCCCAGGTGACCGACAATTTCGAGGGCGCAGGCGGAACCGCGCCGGATCTCGGCGGCTGGACGTTCACCGCCGCAGTCGGGGGCGTGGGATGGAAGGTGGATGGCCTGGAGCTGGGGGCCGAACTCCCTGCGGGACTCGTGGGTCCGGGACCCGGGGGACCGACTTTCGCAGGGGCAGGATCGCTGAATTACAACGACGACACGGACTACGAGAATGGGGCGACGAACACCGGCACGGCGACCAGCCCGGTCCTGGTCGTGACGGGCGCACCGGTCACGGTGACGTTCCAGTGCAACTACGACACGGAGGAACCGGATTGGATCTCGGATGACGGAACCTACGACATCCGCTCCATGGCGATCCTCGACGGGACCAGCGGAGCCGTCCTGGGGACCTTCGTTTTCTGCAACGATGCGATCGCACCCCAGATTCCCTGTCCGGGGGAGGGAGCATGGCACGCTCATGTCGTCGACATCACGGCGACGCTGGGCGCGGCGACCTCGTTCCGGATTCAATACGGTTTCGACACCACGGATGCTGGATTCAACACGTACGACGGCTGGTTCGTCGACAACCTCTCGGTCACGAACGTCTGCATCGACACGATCGCACCCTCCACCCCGACGCTTCTCCTCCCGGCGGACGCCAGCACCGTTCCAAGTCCCCCCGGAGTCGTCCTCGACTGGACCGATTCGACCGACACGTCCACGTGCGGCCCCTCCGGAATCGCCAACTACGTCGTCGAAGTCGGCACCACCAACCCGCCCGTCGTACCCTTCACCTATTCGTCCACTCCGGCCGCGTCCACGGACACGACTCCGGTTCTCGGGCCGGGAACCTACTTCTGGCGGGTGCGTGCGGTGGATGTCGGAGGCCTTCCGAGCCCGGACTCCGCGGTGTTCAGTTTCACCATCGAACCTCCGCTCGTTCCCGGCCTCGCCGACACGCTTCATGTCAATGAATCCGTGAACGGCGCCCAGTCCGGCCAGTCCGGATTCGTCGATCCGGTCATCGACGAACAGCCCGTGTTCAGCGCGATCTACCGCGACCCCAACAGCACCGATTTCGCCCTGGGCCTGCGGTTCCAGGTGTCCACCGACCCGACGTTCACGCTCGTCGATTTCGACTCCGGCGCGATCGCCGTCGCTCCGCCCCTTCCCAAGGACGGTCGGTGCACGGACCTGAGCCTCGGCATCAACCTCGCGCGGGACACCGTCTACTTCTGGCGCATCCAGTTCACGGACGCGGGTGGACTCACGGGACCGTTCAGTCTCTCCCAGTCCTTCCGCATCGGCGACGACTTCGACTTCGGCGTCCGGCCGGGGTCCAGCAACCACAGTCGGAAGTGTTTCGTCGCGTCGGCGTCGTTCGGGTCGGGCGCGGCGGAGGTCGGCCGGCTGGCCGGGTTCCGCGAGGACATCCTCGAGACCTCGGTCATCGGCCGGGCGTTCAGCCGGACCTACGCGGGATTCGGCCCCGGAACGGCGTCGGTCGTCCAGGGATCGGAACTCCGCCGCGGGGCGACCCGGGCGGTCCTGGCGCCCCTCGCGGCCGCGGCCTCCTGCCCTCCTGGAACGTGCTGGGCGCTCCTGTCCCTGCTCGCCGGCCTCGCCGTGGCGGCGTTCCGCAGACTGTAGGTGACCTGGAAGAAGCCCAACCCCGCCGGATCGCGAGATCCGGCGGGGTTTCTTTTTCAAGAGCACCCCCGCCCCGCGTTCCCTCGCAGACGACCATGACCTTACCTTCCCCACGCTCCCGCTGGATCGAACGCGGCGGGCGGAGGCAGCGGTCCCGGTCATGAATCGGGTGCCGATTCAAGACTTGCCGAATCCCGGATTGGCTGGCATCCTGCGGGGCTCAAAGAGATCGATTCGGAACATCGCGCTGCAACATCCATGGGGGGTCCTCGACATGAGAAGCGTGCTCGGAGCATCGTTCGTCGCAGTCCTGGTGCTGGCCTGCGCGGTTCCCGCATCCGCGCAGCTCGTCGCGCCGGTCACGGACAACTTCGACGTGGGAACGGGAGGATTCCAGCTGGCGGGGTGGGTGACCGATCCTCCGTCGATCCTCGGGTCGGAGTGGAAATGCGACGCGCTGCCCGCCACCGTGGACGGTGCGCCATCCTTCCTGAGCGGCGTCGCTTCCCTGAACTTCAACGACGACACCGCCTACTTCAACGACGAATTCGGTTCGGCCACGAGCCCGGAAATCGACGTGACGTCCCTGGGGGGAAGCGTGGTTCTGCGGTTCGCCTGCAACTACGACACGGAGAGCAGCGGATACTTCTGGGATATCCGGGATCTCGACGTGCTGAACGGAGCGACGGACGCGGTGCTGGGGACTCACACGCTGGGAAGCGACGGCACCGGCACGCTTCTTTGCGCGGCGCAGGGAACCTGGCACACGCACGTGGTGGACATCACGGCCATGGTGGGTGCGGTACCGACGATCAAGATCCGGTTCAACTTCACCGCGGACTTCAGCGTCGACGGGTTCGCGGGCTGGTTCGTGGACGATTTCGCGATCACGTGCGCGGACGCGATTCCGCCCTCCACGCCGACGCTTCTCTCGCCCGCGGACGCAACCTGCACGTCCTGGCCCATCACGTTCGACTGGACGGACTCGACGGACACGACGCCCTGCGGCGCGGGGATCATCCTGGGGTACAACTGGCAGATCGACACGACCGCGGCGTTCGCGGCTCCGGTCACGTTCTTCGTCGGTCCCTCGACGATCGTCGTCGCGGGCCCTCCGGGCGTTTTCTTCTGGCGTGTGCAGGCGATGGACGGCGCGGGGACTCTCGGGGCCTTCTCGCCGGCCTTCACGTTCACGGCCGAAATCGCGGCGGCGCCGACGGCGCCCGACACGCTGTTCGTCAACGAATCCTCGCAGGGCGCTCAGACGGGCGACGGAGGGTTCGTGGACCCGGTGGTCGACGAGCAGCCCGTCTTCAGCGCGATCTTCCGCGACGCGAACTGCGGCGGCAACGCCGCTTCGCTCCGCTTCCAGGTCTCCGACGACCCGACGTTCGCCGTCGTAAACTTCGACAGCGGCGTCGTCGGCATCGCGGGCCCCGTGCCCAAGGACACCCGCTGCCCCGACCTCTCCATCCCTGTGAACCTCCAGCGCGACACCGTCTACTACTGGCGCATCCTGTTCGTCGACGACACCGGACTCACCGGCCCGTTCAGCCTCGCGCAGTCGTTCCGCATCGGCGACGATTTCGAATTCGGAGTCCGACCCGGCTCCAGCAACCACAGCCGCAAATGCTTCGTAGCGACCGCGGCGTGGGGCGGCGTGACTCCCGAGGTCGAATCCCTGATGGCCTGGCGCGCGGGCGTCGCCGAGCCCTCCGCCGCCGGACGGTCCTTCAGCCGCGCGTACGCGGCGGCGGGGCCCGCGGCCGCACGCCGGCTTCCGAACGCGGCGACGCGCGCCGCACTGACGCCGCTCGCCGCGGCCGCGAAAAGCCCGCAGCTCGCCGGCCTCGCGGGAGTCCTCCTGCTCGCCGCGCTGCTCGCCTCCGCGCGCCGCCGGCTCGGGTAATTCCTGCCCTCTCCTCCGGCCCGGGGCGCACCCCCGGGCCGGTTCTTTTTCTGAAGACCTTGCCCGTTTTGCCTTTGGAGCGACCCCGGCCCCCTTCATACCCCCTTTCCTTTCCTTCATTTTTGTTTGACTAACCCCGGGGCCACCGATAAAACTCTCCGCTCTATTGAGGCGGTCCCGCCGTGTCTCCGGGCCGCCGCAAGCTGTCACGCCGGTTGCGGATGGGGAATGCGAAGGGCCGCGGCCGGCAGTTCGAGGGGTCGGAGTTTCCGGCGGTGTCCGCCGGAATCCGTGCGGTCCGCGATTCGGCCAAGGAGGGAAGCGTGCTGAGACCTGTCTTCACCGTGATGGCGGCGTTCGTCCTGGCGGCGCCGGTGCTGGCCGACGATGGCGGGTACGTGAATGCGGGCCCGCTCATGCTTGGCGACCGGGACGCGTACGAGGAGGACTACTCGGACGAGTTCGACAAGGCCACCAAGGAGCAGTACAAGGCGAAGCGCGGCGAGAAGGAGCGGTTGACGGAGAAAGAGTGGTCGTGGTACCGGCCGATCGAGGATCGCGACCCGTTCTGGGCCGGCCCGGTCCAGCACGAGAGCGGCGACCACTTCCATCATCTCAACACCACCTGGCCGATGGAGGCCGCCGCGACGCTCGACCCGTGGCGGTTCTACATCAAGCTGAGCCTGAATTCGTTCAAGGAGCGGTTCGACGACACGGACAGGGGCGAGGACGTGTACTTCAACGCCACGCACAACCTCGGGATCATCGAGGGGCGCATCGGCTTCCCGCTGCGGATCGAGATCGGGCTCAAGTACATCTACGGCGAGAACCTCGAGCGCGGCCACAACGACACGTTCTGGTTCGAGGGGCGCTCGCAGATCATCTACGACGACGAGCGCGACGACGGGTCGAAGGCGATGGAGATCTACCTGAAGTGGAACCTCTGGAAGCACAAGGACGGCGTTTCCGGCTTCGGGTTCAACCTGAAGTACAAGGAACCGCTGGCGATCCGGAGCAACTTCCTCGACACGATGGCGCGCGAGGGCGGCATCAACCTCATCGGCTCGATCAAGTGGGGCATCACGTCGTACCACCTGAACATCGGCTACATTTACACGCGGAGCACGCGGCTGCTGTTCCACTCGGTGCCGGACTCGGCGACGGACACGGATCCGGACCATGCGGAGCTCGACAGCTTCTTCACCGGCGGCTTCGCGATGACGATCCAGGTCTGGGAGTTCATCATGCTCATCGCGCAGGTCGAGGGGCACACGAACGCCTGGGACGACGAGCTGGAGGAGACGTACAACTCGAAGTTCATCGGAAGCGGTCTTCTCGGGCTGCGGACGCGGCTGGGGCCGCTGGTGATCGAGGGCGGGCTCGGGCGGAGGTTCAACGAGGAGGCGGCGGCGATCACGGGCGTGCTGAGCGTGGCGATCAAGTTCTAGAGAAACCTGACGCACAGGACGGGAGGCGGGCGCGAGCCTGCCTCCCGTCTTTTTGTTGGATCGCCTGCGGGTTGGGTGTTGGGGGTTCGGCGTTCGGTGGTGGGGCGTTGGGGGGGGGGGGGG
>JACPRD010000128.1 GCA_016190145.1 Planctomycetota bacterium | reverse complement strand
CCCTTCCCCCTGCGCCCCGGCCCCGACCCGCGCTTCACCAGCACGAAACCCCTCCTCGCCGACCCGACGGCGCTTCCCACCCCCGAAGAAATCGACGCTCTCCGGAAGCTCGGCAAGACGGACCCGGACGCCGCGCCCGGGGCGGCGGCGCCCCTCTGGGACGTCATCATGGTGCAGGGGCAGCGGATCGAGGGGACGGTCATTCGGCAGGATGACGACGGGACCGTGACGTTCCAGATGAAGAACAGCACGGTGAAGAGGATATTCAAGAAGGGGCAGTACACGGAGGTGATCCTCGCGCAGACGCCTGAGAAGTGGTTCCAGAGCGAGCTGGAGAGGCTGAAGGGGGCGGACGCGAAGGCGTACGAGGTTCTGTCGGAAGACTGCGTGAAGCGGAAGATGTTCGACGAGGCGGCGCGGGCGCTGGAGATCGCGCTGTCGATGCAATTCAAGATGCCGACGCTGGGGAAGCTCGGGGACCTGTACGCCACGGGCCTGGCGGATCCCGACCGGGAAGTCCGGCTCTACCGCACGATTCTGGAGAAGTCGCCGATCGGCGCCGATGTGGTGTGGACGCGGCTCGGCCGTGTCTACGAGGCTCTGGGGCTGCCGACGCGCGCGATCGAGGCGTACTCCGCGGGGACCAAGGCCGCGCAGTTCGCGCCTGAGCCGCGGCAGCGGCTGGCGATCCTGTTTGCCGCCGACGGCCGGTTCGCCGAGGCGCAGGAGCACCTGGACCGCATGAACGCCGCCCCCCAGAATCTGGCGCTGCCGGACTCGCACCTGGCCGCGGGAACGCTCGCCTGGTACCAGGGCCGGTTGGAACCCGCGAAGGAGGAGCTGGCGCAGGCGGGCCCCGCCGGGCTCCACCTCCTTGGCTGCGCCGAAGCCCACCTCGGCAGCACCGCCGCGGCCGTGGCCGCCTTCAAGGCCGCGCTCGCGGCGGACCCCGAGCGCATGGACGCCTGGCTGAACCTCGGCGTGATCTGCGGCCTCGCCGGCGACTGGACGCGCGCGCGGGCGTGCTTCGAGGAAGCGGCGTACCGCGCGCCGGTCTCGCCGCATCCGTGGGCCGCGCTCGGCTGGGCGTCGCTGCGCGAGGCGAAGGCGCAGGAGGCGGCGGCGGCGTACGACGAGGCGCTCAGGCGCGACCCGCGGTGCGCGCAGGCGCTCCTTGGAAAAGGCCGGCTCGCGCTCGACGCCGGGGATTTCGCTTCCGCCGAAACCAACCTCCTCGCGGCGCTGAAGGCGGGCGCGGGCGCCGTCGGGTTCCGCGAGCTGGGGCTCGCGCGCCTGCGGCTCAGGAACACGTCGGGCGCGGTCGAGGCGCTTCGACGCGCCGTCGAATTCTCCGCCGACCCCGACGCCCACGCGCTTCTCGGCTTCGCCATTCTCGCCACCAACGCCGACGCCGGGGAGGAGCAGTTCCGCCGCGGGATCGAGGCCGATCCCGACCATATCCTCTCGAACTGCGGGCTCGCCGCGGTGGACTACGCGCGGCGCGACCTGAACGGCGCGAAGAACCGCTTCGACGTAGTCCTCTCGCGCGTTCCCGACCACGCGTTCGCGATGCGGGGAAAGCGGCTTGCGAACGAGGCGGCGACGCGGACGCTGCGCGAGGAGTACTTCGAGCGGAAGGACGCCGAGGCGCTCAAGCACCAGTGGGTGGAGCGCGAGAAGGAGGGGCTGAAGATCGTGCTGCAGCGCGGCCGCGCGGTGTTCATGGGCAGGCAGGTCCGCGACGACGGCGTGACGACGATGTACTGGCTGACGACCGACAAGTTCCTGTCGTTCGAGGCGGAGCTGGACTGTTCGAAGATCGCGCGCGCCACGGCGGGGCTGACCGTCGCCGTCTCCTCGGCGGATGCCAAGAATTCGCCCGTCATCCGGCTCGTGCGGACGATCAAGGGCCGCATCGGGTTCTGGCAGGGGCAGGCGGGGCAGCCGCCCGTCTGGCAGGACGGCGGCGACGCCCCCGAGGGCACCCTGCGGCTCCGGATCGAGCGCACCGGGGCGTCCGGAGGCGCCGAGTGGGGCATCTGGGTCAATGGCACGCGCGTCGGCCTGCTGAGGGCGGACCTGCGGGGGAAGACACTCGAAGCCGGGATCTACGGCGCCGCGCTGAAGGACGAGTCCTGGGAGCTGGCCGTGGACAACGTCAGGCTCATCGAGGCCAAATAAGATGCGACGCAACGCGTTCACGCTCCTCGAACTGCTCATCGTCATCGCCATCATCGGCGTGCTCGTGGGCATCGGCCTCCCGGCCCTCGTATCGGCAAAGCGCGCTTCCAAGGAAAAAGCCTGCCGCGCCTCGATCGGGACGATCGAGACCGCGCTCGTGAGCTACGAGTCCAAGTGGGGCGACTATCCGCCGAGCGCGCCGATGACGAAGGGCGCGAACGACCTCAACACCGGCGTGGAGAACCTCGTCTGGTGCCTGTTCCATAATAAGAAGGGCGGTCCGTACCTCGACATGGCGACCTGGGAAGAGAAGCTGGTGAACACGGACACGGACGACGCGGGGAAGGCGCCGGACGATTCGGTCTACAAGAGCACGCAGTTGCAGGAGCTGGGCGACGAATTCCACAATCCGTTCGTGTATTTCCATCACAACGACTACGCGAAGCCGGACAAGTACATGAAGTACATGATCGCGGGGCAGGAGCAGGAGTGCCGGCCGCAGAAGAGCGAGAAGTCGGGCAACTACCATGCGCCGAGCACGTTCATGATCTGGTCGGCGGGATCGGACGACAAGAACGACAACGGAGGTGAAGGCGACGTCGCTCCGTGGAGGTAGGGCGGACATGAGGGTTCGGAGAAACTCGGAGTTTGAGGAAAAACCGGTTCAGGATGCTCCGTCGGCCGGCGAGAAGGTCCTCGACGACCGAGGATGGGGGGAGCCTGCCGACTCCGCCCCTCAGACCGGCTTTGTCTCAGACCCCGGGAGGCAAAGCACTTCTGAGCGCATGAAAAAACTCGATCGCAGGAGCGGTCGGGGCGAGCGAGCAAAGCGAGCGAGGTCCGACCGCACCGGAGATCGAGTTTTTCTCACGCGCTCAGCGGTGACGCTCATCGAGCTCATGGTGGTGATGTCGATCATCGCCGTGATGCTGGGCGCGGGGCTCGCGCTGTTCAGCGAATCGAACAAGGACCGCGGCCTGCGCGCGGCGCGCGGGGTGGTGCTGGGGACGTGCCGGTACGCGAAGACGACGGCGCGCAACACGCGCGCGCCGGTGTGGATGCGGGTGGACCCCGAGGGGCGGTGGATCTCGACGTCGGTGAGGCGGCCGATGGCCTCGTGGCATTTCGAGGACGGCCAGCTGCGCGGCGCGATGGGGCGGCAGGCGGCGCTGGACAGCGGGAAGGTCATCGACGACGGCCAGGTGGGGCGCGGCGTGCTGTTCGACGACAAGGGCGGACATCTCGACTGCGGAGCGCTTCCGATGATCGCGCCCGACCAGGGGCTGATCGCGGAGATCTGGTACCGGCCGAAGACGCACCGGAAGGACCGGACCGTGCTGGCGAAGAAGGGCGAGTTCGGGATCGCGGTGGACCGCGGAGGGTCGCTTCATGCGTTCGTCGGCGGCGGGGAGGACGTAGTGCAGATCGACGTGAAGAACCTGCCGATTCCGGAGAACCGGTGGTCGAAGCTGGCGATCGTGTGGGACTCGAAGACGCTGATGCTGCTGGTGAACGACCGGCCGCTGGCGCAGCGGGCCGGGAAGGCGGTGTTCGAGATGAACGACGCGCCGCTGATGGTCGGGACGACGGAGATGCCGCTCGACGGGTGCGTGGACGAGATCCGTGTCGACGCTCTGATCGAGGATTCGCACTCCGTGCTTCCCGAGGGGATCGTCGTGTCCGGGGTGCCGGAGGTCCGGTTCGACGCGACGGGGGCGCTCGACCCCGCGTTTCACCAGGCGCCGGCGACGCTGACGGTGAAGGCGCAGAATGGCGAATCGGCGAGCGTCACGGTGAACATGCTGGGGGGGTCGCAGTGAGGGAGAGGGGCAAGTTCAAACGGAGTCGGGCTGACCGGGGCTCAATTTCCAAAGGAAAAAGGGAGAATGCCCGTTGGGAATCCGGCTGTTGCTCGATCGCTGGAGTGCCGCCGCGGGACGTCACTTTCCTGAGGGAGTCATGAAGAGGAATCACCACAGAACGCGCCGGGGCTACGCGCTCCTCCTCGTCATCGTCGTGTCCGTGGCCCTCATGGCGATCGCGATTCCGTTCGCCATTTCGATGAAGCACCAGGAGAAGGGCGCGCAGGGGACCAACGACCGCGCGCAGGCCCGGTACTCGGCGCTTGCGGGACGCAACCACGCGCTCGCGGGCGCGCTTCGCGGCCACGAGACGGCGGAGGAGAATCCGAACGCGCGGGCGCCGTTCAACACGCCCTACGTCGACAGCTTCGCCGAGTACGCGGTGGACTGGAGTTCGGGGCGCACGGCGGGCGGCGACGGCACGATGGCGGTGAGCCTGCGGGGGGCGCTGATGCAGGACGAGCAGTCGAAGGTGAACCTGCGGACGGCGCCGGTGGAGGTGACGGACCGCGTGCGGGCGCGGGTGGACGCGCGGACGCACGAACTGCGCGACTACGTGACGGAGCACAGCGGGCGGCCGTGCGCTTGGGTGGCGCCGCAGCACGTGCGGGCGGTGGTGCCGGTCAGTGCCGGGCTCGACGTGTTCGTGGACGATCCGACGTCGTACGGCGAGGGCACGAAGGTGCGGGTGACTTCCACGGGCCTCCCGGCCTACGGCATGGTGACGGCGGTCAACCCGAACGGCTCGGAATTCACGGTCGAGGGGATCCCGGAGTCGGCCTCCGACGTCGGCGCCCTCATCGAGGCGGAGTGCCGCCACCCGATCAACATCAATACCGCCAGCGCCGTCGTGCTCGCCGCGTGCCTCGAGGGGCTTGCCCTCCGCGGCAAGATCACCGAGGACCAGATGACCCGGCAGGAAGCCGACAACCTCGCGGCGGCCATGATCAAGGTCACGTTCGTCGACATGGTCCAGTTCATGAAGTTTCTCGCCGAACAGCGGGGCCTCAATACCATTTCCCAGAACGACGAAACCGCCATCCTCGTCAACTTCACCAATCCCAACTCCCGGCGCCTCGCCGGCACCGGCACCGTCCCGTTCGTCTTCCAGTCCTATGACTACGTCACCGTCGCCGCCCACGGCGTCCAGGACCTGCCCTCCGGCGCCATCGGCGCCCAGTGCGACCTCCGCCAGATCGTCGAAATCGCCCCCGCCGGCACCCTCCGCTGGCGCTGCCGCAGCCAGTATGACTTCGAACGCGAACTCCGGCTGCCCCTCGGCTCGCGCGTCATCACCTGGCCCGCCTGCGTCGCCGCACGCGAAGCCCCCTTGAGCGACCGCTCCGCCCCCGCCTGGGTCACTACTACCACCGGCCGCGACGAGCGCGCCAGCTGGAAAATCACCAACCACTTCGACCCCTGGCACAACGGCACCAAGATGGCCGGAAACGCGCTTCCCCAGAGAGCCGGCCAGATCCTCCAGATCGCGCCGGGGAACGTCGACATCGAAGCCGGGTCCGCGGAGATGTGGCTCAAGACGTCGAGCACGCTGTTCACCGTGATGGACGCCGGCTCGGAGGAGTGGAGCAACCGGATCTACGTGTCGTACGGGTTCGACTCCATCCAGGGCGCCAACGTCCTCAAGCTCATCCTCAAGGATTCTTCGCTCGAGCACACCTACGCGCAGATCACGCATCCCGTGACTCTCACGCCGGACACCTGGTACCACATCGGGGCGTTCTGGAAAGGAACGAAATTCGGGCAGGCGAAGCTGATGATCGACGGTCTGCCGGTCGGCACGTACGGGGTGTGGACGGAAGCGGGCCAGAACCGGCACGTGACGCTTGCGTCGGCTCTCGTCCCCACCGACGTCACGGTGCAGCTCACGGGCTCGCTCGCCGGATTCCCGGCGACGGGCGCGGTCGAGATCGGGAACGAGGCCATCGAGTACGCGGCGATCAGCGGCTCGTCCCTCACGGGCTGCCTCCGCGGCGCGCGCGGCACCTCGGCGCAGGACCACCAGGCCGGCGTCGGCGTGACGATCTGGGGCTACATGGACCGCCTCATCCGCGGAACGCTCACCATCACCGCCGGCGGTATCACGCTTCCGTCCATGGTCTGGGACCGCCTCACCACGGGCGGCGGCAACCTCGTCGAGGGATTCGGCGCGACGACGATGACGTATCTGGGAAGCGGTCCGCCGGGGGGCGGCGGTCCGCCGCCGGTGGTGCTCACCGTCGGGGCCTCGTCGATGGACGTTTACCCCGCGGGCACGGGCGGGCCTCCCGTCGCCTCGGATCCGATGGTGGATTTCCCGAGCCGGGGCTGGCTCTCGATCGGCGGCCGCGAAGTCGTCTCGTACACCGGACGGACGGCAACCCAGTTCACCGGGCTGACCCGCGGGCTGTTCGGCACCATGGACGCCAATCACTTCCAGGGCGAACAGGTGTCGCTCTGGGGCTTCTACGTCACCGACAACACCAACTACCTGACTCCGACGGTCATCGCCATCGGGGACGAGTGGCTGGGCCCGGTCGTCAAGGAAGGCACCGACGCGTGGCGCGGCACGACGTTCACGCTGGGCGGCCTCACGTTCGCCTTCCCGCTCGCGCGCGGCGCCCTCGGCACCAATCCCTCCGCCCACGCCGCCGGCGACGCCGTCCTCCCCACCTTCGCCCTCGCCGACGCCTCCGCGGGCGACGACGACGTCATCACGTTCGTCGAGCAGGATCCGGCGACGCGGGAAGAGCACACGATTTCGCACGCGATGTGGGCCCCGGCGCTCCTCAGCGCCACGGCCAGCCCCAATTTCCTGATCGTGTCGCTCACGTCCAATGTCGCCAAGGAGTGGGTCCCCGACAATTTCTGGGTCCGCGTCCTGAAATTCCCCTCGGGCGAGCTCATGGGCATCAACCAGAACCTCATGACCTTCGGCGGGTCGGCGAACACGTTCGTCTCCCCGCCCCTCATCGGCTGGATCGACGAGTTGCGCCTCACCAACGGGCCCAAAAACCTCCAGTTCCAGATCTCCCTTCCGATCGACGCCGTCGCGACCACGGTGCCGATCCTCGCGGTGAGCGGCATGGACGCCGAGGGCGGCGCGATCATCGTGGGCAACGAGATGATCGGGTACGCCGGCATCGACGCGGCCAATAACACCCTCATCAACTGCACGCGCGGCTACCTCGGTACCCTCGCGACTCCCCACGACACCGGCGCGCGCGTGTTCAACATGGCGTTCCTCGCCATCGCCGCCCTCACCGCCGGCATCGCCGAGTCCGATAAGACCATCCCCATCGTCGCCAACGGGTTCCCCCAGGAGGGCTACCTGCTCGTCGACCAGGAACTCGTCGGCTACACGTTCATCAGCCAGACCGGCCCGTCCATGCCCCCCACCTGCGACTTCCGCGGCGCCTTCGGCACACCCAAGGCTTCCCATAACGTCAATGCCCTCGCCTATGCCTTTCCTTTCCGCTACTACGATCGATTCACCGCCATGTGCGACGACCCCCAGGCCGCATGGTTCGGCGCCTCCTTCCGCGCCACCGGCGCCACCTGGCGCCGCGTCACCTACGAGGAACGCCTCCCCAACAACTCCGTCGACATCCGCGTGAACCTCCGCTTCAATGCCCAGCCCCGCTGGACCATGCCCCCCAACAACAAACCCTTCGCCAACGGCCGGGGCGGTGTCTGGCAGTTCAGCGCGCCCAACGGCGGAACTCTCACGGGCGCCTGGGGCGACCAGGTCGAAGCCAAGATCGAGTTCGTGTGGAACGACGACGCGTACACGAAGGGAGAATGGAAGGAGTCGCCGGAGTTCCGCGGAATCACGGTGGAGTACGAGCAGGAGCCGGTGATACACGTGCATGAGGAGAAATAGGCCGCGTCCGAACGAGCCACGTCGCCCTTCCCTTTACCTTTACCTTCCCCTTTACCTTTCCCTGCTCTTGAGCCCGCGTTCGAACGACAGGTAAAAGGGGGAAGGCAAAGGTAAAGGGAGGGGCTCGGCCGGCCGGGCGCCATGTCCGGCAGGCGAAGGTATACTCCCCCCCCACAGCCCCATGAGAAATCACCCCTCAGCCCGCGGATTCACCCTGATGGAGCTCCTCGTCTCCATCGCGATCTTCATTCTCCTCGGCATCCTCCTCGTCACCCTCCTCTCCAACGGCGTCGGCATCTGGTCCCGCGGCGAAGTCCGCCGCGACGCCTACGAACGCGCCGCCATCCTCTTCGATCAGTTCCGCGCCGATATCTCCTGCGCCACCATCCACCGCGAACCCGAAGCCGCCGGCTATCACCCTAACTTCACCTGCTTCCCGGACCCCCTCGGCCGCCCGCGCTTCTACTTCACACGCGTCGGCGCCGCCGTGAACCCCGTCCCGACCCAGGTCCCCAAAGACCCCGAAGACACCGTCCTCTTCACACCCGCCGACCCCTTCGCCCGCCACGAAATCTTCTACGTCTTCGATCCCGACCCCGCCGTCCATCGCCTCTACCGCGGCCAGTTCGCTTTCAACGCCGATCCCAAAATGCTCCCCTCCAAGCAGTGGACCGACCCCAACTTCGTCCAGAACCAGTGCTCCCTCCTCATGGAAGGCGTCCTCTACCTCGGCTTCCGCTTCTGGTCCCAGGACACCGACGCCTGGAGCCCCGTCCAGGGTGAACAGGGCCCCGAGCCCCGCTGGGATTCCACACGCTTCCTCGACAAGGCCTTCGCCCTCCGCCGCCAGAACCTCCTCGCCGACGACGTCCTCGACGACATCGTCCCCCACCGCGTCGAAGTCACCGTTACCCTCGAGCGCCCCGGCGCCACCGACCTCGCCGCCTCCACCCTCAAGTCCTCCGTCGATTCCAATACCACCAGCCTCCCCGCCTCACTCCTGCCCCTCTTCCCCGAAGGCCCCGGCTTCGTCCGCATCGACGACGAGTGGATCGCCTACGAATCCAGAACTTCCTCCGGCCTCTCCGGCCTCACCCGCGGCGCCCGCGGCACCAACGCCGCCGCCCACGAGAAAGGCGCCGCCCTCCGCTGGGGCGATACCTTCACCACCGTGATCGCCGTCCCCGGCTACAAGGACGACCCCAACCGATGAACGCCCGACACCGGGCGCGCCGGCCCGATCCCGGCTTCACCCTCCTCGAAATCCTCATCTCGCTGATGATCCTCATCCTCAGCCTCGTCTCCATCTTCGCCCTCTTCGGCGCCGCCTCCGCCTCCCACCGCCGCGCCGTCGCCTCCCAGAACGCCGCCCAGCTCGCCTGGACCGTTCTCGCCGAACTCGAACAGTTCCCGCGACCCGCCCAGCTCCCTAATCTCGCCGGACAGAAACACCCCGCCTTCGACGGCTATACCTACGACGTTAATTTCAAGCGGTTCGGGCCGAACGAAATCGAGGCGGAGGTGGTGGTTCACTGGAAGCGCGGGGGTCACGACGAGACGGAGACCTACCGGACGATCCTCCTGGACCGATGAACTCATTGCGCGCGATAGCCGGCGTGCGTCGGCGGCCGCCGCCTCTCGCGCGCAATGACAGGAACGGCGCCATTCGGAGGGTGTGGACGGCGGCGACAGTTCATTTCTCACACGGAATGAGATGAACCATCTCGCCCAGGATCTTCTCGATGCCGGCTTCCGCCCGAATCGCCGGCTGGGGCAGAATTTTCTTTTCGACCAGAACTTCCTCGACCTGATGGTCCGCGAGGCGGCGCTGGGGCCCGACGACGTTGCGCTCGAGTTCGGCACGGGCCCGGGGCAGCTCACGGAGCGGCTCGCCGCGCGCGCCGCCTTCGTCCACACGATCGAAATCGAGCCGCGCCTGCACGAGTTCGCGCGGGGACGCCTCGTCCTCCCCAACGTCCATTTCCACCTGGGGGACGCGATCCCGGGCGGCGACCGCCTCAACCCGGAGCTGTGCGAGGCGGTGGGGAAGCGCCTGGGCGGCCGGCGGTTGCGCGTCGTCTCGAACTTCCCCTACTCCGTCGGCGGCTCGATCCTCCTCGCGCTCGCCGAAGGCCAGCTTCCCGCGTTCGACGCGGTCGGCACGCTCCAGAAAGAAGTCGCGGAGCGCCTCGCCGCCGGGCCCGGGGACGAGGCCTACGGCCCGCTCGGCATCCTCCTCCGGCGCCTCGCCCGCGTCGAAGTCCTGCGCGACGTCGCACGCCAGCTCTTCTGGCCCGTGCCCCGCGTCGATTCCGCCCTGGTGCGCGTGACCTTCGGCGCCGCGCGGTTCGAGGGGGACTGGAAGGGGTACCGGCAGTTCGTGAAGCTGGCGTTTTCGCAGCGGCGCAAGACGCTGACCGCGGGACTCCGGAAACTCGGGCTCGCGTATTCCGGGGTGCACGCGCGGTGCAGGCCTGAGGATCTGTCGCCCGAAGAACTGGAGGACGTGTGGCGCGAGGGCACGCGGGCAAGATAGGCGGAGTTCCTCGTTACTCGTTACTCGTTTCGCGCGGGCGGGGGGGGCATAGAATGTCGGGGATGCCTTTCGGCGCACGAGGCTCCGACGATCCGACTCTCAGGACCGCGCGGCTTGTGCTGCGGCCGCTCGGCTACGCGGACATCCCTGCGCTGTACGAGGCCATCGAGGCGTCGCGCGCGCATCTTGGCGCCTGGCTTCCCTGGGAACGTGACATCAGGACGCAAGACGACCTCCGCGTGTTCGTCGACCGGACTATCCGCAAGAACGCCGACGGCGAAGGGCATCGCGGCATCTTCGAACCCGACGGGAGAATCGCAGGCCACGCTTCCATCGAATCCGCCAACGCCGCGCAGCGTTCCGCCGAACTCGGCTACTGGGTCCGCGCCGACCGCGCCGGGCGGGGGTATGCGACCGAGGCCGTCCGGGCGCTCCTCGAGTGGGGATTCCGCCACCTGGGTCTCCACCGCGTGACAGCGTTCGCCGACGCCGCCAACGCCGCCAGCCGCCGCGTCCTCGAAAAAGCCGGGTTCCGCGAGGAAGGCGTCGTCCGGCACCGTGTGCCGCAGGACGGCGGCTGGCGGGATCATGTCATGTACGGATTGCTGGAGGACGAGGTTCGCGGGGCGAAATGAGGAAAGCCGTCGCGTGCCGATCGCGGGGCGGGGTGCGGGCAGCCGCGGGTTCGGCGTCCGGCGTTTCCGCAAATCGGGTTTACCGGGTGGCGTCAACGCCGAACTCCGAACGCCCAACGCCGAACGTCGGCGCTCGTTTTTCCTTTGACCGATCGTCGTAAATCGGTACGATCCGCCGTCTTGTAAAGGGATAGCCGGCCGATGGTCTCGGACGACGTCAAGCTCGAAGTCAAACGCGCCACCGACATCGTCCAGCTCATCGAAAGCTACTTCCCCCTCCAAAAGGCGGGAAGCCGCTTCCGCGCCCGCTGCCCCTTCCACGAGGAAAAGACCCCGTCGTTCTACGTGAGCCCCGTCGAACAGTTCTTCAAGTGCTTCGGCTGCGGCAAGGGCGGCGACGTCTTCTCGTTCGTGATGGAAATGGAAAAGATGACGTTCCCCGAGGCGCTTCGCATGCTCGCCGAAAAGGCGAACATCGCGCTCCGGCCGCCTGACCCGGCGGAGCGCGCGGCCGCAGGCGCCCGGGAGGACGTGTACAAGGTCAACCGCTGGGCCGCAGGGCTCTTTCACAAAAAGCTGTTGGACGGGGAAGAGGGATCTGAGGCGCGCGCGTACGTGGAGAAGCGCGGCATCAGTCCGGCGATGGTGTCGAGGTTCCACCTGGGATTTGCGCCGAAGAGTTACGACTGGATTCTGGAGCAGGGGCGCGCGAAGGGGTGGAGTTCGGAGCAGCTGGAGCTCGCGGGGCTGGCGGTTGCGCGGACGGAGGGGAAGACCGGCCACTACGCGCGGTTCCGGAACCGGCTGATGTTTCCGATCCTCGACGTGCGGGACCGGGTGGTGGGATTCGGCGCCCGGGCGCTCGACCCGGAGGACCAGCCGAAATACCTGAACTCGCCCGAGACCCCCGTTTTCCGCAAGAAGGAGTTCCTCTACGGCCTCAATTTCGCGCGCCAGGCGGCGGCGAAATCGGGGCAGCTCGCGATCGTCGAGGGGTACACGGACGTCATCGCCGCGCACCAGAACGGCTACGAGTGGGTGGTGGCCACGCTGGGCACGGCGCTGGCGTCCGAGCACGTGCGGCAGCTTCAGCGTTTCGCGCCGCGGGTGATCGCGATCTACGACGGAGACGCGGCGGGTCAGAAGGCGAGCGAGCGGTCGATCGATTTCTTCCTGAACGAAAGCGTCGAATTCCGCGTCGCGACCCTTCCGGCGGGCCACGACCCGGCGGATTGCTTCACGAAGCTGGGAAAGGAGCCGTTCGAGGCGGCGGTCCGGGAGGCGCAGGAACTGTTCGAATTCCGGCTGTCGCTCGCGCGGTCCCGGCACGACGCGGGGACGGCGAAAGGGGCGGCCGGGGCGGTGGAAGAAATAATTACCACGCTGGCACTCGTTGAGAATGAGGTTCTTCGGGAGGCCCAGATCAGGAGGGTCGCGGAGGTCTTCCGGATTCCGGAAACCGCGGTCCGCAGGGAGCTTGTGAAGAAGGCGCCGCGGACGTCCCGCGAACGTGCGGCGGGGGTGGCGGCGCCGGCAGAAACCGGTTCGGACGTGAGGGCCGGGCGCGAGATCGTCCAGCTGATGCTGCTGGGCGACGACATGCTGCAGGAGGTCCGGAAAAGAGTCCCGCTCGAGGCCTTCCCGACAACCGAGTCCCGAAAACTGGGAGAGCTCCTCCTTGGCATTTTCGAAGACAGAGGATCGGCCCGACCCGACGCCGTCTTCGCGGCCGTCGCGCACGACCCCGCACTCTCGGCCCGCCTCGCCGACCTCGTCGACGAAGGGGGACGAAAGCAGGGGAATCCCCAGAACCGACTCCAGGCCGTCTCGGACTATCTCAAAGTCCGGGGACTCGAATCGGAGGCCCGAAGACTTGAAGAAGAAGCCGCCGCCGCACGGGAGCGGGGGGACGCCGAAGGGGAGCGACGGGCCTTCGAAGCCCTCGTCCGAATCCAGCGAGAAAGAAGCGACCACGACCGGCGGCGACGCGCCTGGTGAGGGCGTCAGCCCGGACCTGAAGCTGCTGCTGGAGGAGGGGAAGAAGAAGGGCTACCTCACGTGGGAGGAGATGAACAAGATCCTCCCCGACGACGTCGTGTCGCCCGAGAAGCTCGATTCCATCATGGTCGCGCTCGAGGACGCCGGGATCGACATCGTCGACGAGACCGAAATCGGCGAGGCCAAGACGCCGGGCGAGGAAGAGGAAGACGAGGCGGTCCCCGACGAGGCTGAGGAGGAGGGGGAGCCGGAGTACGAGGAAGACGTGAGCCTGCGCAAGGGCCCGGGCGAGAAGATCGACGACCCCGTGCGCATGTACCTCACCCAGATGGGCGAGATCCCGCTTCTCACCCGCGACGAGGAAATCCTCCTCGCGAAAAAAATCGAGCTCACGCGGAAGCGCTTCCGCAAGAAAGTCCTGGAGTGTCCGGTGTCCGTGCACGAGTCGATCCAGATCCTCGAGGACGTGCGCTCGGGCGAGCTGGCGTTCGACCGGACGCTGAAGGCGGACGCGGCGCTCGACGTGTCGAAGAACGACATCATCCAGCGGCTGCCGCAGAACATCGAGACGCTCCGGACGCTTCTCAAGGCCAACCGCGAGGACAGCCAGCTCTGGCACGCCCCGAGGACCGGGGAGGAGGAGCGCCGGCGGCTGCGGCGGAAGGTGCGGGCGCGGCAGCGCAAGTGTGTGATTTTGCTGGAAGAGCTGAACATTCAGACGAAGAAGATCCGTCCGATGATGGACCGCCTGAAGGCGATCCAGGACCGGATGTGGTCGATCCTGTCTGAGCTGGAGCAGCTGGCGGACGTGAAGAACGCGGGGCCGAAGATCGAGGTCCTGCGGGCGGAGCTTCAGGAGCTTCAGGACCAGACGCTGGAGACGCCGGAGAGCCTGAGGCAGCGGTGCCGGGACATCGAGGAGCGGTACCAGGAGTACGAGAAGGCGAAGAGGAAGCTGTCGAGCGGCAACCTGCGCCTCGTGGTGTCGATCGCGAAGAAGTACCGGAACCGGGGGCTGTCGTTCCTGGATCTGATCCAGGAGGGGAACACGGGCCTGATG
>JACPRD010000125.1 GCA_016190145.1 Planctomycetota bacterium | reverse complement strand
GGGGCGGGGGTGCGAGGAGAAGGAGGAGGAGAGGAAGACAGGGGTGTAACTGGGGCCATGAACCGGATTCCAAAACAACCTTGACATTTGCCTAACATATCATACATTTCTCTGGTTCCGGCAGGGTCGACCGCGTGATGTCGTTTGGTCCCTTCGCGCCCCTCCTGTGCACCTGCCGCGCGCCCCCATATCCCACGGAAATATGCTTATTTATACTCAAATCCGGGTATAAATGGGTACAAGTCGGTACACATGGACCCACTCAAAAACCCCTTCTCCCCCGGCGCAGGATCGCCTCCTCCCGAATTGGTGGGACGCGGGCCCGTCCTCGAAGAGGCGCGCATCCTCCTCGGCAGAGTCCGCCAGAAGAAGTCCGAGAAGAGCCTTCTTCTGACCGGACTGCGGGGCGTGGGCAAGACGGTGCTGCTGAACGAGATCGAGCGGATGGCCAGGAAGGACGGCTACAAGACGATCTCCATCGAGGCGCACGAGGAAAAGCGACTCGGTCCGCTGATCGCGAACCACATGCGCTCCCTGCTGTTCGACCTCGATCGGGTCGCGGGGGCCGGCGAGAAAGTCAGGCGCGGGCTCAGGGTCCTGCGCAGTTTCATCGGATCGCTCAAGATCACCGTCGGCGACGTCAGCATGGGCCTGGACATCGACCCGGAAAAGGGAACGGCGGACAGCGGCGACCTCGAAGTGGATCTCCCCAGTCTTTTCGTCGCCGTCGGCGAGGCGGCCGAGGAGCGAAAGTCGGCGGTGGGCCTGTTCATCGACGAACTCCAGTACTTCGACCGGAAGGAACTGGGCGCGTTGATCATGGCGATGCACAAGGTCCAGCAGCGCCAGCTTCCGCTGGTCCTGCTCGGTGCGGGCCTGCCGATCTTGCCCGGGCTTGCCGGCGAGTCGAAGTCGTATGCCGAACGCCTCTTCAGTTTTCCTGACATCGGGGCGCTCTCGGAGGAAGATGCCGGGAGGGCCATCAAGGACCCGGCGCTCGCCGCGCAGGTCCGCGTCGCCGCGGACGCCCTGAAGGAGGTTTTCAGCCTCACCAAAGGGTACCCCTATTTCATCCAGGAATGGGGCTACCAGATGTGGAATGCGGCGCCGTCGAGCCCCATCACCCTCGAGGTGGTCAAGTCCGCGACCAACCGGGTGCTCCCTCGCCTCGACCAGAACTTCTTCAGGGTCCGCTTCGATCGCCTGACCAACAGCGAGAAGAACTTCCTGCGCGCGATGGCCGAGCTGGGACCGGGGCCGCAGCGAACGGGCGACATTGCGGACGTGCTCGGCGTGAAGGTGGCGAGCGTGGGGCCGGTTCGCGCGAAGCTCATCAGGAAGGGGATGGTGTACAGCCCTGCGCACGGAGACATGGCGTTCACGGTTCCGCTGTTCGACGAGTTCATGCTGCGCGCCATGCCGGAACTGCCTCGAAGGTCTTAGCGGAGCGCGGTGAGGATCAGGATGTCGAGGGGTTCATCACCAGGAGGCCTCCGCCCGAGCTGCCCGCCGCCTTCCATTCACGAGCCCGCGCCAGCGCGGATCCCGGCGCAGCGACGCGAAGTCGCGGTCGGCGTTCGCGTGCCCGACGTTTTTCGGGCCCAGTCCCGCCGCAAGTTCGCGTGATGCCTCGCCGTCGGCCCTGAGTTGTTGTTTTATTACAACACTCGCTTGACGACGGCCCAGTGTTGTTGTCTAGTTACAACATCACGAGAGGAGATCGCCATGACCAAGCGACGCAAGAGGTTCGGTGAGCTTTTCAAGGAACTCCGCACGGCAACCGGCCTGACGCTCCGAGAGTTCAGCGCGAAACAACGGCTGGACGCGGGGAACCTTTCCAAACTCGAGCGCGGTCTGCTGAAACCGCCGCAGAGCCGCGAGAAGCTCGAGGAATACGCGAAGGCGCTTCGGCTTAAAAACGGGTCGGACGCGTGGTTCGAGTTCTTCGACACGGCGGCGGCCGATGCCGGCCTGATTCCCGACGAGGTCATGTCGAACGCCGAGGTCGTGGACAAGCTCCCGCTCCTGTTCCGGAGCCTGCGCGGCAAACGCATTCCGGAGGAGAAGATCAAGGAGCTCATTCGTGTGATCCGCGGAAAGTAGGGCGGGTTTGGAGAGAGTGAATGGCCCCGTTTAAGGCGCCGTACTTCACCCAGGCGGAAATCTGCCGGCGCGCCGGCGACTTTCTCGCGCGGCGGAATGCCTCCGGCGAGATTCCCGTCCCGATCGAGCGGATCGTCGAAGGGATGGGCGTCGACATCGTCCCGGTTCCGAATCTGCTCCGCTCGTTCAATATAGACGGGTGGACGACCCACGATCTTTCGGAGATCTATGTCGATCAACACTGCTATGACAACGTGGAGACCCGTTTTCGTTTCACCCTGGCCCACGAACTCGGCCATATCGAGCTTCATGCCGCCGTCTTCAAGCCCTTCCAGTTCCGAACTGTGGCGCAGTGGCAGCGATTCGTGGAGAGCGTGGACATCAAGCAGTGGGAGTATCTCGAGCACCACGCGAACGAGTTCGCCGCCCAGGTTCTGATGCCCTCGGACGCCCTGGTGCGTACGCACAAGGGCTGCTCCGAGCTCGTATTGCGGCAGCTCCAAAACTCCGCGATGAGCCCACTGGCTTCATGCACTTTGTCGCCTTGTGCGTCTCGAAGCGATTCCACGTTTCGACGGAGGCCGCCAAGATCCGGATCACGAACGAGCCGCTGCTTCGGGGAGGCTCTCGAAAGTGAGGATCGACCCCTGACGTGTCCAGAGATCGCTGTGCGACCCTCACCTCCGCTTCCTCTCTCCGAACCCCGGCACGCCACCCTCGCCTCGTGCTTTCCCCAGCTCCCCCCGCGCGCCTCCGAGCGCGCGCTCGTACATCTCCGCGAGCGTCATGTCGACGTCCGCGCGCGCCTTCGCGGCGCCGTGCGCCGCGAGCCAGGCGGAGGCCTCGGCCGCCGTGAACTTCGGGAAGCCGATGTTGGCGACGCACCTCCCCGGCCGCACGAACGCCGGGTCGATCGCGTCGACGTCCTCGTTGAACGTCAGCAGGAACAGGTCTTCGCGGCCCTGGCCGAAGAGGCCGTCGGTCATGTTGAGGAGCTTGCCGATCTTGTCGAAATGTTCACTGCGGCTTTCCTTGAGGAGGAGGTCGGCGCAGTCTTCCATGATGAAGAGGCGGCGGCGGCGGACGGTCGGGGTTTCGTCGTCGTCGTCATCGCCGAGGGGATCGTCGAGGCCGAACGGTTCGGGGGGCTCCGAGCGCCGTCGGCGCCGGCGGGGCGCTTCTGTGGATTCGCTCGCGACCTCGTAGTAGTAGCGCGGGTCGCTCGTGAGGCGTTCGGGGTCGAGGACGACGAGGAAATCGAAGCGTTTGCGCCACTGCATCATGAGGGCGCGGATGGCCCAGGTCTTGCCGGTGCCCGGGGAGCCGTGCCAGATGAGGAGGCGGCCGCGGGTCCAGGGGGATTCGTCGGCGAAGAGGCGGTCGAGCGGGGCGAGGATGGAGGCGGGGTAGTTGGGGCGGATGCGGTCCCAGGCGGGGGCGCGCAGGAACTGGCTCGAACACTCGATGGAGTGTTCGGCCCTGTAGCTGAACTCGGCCCAGACGCCGTCCTCGTCCTCGTCGTCGCCGCGGCGATGGGGCTCGAGCCGCTTCAGCAGTCCATCGAGGAGGTCGCGGGCGTCGAGGGAGCGCGAGTGGAGGAGGAGGTGGACGCTCCCGACGCCGAGCGTGAGGACGAGCAAGTGGTCGGCGCGGCGGAGGACGTGGTCTTCGCCCCGGGTCCAGCGCGAGAGGACGGTTTCGTAATCTGCGAAGAGGGCGAGGATCGTCTTCGAAGGGACCGCGGGATCCGAAGGGAAGGACCGGCTCGCCGTGGACCGGGCGGCGAAGCCCTCGAAGGCCTGCAGCAGGGTCCTCTTGCGAATTACCTGGTAGAAGTCGTCGGTCTGGAGGACGAGGTTTTCGACGAGGGACATGGGATCTCCATGGTGAAGGGTGCCGGGTTCAGGTGACGCGCAGTCTCTTACGCGGACGGGTTTCCCGTGTGACACAGATCCCCGGAGGAATTCCGATTTCCCGGTGGGACTGGCACGGGCCAGGCCCGCGTGGTATAGACTGCGGTCATGTCGCACGCAGCCACACGCTGGGACCCGCGAGACCAACCCTCCTACACGCTGAGAGAGGCCGCCCTTTACGTCGCCCTCCCCGCGTCGACGGTGCGGTCCTGGGCGGTGGGACAGCTGTACCCCACTTCGGCAGAGGGCCGGAAACTCGCTCCGCCGCTGCTGGTCCCCGCTCGGAAGTCCCCTCCGGTCCTGTCGTTCTGGAATCTCGTCGAAATCTATGTGCTGGCCAGCATCCGGCGTCAGCACGCGGTATCGATGCCGCGTGTCCGCAAGGCGCTCTCATTTGTCGAAAACCGGCTCCATGTCCGGCGCCCCCTGATCTCGGAGCAGTTTTTCACCGACGGCGTGGACTTGTTCGTCGAACGCTACTCGAAATTGATGTCCGCATCGGCCGACGGTCAACTCGCTGTGCGCGACATCCTCCTCGGTGCCCTCAAACGGATCGACCGTGACCCCAGGGGCCTGGCCAACCGCATGTTCCCGTGGATCGATTCGACCAACGAACCCCGCACCGTCGAAATCGACCCCGCTCGGGCCTTCGGCCGCCTGGTCGTCGCCGGCACGGGGATCCCCACTGAGAGCATCGCCGAGCGATTCCGCGCCGGGGATTCCATCGGAGTCCTCGCGGCCGACTTCGGTCTGAAGCAGGAGCAGATCGAGTCCGCCCTGCGCTGGGAACAGCGTGCCGCGATCGCCTGAAGAACCCACTTTCTTCCTCGATCGCTGCCTTGGTTCCATCGTCGTCGCCGAGGCGCTTCGAAAGTCCGGCGCCCAGGTCACGGTTCACGCCGACCACTTTCGCCATGACTGCCCCGACGTGGAATGGCTCGCGGCGGTTGGTCCGCGCCGGTGGATCGTGCTGACCAAAGACAAGTGGATCAAGCGGCGCGAACTTGAGCGCAAGGCACTCGAGGAAGCAAAGGTCGCGGCATTCGTGCTCGCTGCGAAGGACCTCACGGGGGAGCAGATCGGGGCGGCCTTTGTCGCTTCCCTTCCTCGCCTTCGACAGTTCGCACTCTCCTACGCTCGACCCCTGCTTGGAACGGTATCCAGGAAGGGTGAGGTCGTCCTCCTCGCAGGCGAACGGCGAGGCGGGTTGCGGAGGGAGTGATCATGGCATCGACGCCCCTCCCATGCCACCCCGGCCCCGGGAATTCCGCCGCGGTTACGAAGCCTCCGCCGGAGTCGCCTGCCGCATCGCCGCGACGAGCGCCCGCCAGCGCGGATCCCGGCGCAACGACGCCAGGTCGCGGTCGGCCGTCGCGTGCGCGACGTTGTTCAGGCCGAGCCGGGCCGCGCGGTGCAGCTTGCGAAACGCGGCGTCGGGCTTGCGGTCGAGCGCGTCGAGGCAGCCGAGGTCGTACCAGGACCAGAAGTGGCGGGGGTCGGCCTTGAGCGCGGCGCGGAACGCCCGGCGCGCTTCGGGACGCTTTCCCTGCCGTGCGAGCGCGAGGCCGAGGTCGTAAGCCGCGTCGGCGCCGGTCTTGCCCGTGCGGATCGCGGCGCGGAGCCAGGTTTCGGCGTCGCCGTTGCGGCCGACGCGGAGGAGCGAGCGCCCGAGGCCGTGCAGCAGAAAGGCGTCGGGCGGCCCGAACGAAACCGCGGCGAAGAAGTAATTGAGCGCCTCCCCATGTCGGCCTGCGTCCATCGCATACTCGCCCAGACGCTTGAGCACGTTCCACGCCAGCGGCGCCGCCGCCTCGAGCGTGTCCAGCGCCGCCTGCGCGCGTCCCTGCCGGGAGCGGGCGATCGCGAGGTTCTGAAGCGACGCCACGCCGATGTGGGAGTGCGCGTGCTCGAGCCCGGGGTCCAGGTCCACGATCCCCACGAACCATTTCTCCGCATCCCGGTGCCGGCCGAGGCAGCCGTGCGCGAGCCCGAGGTCGAACCGGGAGTACAGCGCCCCCGGCGCGAGTTCGACCGCGCGCGTCAGGGCTGCCACGGCCTCTTCGTGTTTCTTCGCGGCGATAAGCGCGGAGCCCAGATCGTGCCAGGCGGAGGCGTCCTCAGGGCGGTCGACCGTCGCCTGGCGGAGGCGGGGAAGGGCCTCTTCGGGTTTCTCTTCCGGGGCGGGCGCCGGGGACGGCGGGGGTTCGGGGGCCGCGGGTTCGGGAGGGGCAATATTGAAGCGGTATTCGGCGACCGGGCTGCCGTCGGCCCGGAGGGTGATGACGACCGCGCCGAGTTCGCCGGCAACGAAGGCTACGACCGCGTCGTGGACGCCTTCGCAGGCGGTGAGGACGTGTGTACCAGCGCCTTTCGAGACGAGCGAGAGGGCGAGGGCTTCGCGGCGTTCGGTCGGGGTGGGCATCGGTGAGTCCTCCTTTGCAGTGGAGGACTTACGCGGGAGCGGAGGGATTGTGACGGGAGTGGAGGAAGGAACCCGCTTTCATCCGCATTTATCCTTTTCCCAGGTCTTTCTTATCGCCGTTCATCGCCTTTATTCATTTAAGAACTCGGAGAGGAACCGCTGGAGTCGACGGCTGGATGAACGGCTTGATGAACGGGGATAAGCAAGGCCTGGAAAGGGATAAAAGCAGATGAAAGCGGATTTCTTGTCACAGACCACAATCCGCTGCATAAACCCATCGCCCGCCTGGAGTGCCCGTGCCATGACCCCCACCCGCCCACCTGACTTCTTGAACTCGCCCCGCCACGCGGCTACGCTCGTTCTTTTCCGGGATCTCCGCGATGACCGAACTCCCCTTCTCCCAGTGCTCGGACGAAGACCTCGTCGAGGCCGTCCGGACGCCTCAAGGCGGCCGGCAGGCGGCGGCGTACGACGAACTCTGGAAGCGCCATCGCGGACTGCTCACGGTCCTGGCGCACCGGCGGACGGCGAAGATCGGGCAGATGCTCTCCAATCTCGAGCGTGGGTCCATCGACCACCTGGTGGGCGACGTCATGGGGAAGGCGATCCGCCACTACAAGCGCGGGAAGGGCGCGCAGTTCAAGACCTACGTCGGCCGCATCCTGATGAACGAAATGACTTCCGGCGCGCGGCGGAAGGGGAAGTTCGCGGCGACGCTGGACGCGCGGGACGGGGAGGATGGGCATCCCGAGCCCGCGGCGCGCGTGATTCCTCCCGGATCGATGGCGCACGTCACGCTGATCGAGATCGGGGAAATCGCGCGGGCCTCGATCCTCGCGCTGAGGGAGGCCGAACGCCAGGTGTTCGTCTGGGCCGTCGTGCTCGACTATTCCCACGCGCAGCTCCAGGACCTCTGCCCGGACAAGTCCCCGGAGGCTCTTCGCAAGCTCAAACAGCGCGCGACCGAGACCTTCTTTGTCGAGTGGGATCGCCGCGGCGGCTCCCGGGCGGAGGAGCTGCTCGGGGAACTGGGCCCCGCCATGGCTGAGCGACTCGATCCAGAGCGGATCAAGGACCCGAAGGCGCGCGACGCCTACCGCGCCTGGCTGACGGGCGACCTCGCGAGCGCGGCGCGGGCGACGGGGCTGGACATCGACAAGACGCGCGCGCTCCTCCTCTCCGCCGCGCACGACCTCTACGAACAAGCCACGCTCCGCGGCCGCAGCCGCGTCCTGGCCCAGATCCTCGACATCGGCGAAGGCGCAACGCCGGCGGACCCGCTCCTGGCGCGCGCCCGCCGCACGATCGCGCTCGTCCGCGCAGCCTTCGGCGTCGCGCCGCTCGAGGCCGCCTTCACGACGCTCGGCGCCTTCCTCCATGCTCGGCTCAGAACCGCCGCCGACTGCGAATCGGCGCGCAAAGCCCTCGGCCTCTCGCCCGCCGATTTCCGCCTCCTCCTCGCCGACCAGCTCGACCCCGGCGCCGACACCCTGAAACGCCTCGCCCGTTTCCTCGAGACTCCGCTCGCGTCCCTGAAAGCGCTTCCCCGCACACCCCTCGGTCCGCCCGATGTCGTCACGCGCGGCGCGGGGCGGCTCGACCACGCCCGTATCCGGGAGCGGGCTCTGTCCTGGATCGCGCCGCCGCGCCGCGCCCGGCGTCGATGAGCCCTGCGGCCGCCCCCGTCCAGCGCGCGCTGAACAAAGCCGCCGCCCACCTCAAGAACGGCGACGTCCTCGGCGCCCAGCGCGCGTTCTACCGCGCCCGCGACCTCTCCGGCCGCGATCCCGAAGTCCTTCGCGAGATCGGCCACCGCTGGCGCACGGCCGGATGGAACGCGGCGATCGCCCGGCGCGACCCCGAAACCGGATCTGCCCTCTTCCACAACGCCCGCGACATCTACCGGAGCCTCGGCGGCGACCCGCATCTCTGGGAGGTGGTGCGCGGTCTCGCCATCACGGCCGCAATGCTGGAAGAGCACGACACGGCGTTCCGGCTCTGCGACGAGGCGGAGGCGCTCGCGCCGGACGCGGTGGCGCGGGCGAAGGTGTGGAACACGCGCGGCGTCTCGAACAGCTACCTCGGGCGGTTCGCCGAGGCGCGGCGGTGGGCGGAGAAGGCGCTCGCGGCGACGAACGTCCGGGAGGTCGCCGAAACCGCGCGGCAGACGATCGGCATCGCGTGGATGCACGAAGGCCGGCCGAAGGAGGCCCTTCCGCTTCTCAAGGACCCCGTGAACGTCGCCTGGGCCCAGCTCGAGGCTGGCAATCCGCGCGCAGTGCTCGCGATTGCGCCGGGGAAACGGCCGCGCGCGTTCACGTACCGGGCGCGGGCGTGGCTGGCGCTGGGGAAGCGGGCGGAGGCGCTCGCCGAGCTGAGGCGCGGGGCGCGGGTGATCGAAGCCGGGCGCGCGGAACGCGACACGGACGACGCGCGGGCGGCGTTCTCGGGGGCGGCGCACGGCGTCCATGAACTGCTCGTGCAGCTCGAGGCGGAGGCAGGCCGCTGGGAGGCGGCGTTCCGCGCGGCCGAGTCGGGGCGCGCACGGGCGTTTCTCGATTTCGCCGCAGCGCCGCGCCCGCGCGACCTGTCGCACCTGCGCCGCTCGGAACAGAGGAGGTTCGAGGCGAACCGGGCGGACATCGAGAAGGAGCACCGGGAAGGACACGACGGGGAGAAGCTGCGAAAGCTCGAGGATGCCGAACGGCTCGCGATGCGGCGCTACGAAAAGGAGCGGCTCGCGCGGAAGCGCGTGCCCACCCGGAAACCCCTCGGCGCCGCCCAGGTCCGCCGCGCGCTCGCGGCCGGGGAAGCCCTCGTCCAGTTCCAGGTCGACAACGACGCGATCCTCGCCTTCGTCCTCACGCGCGACCGCTTCCGCCCCCTCCGCCTCCCCTTCCCCGCCCCCCCCGTCCTCGCCGCCGCGCAGGACCTCCCGCGCGCGCTCGACCTCGCCCGCCGCGAGGAGCGCCGCGGCGACCAGGGGTTCGCCGACTGGCACTTCGGGTTTCTCGGGGAAGCGCTTCTCGCGCCGCTTCCGCTCGACGGGGTCTCGCGACTCGTCGTCGTCCCGCACGGCGCGCTTCACCTCGTCCCTTTTGCCGCGCTGCGCGTGCGCGGCCGGCCCGCCGCGGAGCTTTTCGCGGTCGCATCGGCCCCTTCCTCAAGCGCCTACGCGACCTTGAAATCCCGCCCGCGCGCGTTCGACGCCCGGCGCGCGCGATGCCTGTTCGTCAACGATCCGACGGGCTCGCTGCCATACGCCGCCGGGGAGGAGGCCGCGCTCCGCCGCGCGTTCGGCCGGCGCCTCACGGTCCTGGGCGAGCGCGACGCGAGCCGCGCCGCCGTCCTGCGCCTGGCGCCGCGCCACGAGGTCCTGCATTTCGCCACCCACGCCGTCTGGCGCCCCGACCGCGCCGAACTCTCGTACCTCGAGCTCGCCCGCCGCGAGCGCCTCACCGCCTCCGACCTCCTCGCCCTCGACCTTTCCCGCACCCGCGCCGCCGTCCTCTCCGCCTGCGACTCCGGCCGCGGGGACTATGCGCGCGCCGAGGAGATGTTCGGCCTCCCGCGCGCCTTCCTCCGCGCCGGCGCGGCGTCGGTCCTGGCGACGCTCTGGCCGCTGGAGGATCATGGGGCGATCGGCGACTTCATGGAGACGTACTACTCAGGCGGACTTTCGGCGGGAGGGGCGCAGAGGCGCGCGATCCGGGACGGCATGCCGAGAAGCCTCTGGGGGGCGTGGGTTCAGCTTGGAATTTGAGGGCTGGGCCTGCCGGCGCGGTACGAGGCGCTCGCGTGGCGGGCGCTGCGCGAGGGACGGCTCTCGATCGGGACATTTGCGCGGGCGATGAATCTGTCGAGGGCGCAGGTGCTGCGCCTCATGGATCAGGAAGGATGGAAGGGAGAGGAGATCCTGGTTCCCTCTCCGGGATGCGGGGGTGGTCCATGACTCCCTTCAGCGGATTCCTGTTAGATATAAGCCATTGTCCGGTCAAGTCTTACGGCACACATGGCGCCCATTGGAGGACCCCGATTGCGCCAGAATCGCTGGATTCGCCACGGGGTGGCGCAATCGAATCGGTCCATCCCCAGGTGAGACCCGATCCGCGAGGAAAAGCGGGAGCGTGCTTTCAACCAGCCCGCGGGCTGATTCGGTCGATGAACAGGGGTAGAATCGAGGCCACAAGGACTAACCCCCGATGATCCAGCACAGAATCCGTCTTGTCGGGCCCGGCACGAAAGGAGTCCGCATTTCGGCCGCGGTCCTCAAGGACCTCCTGGTCTTCCTGGTCCAGGGATCCCAGGAGGCGCTGCGCCTCCGCATGGAGGGCAGAAGCCGGGCGCCCGGGAAGCCTGCGAGCTGGATTGAGAAGGCCGCCGATTTCGACCTGACAGGATTCGAATCGGGCTCGACCCAGGTCGTGGTCGAGGCCCGGTCCCTGCGGGAGTGCGCGCCGGAGGTCTTCGGTCAATCCCACTTTTTCCCGGAGCTCGATCCGGGACGAAGCGGGATCGACGTGCTGCAGGAGAGCCTCCGCGACGCTCTGGAGGCACGCGAGGACAGCGAGCTTTTCGATGACGGACTCATCTCGACTTTCGAGGACCTCGATTCGGTCACGTCACACGGCATCGAACGGATCGAGCTCGACGGCGATCGGCCGCTCGGCGTGGACCATGCGGCGCTGGGGCGGCTGGGACGGCTGCGGAAGGCCATTCCGCCCGATCAGCGGGTCATCGTGGCTGGGAAACTCGACCTGCTCAAGCACAGCGAGCGCATCTTCATGCTCGACCTGGAAGATGGAACCAGCCTGCGAGGCGTTATCTCGAGCCCCGACATCAATCTCAAGAACCTCGGGAAACTCTGGGGTTCCCAGGTCCGGGTCGCGGGGACCGCCAAGTTCCGTCCGTCGGGGCGCGTGCTGCGCGTCGAGGCTGAAGAAGTCGTTCCCGCGGATGGCAATGTGGCTCTGTGGTCGAGGACTCCCAATCCGGTCTTCGCACCTCTGGATGACAGGAAGCTGCGAGTGCCTCAAGGGCTGAAGTCAGGAATTTCGGCGATCTTCGGTCAGTGGCCGGGAGACGAGAGTGAGGAGGAATTCTCCGAAGCTCTCCGCAAGATTTCTTGAGCGCCTCTGAACTCCTCCTTCTCGACACCTCAGTCGTTCTCAACGTCATCCGCGCGAACGACGTCGCCAGGCGGATGGATGCAAGCCTCAACCTCAGGTCGCGTCCGGACAAGCCGCTGACCTCGGTGATCAGCATCGCGGAGGCCCGTGCGTTCGCGCGGCTCCGCAACTAGGGCGACCCCCAGGCCGCCAGACTCGAACAGCAGATGCGGGAACTGGTCGTCGTGGACGTCAACAACGCTTCCGTCCTCGACCGCTACGCGGAGATTCACGTCTTCTGCAAGAGTTCCGGAATCTCGATGCGGGACAACGACGTCTGGATCGCCGCGTGCGCCGCCGCCGCGGACGCAATCCTTGTCACGAACGACGCGGACTTCGACAGACTGCACCCGAAGTTCGTCACGCGGATGTACTTCCCCTTCAAAGCCTGACTGCGAGCGCCAGCCCCTCCCTCAACTCCCTCGGCACCACCACGCTCGCCTTCCCGTCCACGATCCCGCACGCGACCATGCCTTCGGCCATCAGCTCCTGCATCACGCCCGGCCCGTCCGGCGTCTCCGGCCCGGCGGCTTCGTGCGCTTTCGTGAACGCGACGAACTCCGCGACGCCGCCGGCGGCGAGGAGGGCGGCGAGGGCGCGTTTCGAGCGGTCGGTGAGGCCCTCGGCGATGCGGGGGGCGCGGGCGGGCCAGTCGCGGGCGATGGCGGCGATCATGCGGGGCTTCGTGGTGGAACGGGTGAGATCGACTCCGCAGCGCAGGGCGATCCCGCCCAGGTCGACGCGCGTGCGCCCGGCGAAGCACTCCTCGAGGCCGGCGTCGCGGGAGAGGAGGCGGGAGCGTTCGCGCTCGTGGGCGCGGCGGTCGCTCAGGTCGCCGCGGCCCCGCTCGCGGGCCTCGGCCGCGAAGTCCTCCGCGAGGCGGCGCATTCCGGGGCGGTCGTCGAAGCGGGCGAGGTTTTCGAAGGAGCGGACGGCCGCGTCGAACTTCCCGTCGTCGAGAGCGACCCGGCCGGCCGCCATGAGGTAGGCGGAGTACCAGTCGGGCTCACAGGGGTTCGGGAGGCGGATCCGGCGAAAGGCTTCGCGGGCTTCCTCGAGCCGGTCGCGGTCCAGGTACATCGTCGCCAGCGTCGCGTGCGCCATCAGGTAGGCGGGCTGTTCGTCGGCCAGCGCGCGGAGCAGCGCGAAGGCTTCTTCGTCCCGGCCGAGCGCCTCGAGCGCCACCGCGCGGTTGTGCCGGAACGGGGCGTGCCGCGGCGCGCGCTCTGCCAGTTCCCGGAACTGCCGCTCCGCCTCTTCCCAGCGGCCTTCCTTGAGCGCGACCATGGCGGCGCGAGCGCGGTCCATGAGGGCCTCGGGCGCCCGCTCGGCACATCCGGGCTCGATCCGGTGGCTCGTGGTTTCAATCTCGGTCCAGGTTTCGCCGGTCCAGATTTTCAGGGGTCCGTCTTTCGGAAGCGCTCCGGCGCGCTGGAGCGCCGCGAGGGCGGCCGTGCGGAGATCGGCGGTCCCCCAGGTCCCGTCGGCGATCCTCCGAAGCACGTCGAGAGCGGCCGGGGTGCCGATCAGGCCCAGCAGCTGGAGGGTCTGCTCCTGGTGGTGCCCGGCTTCCAGCGCGTCGCACAATCCGTACACGAGGCCGGGAACCTGCTTCGAGGACTCCCCGGTCTGCATGCGCTTCAGGAGCCCCGCCGGTGCCCACTCCTGGAGTTCCAGGTACGGCCAACCTCCGTCGAACGTCCCCGGACCCTGCTTTTTCGCCAGCCGCCGCTCGTACCGCTCCGCCCGCTCCCCCTTCCCTTCGTCGCCGCGTGCCTGCCGCAGCCACGCCAGCGCCTCGTCGTACCGGGCGAGATTCGCGCACGCCGTCCCGGCGAAGAACGCCAGGCTCGGGCGGTTCGCGCGGGCCGTCCCCATTCCGGCCTTCGCGGCCTCGAGCACCTCCGCGTGCCTTCCCAGCCGCGCCAGCCCCTCGCATTTCTTGTACGCCTGGTCCTCGTCCATGGCCGGCCCCCGCGCCAAGCGCTCGCCTGCCGCGCGCGCCGCGTCGTCCCGGCCGAGCACCATCGCGTAGTGGACGAGGCTGCCGAGCGCGAACACGTTGCCCGGCGCGACCTCGCGATCGACCTTCTCCACGGTCGCGAGCGCCTCCTCGATCTCCCCGTCCAGGTAGTGCGCCAGGGCGAGGTTGTTGTGAAAGTGCGGCAGGGCCGGCACCAGCCGGATCGCATTCCGGAAATGCCGCTTCGCCCCCGCCCCGTCCCCCGCGTTCAGGCACCGCTGGCCGAGCGCTTTTTCTTCATCGGCCCGCAGCATGTCTCCCTCGGGCACGGCGGAAACCCGGGCGGCCAGCGACCGCGCCCCGTCGCGATCGCGGGGGAGACAGCAGAACTTGTACTTCTTTCCGCTTCCGCAGCGGCAGGGCCGGTAGACGTCGCCGAAGTCGGGCATGGGGAAATTGAATCGGAAGTCAGGAGGCGGCGCCACCTTTCAAACGGCCCCCTCACCCGCCGACCACTGCTTCAGCCCCTCCCCCCATCCAACCTCGACACCCCCGCCTTCGCGCACTCCCTCCGCATCGCCTCCGTCCGGGCGCGGAGGCCGTCGGTGTCCTGGACCTCGCGGAGAAGCGCCGCGCCCTTCTCCCAATGTTCGCGCGCGGGTTCGATCCGGCCCTGCGACAGGAGGAGCTCCGCGTAGGTGCAGCGGTGGGCGCCTTCGGCGGAGGGGTGGCCGACTTCGCGGTGGATGGCGAGGGCCTCCTGGTAGGCGCGATCGGCCTGGTCGGGGCGGGCGGTGGCGCGGTAGACGTCGGCGAGGTTGCGAGGGCGACGCCCTCGGAGCGGCGGTCGCTGACCTCGCGGTGGATGGCGATGGCGGTCCGAAATGCGCGCTCGGCGGCCTCGGGGCGGCCGGTGCTCCGGTAGACGGCGCCGAGGTTGGCGAGCGAGATTCCCTCCGAAACCCGGTCGCCGACCTCCCGCGCGATGGCGAGCGACCGGCCGGCGGCGGACTCGGCCAGGCGGTGCCGGCCGGTGCCGCCGAGCAGCAGTGACAGGTTGCCCAGCACGATCCCCTCCGACCGGCGGTTCCGGCGGCGGCGGTGCGCGGCGAGCGCTTCCCGAAAACTCCGCTCCGCGAGGTCGATGCGGCCGGTCTTATGGAAGAGCATCGCGAGGTTGCCGAGGGGGCGGCCGGGCTCGCCGCGGCGGCCGAGGCCGCGCCCGATCGCGATGGCCTCCCCGTAGAGGCGCTCCGCCCGCTCGCCGCGGGCCGTTTCCGCAAAGAGATTCGCCCGGTTGCCGAGGGCCGAGGCTTCGAAACGGCGGTTGCCGACTTCGCGATGAAGCGCGATCGCCTGTTCGTGGGCGCGCTCGGCCTCGTCGACGCGGCCGGTCTGGCGGAAGAGGCTGGCGAGGTCGCCCAGCGCGAGTCCCTCGGCCCGGCGGCGGCCGGTCTCGCGCGCGAGGCGGATCGCCTCCGCGTAGAGGGACTCGGCGGCGCCGAGGCGGTGGGAGAACCACGAAGCGTGGGCCGCCCAGTGCAGGAACTCGCCCTTCGCCTCTCCCTCGGCGAGTTCCGCGAGCCGCTGCCACAGGGCGGCGAAATCGGCGTACTGGAAGCGCCTTTCGAGGAAATGCGCCGCGCGGCGCAGGTAGAGCCGCTCGGCGGCAAGGAATGCCTCCGACTCCGCACCCACGGCCGCCTGCCGGGCCGCGCGCGCCTGGTCGGCCAGTTCGGCCGCCACCGCATCGGCCTCGTGCGGCGGCACGGGAACCGCGTTGCCGGCGTCCAGGCGCGGCGGCTCCGGCGCCCGGCCCCCGAACAGCGCTTCGATCAGCGCGAACGCCAGCCCGTGCAGCCGCGCGCGGTCGCCGGGGAGCTGGAGCTGATAGGCGGCGTCGCGCAGCACGGCGTGGCGGAACAGGTAGGCTACTTCCGCGGAGGTCACGGGTGTTTCCTCGCTTCGTGCATGGAAGCGATGGTAGCCGGGACGGGCTAGCACGGAAACCGAAGGCGGGGGTGGGGACCAGCGTCGTGCAGCGGCTCTCGAGGGATCCGCGCTCGGAGTTTCCGGACATGTCCGGTTTCTCACCAACGAAGCCCCGGTACATGCGGGTGTTCGCCGAGGCCCGGACCGAAGAGTCAATTCACCAGACGGTGTCTGGTGGGTTGCCCTGGTCCCATAACATCATCCTACTAGCCAAGTTAAAGTACCCGGCGCAGCGGAGCCCTTCAGGAAGCGGTCCCTCCCGCCGCTCTCCACGCCTCCAGCACCCGATCCACCGCGCCTCGGATCCTCTCCCGCGCGTCCGCGCGGTCCATGCCCGACATCAGGAGATCATCGTAATCCGTCCGCCGGTGCCGGATCCACGCGACCGCGGCCAGCGTGAGCGCCTCGTCGTCGAGCGCCCGCCCCGCCGCGCTCCGGCCGACGCGGCCGCTTCCACGAACCGCCGTATGGCCCGCGAGGGAGGCGGCATCGTGCGGTGGGCATGCGGGGAAGAGCCGGAGGAGCGCCGCGGTCATATCGAGAATGAGCGCCTTGTCCTCTCCGGCCCGCCTCACCTCGTCGCGCTCGCGCCGAAGGGCGCGCGCGCCCTCATCGGCCTCGCACTCCGCCTCCGCGCGCTCGAGCGCCTGCGGCTCCACGAGCAGCCCCTGCCGCTCGTACTGCTTCCGGGCCCGCGAAAACCGCAGCACGACCGCGCAGAGCCGGCTGTGCACGCGAGCGCGGCGCGAGAGCGCGGCGTCCCCGCGGGGCAGGAAGACGAGGTGGTCGAGATCGGCGCACGCGAGGCAGAGCGCCGACTGGCCTTCGAGGAAGAGCAGCCCTTCCCCGGTGCCGCAGGTAGTGCATTTCCAGTCGTTCACTGGGTCGAAAACGCGGAGGGGTTCGGGGAGAGCCGACCTTGCCCCGGGCCCGGCGCGTTTCGGCGAAGTCATGCGCAGATGAGAATCCCGGGACGCCACGCTGTCAATCAGATGGGCCCGGAGAAACTTGTATTGCCGCTCCCCGCGACATAGCCTTGCTCCCAGGGTAGTCGGGCCTGGCGCCCGCGCTACACACTCGTTTTTCCTGCTCGAGGGAGATTCTCGATGAATGGTCGCTCCGTTCTCGCCGCCGCGGTGGTGTGCTCCATAGCGGCCCTGCTCGTCTCGATCGGAGTCCTCTTCGCCGCCGAACGCCGCCCGCGGCCCGGTCCGGTGGACGTCGAAGACGCGAAGCCCGGAGATCCGAAGGACGCGATCATCATCGCGGTCGTGGACACCGGCGTGGACGCGGATCATCCGGCGCTGAAAGACAAGGTGCTGAAGGGCATCAACGTGGCGGAGGTCTCCGCCTCGACCGCGGACGCCGTCGGCCACGGCACGTCCGTCGCGGGCCTGATCGCCGCGGACGACGAGAACGCGGACTACGACGGCGTGTGCGCCGGGCTCAACGTCCGGATCCTGCCGGTCAAGGTCACCACCGGAAGCGAGTTCGACACGCTTCCGACGCTCGTCGGCGTCGGGATCGACCGCGCGATCGATGCGGGTGCCCACGTCATCTGCGTCGCGATGGGGTCGTCACGCAGCACCGAGACGCTGGAGAAGGCACTCGCGAAGGCCCGGGAGAAGGGCGTCCTCGTGGTGGCGGCGGCAGGGGCGACGAGCGGCACGCACGATCTCTACCCCGCGGCGCACCCGTGGGTCGTTTCCTGCACCTCGTGGGCGGAAACCGGGATGATCCTGGAGGACGGGAGCGGGAAGAAATGCCTCCAGATCGCGGAGAAGGCCAACCGCTCGGGCAAGACGGAACTCCACGGGCCGCCGATGAAGCCGACGATCTATCCCGGCGGGTATGCCCGGCTCGAGGGGACCAGCGTCGCGGCGGCTATGGCTGCAGGCTGGGCAGCAAGGCTGCGGCTGAAGTACCCGGGATGGACCGCACAGAAACTCCGCGACGTGCTCGTCCTCGCGGGGCCTCATCAGGAGGGGGGGAACAACTTCCAGATTTATGCTTCGCGGAAACTAGATGCCGAGGCGTACAAGCGTGTCGAGGCCGCGGCACCGGACTATGGCGACCTCGTGATCACCTGGGCCGACTCGATGCCTTGGTATGCACCGATCGGCAAGCCGTTCAAGTACGTAGTCGACATCCGGAACATCGGCGACAAGGAACTCGGCGGCGAAGTCCAGGTCGAGAGATTCGGCGGCAAGCCCTCCTGGAAGGCGACGTTCGCTCCGATCAAGCCGGGCGAACTGAGCAGGGTGGGAATCGACATCCCGGCACAGGAGGAGACGGAAGCGGATCTGTTCGCCTCCGTGAAGGTGGAGGGCGACCGAAATCCGTTCAACGACTCCCTCGACGCGGGGCTGCAGGTGGCGGCGGAGGGCGGAGAAGCAGCACTTCGTGCCGTGTCCGTTTCGGGATGGATCGGCCCGGAAAAACCGGCTCAAATCGTCGGTACGATCATCAACTCCAGACCTGATGCCTTCAAGGGGGTGATCGCTGTCGATATTCCGGGAAAAAACCCGACGCTGGAGGTTACGGTTGCAAGTGGCGAGGTCTCGCGGTTCAGTATGGATGTCAGTTTCCCCAAGGAAGTTGATCCGAAGTGGAAACGGGTCCACTTCATCGTCAAGCTGGAGCAAGACTCGAAAACTCTGACGACGTATGACGTGTATCTTGATCTGAGCACTCCGCAAGCAGCCCCGCAGTACGCCGATGTCTGGTCGACAAAGGAGATCATCCTCGACGCCCCCGCCTATCTTGCGGAGGGTAGAAATTCGGTCCCCTTCGTAGTTTTCGCGCCGGAGATTCACACGAAACTCGACGGCGATCCCGCAACCGGTGAGTGGATCGAGGATCCGACAAAACCGCGGCCGACTTCGGGGACCTGGCTGAAAGATCTCGGCTTGGAACAGATTCCAACGGCTCTGGCACGCAGCTACTCACCTGAAATCGGGCGACCCTCTGTTGATTTCCTGGGTGAATACCCGCTCGTACGCATCCACACGGGGATAAAGCCCGTCGATCAGCCGACGGTTCGCGTGTCGCCCGCGAAACATGGCGTACTGGCGGAAGACTGGGCCGGTAATCCGATGCAGCTCGGTCAGTTGGCGCCGTGGATTGATCACGATGGCTGGCACATTGTGTTAAATGTCCCTCTGAGCAAGCTCACCATGGATCCCGCGTATGTCGATCATCTCGGAACTGGGAGTCTGATCTACGTTCGCGGATTCACCAACGCCTTCAACGCGAGCGAGAATCCTATTCTTGGTACCAGTTCATTCTTTTCCCACAACAGAGGTGCAGACTCTCAGGAAGTAGTTCTGCGTGTGGCCCTGGGCGTGGAACTCCCCCGCCTCTTCCCCTCCGGCCACTACCGCGACATGCACGTGCACACGATGTGCGAGTTCTCGCGAGATGCGGTGGAACCGAGGCTTGCCTTCGGTGGGCCGTGGTGGATGGTCGTGCGCTCCGCGCACGCAATGGGGTTCATCGACGATAGCGTGCTGGAGCAGTACCGCTCTTCGTTCCGGGCGCTCCGCACAGCCGGAAGCGGGGACGCGAGTACGGCGACAACCTCTGGGCTGCTGGTCACCACGGACCACAACGTCTTCCTGACGGATCGCGACACTCCGGACGCAGGTCCCTTCGGATCGTGGCAGGACCGTAGCGAATGGGCCTGTTTGCGGGAGGCGTTCGGAATCGGTGGCAACCAGGAATTGACCATGGCGGTTCCCCGCAGTTTCCCGAGCGGCGCGCATGCGCTGGTCTACGCCGACGAGCCCTTTCGGGGACCCTGGCATGGAGGACGGTCTTTCTACATCGGCATGCTCGTCCTCAAGAAGGTCTTCTCAGGAGATGTCCTGAACGGTGTGTTCGGCCCCACCGGACAGCTCTCCGCAGACGCCGGCCTTGCCGAATACCTGAAGTCGCTTTCGGGCTCTCCAGAGAGGCGCACGAAGCTCCGGGAATTCCTCGAAGAAGCTCGCGGTGATTCCATCCGCCAGGAGGACGTCGATGCCTTCGCGAAGACATGGGAACACACGAGCATGTGGGAAGTGCGCGATCTCCGCAAGGAGCTGGAGCAACTGATGGAGGGCGCGGCAAAACGGGAAGGCACGGATCTGAAGAACGCCACGGATGTGGACCCTTCCTGCAAGACGGGCAACCCCTGGACGGTCCCCATGACCGAAGGCAAAGTCTGGCAGCTCGGCGGCGCCTACGTCGCGGCGCACCCGCATCTCGGTGCGAAGAACTTCGCCGAAACCGGCGACTTCCTCCCGGGGATGCTCGCGTGGGAAGAACCCGACCTGCGGCGCGCAGCGAACGTCACCGAGGACAAGGTGCCCGGGTTCGAGAAGGACTTTCCGTTCAAGGGCGTCCAGATCTGGAACGAGCCGCACTTCGAGGAACAGGCGCTCGCCGTGCCTGCCGAACTCCATGCCCTCAACCCCTGGAGGACCGGTTTCCTCGCGACATCCGAGAACTGGTACACGGAACTCGCCTTTGGCCTCTACTATTATCAGAAGCGTCTGGCGGCTCCGGGCCTTTCGTTGACGCTGGAGCCGGATCGCGGCCCGGACCATGCGCGCAAGTTCTTCATCCGGAAGGTGTTCCACTTTGCCGGAAGCGACGCGCACGGTTCGTTCAACTTCACGACCGGGGTCGCGGCGACGCTGGCCACTCATCCCAAGATGATCTCCCTGCTTCCGCTGATCGGCCAGGGCCACGAGTCGAAAGTGCACACGGCGCACTATGGTGTGGCTCGGGTCTACAGCGAAGGCACTTCGTTGACTTCGGTCCTGAATGGCCAGTCCGTCTGCACGGACGGCCCGCTGGCCTGGATGTGGCTCGACGCGGACCTGAAATTCGACTCGAAGACGCTCCTCTGGCACCAGTCGAGGAATGCGCCGGAGCAGGGCACCGACATCGACGGACAGATCGGTGGTGAAGGCGACTTCGACGGCAAGCGGACGCTGCTCGTGCGGCGCGCGTGCCCCAGCATCGTGGCGCGGGTCCGATCCGAGGGCGGCGCGGGATGCGGTGGAGAAGTCCGCCACATGGAGCTGTACCGCATGCGGGAGTCTCAGGAACACCCGGACCACGAGAACGATCAGTTCAGTGCATTCCTCCCGAAGGCGGCGCACGAGTGGGAAGCATCGCACTCGGGAGAAATCCACTTCGAGGGTCTCCCTTTTCTGGCCCCGGAGGAACCCCAGTTCGTGTTTCTGGGCGGGTTTACGGGTGCCGACAAGTCGCGCCGGTTCTCCCCGGCGGAGCGCAGGTGCTTCACAAACCCGGTATGGATTTCGACGGTGGAGATCGGAGCATCCGTAGAGCCGGTTTTCCAGGACGGCAAGGGTCTGGTCCCCGCGGGGAAGTTCGCCGTGACAGTCCGGACCGATCACTCGATGGCCGATGGCCGGGACCCGGTCGTGATCGTCAAGCAGCTCGATGAGAAGGGCGACAGCATCGTGTCCTCTTTCACGCTTCAACCGTCGATGGGTCCGGCGGGGATCTGGCGCCCGCGGGCCAGGATGATCCGGGGCCGGGCGGAGTTGCTCGAGGACTCCGAGATGGTCGCCATCAATTTGGAGACGATTCCACTCGCGGCGCGCTGGTACCCACGGATCGGCGAGGTCACGTTCGCGCTGATCGTCTCCACGCCGGTCGACATGAACGGCAATCAACTGAATCCCGTTGCGGCGCTCAAGACCATCCCCTTCCCCGGCAAGATCCCCATGAGCGAGCAGCCGTTGGATCCCGGTGCGACCGGCGATCCGGGCGTCGACCATGGCGCGAACACGCCGACCGGTGGACAGACCGTGTTTGTCCATGTCGAGCCGGGAGAGACGATCAATCTGCCGCACGGCGGTCGCGTCGGGGACACCCGCATCCCGGCGGGCTCCTGGAAGGTCCCGGACGGCGTCGCGCAGTCGCCGATGGATATTGCCGTCCAACTCGGGACGCACATCGTGACCGTGACGATTCTCGCCAGCCCGGACGCGCCCGAGCCGGGAATGACGCAGGCGGAGCGCGGCTGGGTCGGCGTGGTGCCCGCGCCGGGACAGGGAACGCCCACGATCTCGGTGAAGAATGACTCGGCCAGGGTCATTGAGGTCGGCGAGCCGGTCGTCGTGACGAACTCCAGCATCGCCTTCGCAGCGCCGGAAACGGAACCCGGGGCGCTCGCTGTGACCGTGAGGCAGGGGAACGCGACGAAACTGTGGAGCCTCGAAGCTGTCGCCGCGAAACTGGAATGGGACAAGACCAAGGCTGAGGTCGGAGACATCCGCGTTTTGTCAGTGAAGCTCGTGGGCGCTGCGCGACCCGGCGAGTGGACGATCTCGGGACGTATCGTCCTCGGGAATGCTGAAACCGTGGAGTTGGCAGAGCGGGTGGAGCTCCATGAAGGGAGCCTACTGGTAGACCGGCTGCCCGGCACGACGTCTCTCGTCGGGCGCTTCCGCGCGACGCAACAGGGAACGATGAAGGCGACCGGTCAGCTGCGCGCGCGCAAGAACTGACGTGAAACATGGACAACCCGTGCGCGCCGGTGTATCTGGAGAATCTGTCGCCGGAGTAGACCCCGCACTGTTAATGGGATTAACATCTCTTCTGTGGACTCTCCCCGCCGCGTCCCATGGCGCCTTCTCGTCCCCGCGATCGTCGCGGTGGTGGTAGTCGGCGTCCTCGGCATCGCGGGCGCGCGGCGATTCATGAAGGACGACCCCTCGCCCGCTCCAGGCGCGAGCACAGAGACCGCGCCGGACGCGCCGTGCCCGCTCGCGGCCGACAAGCCGGAGATCTGGCCGCAGCGGCCGTTCGCGAAGCCTGCGTACCGCCGCGAGGAATGCGCGTCGCGGAGGCTCGAACCCTCGGCGGAGGCGCAGGTCGTGTCCGACGGGGACCGGCTGAGCGTGATCGTGCCGGGGGGCTGCTGAAGGAAGCGCAGGTGCTGGCGATCGCGGCGCTCGATTCCGGGGTGCGGGAGCCGGGGGTGGTGGCGCGGTACTCGATCCGGCTTGGCGACGTGAAGGAGTTCGACCGCGACGTCACGCTCGAGTTCGCGTACGACCCTGCGCGGGCCGTCGAGGGCTTGCCCGTCGGGGAGCAGTACGCGATCTCGTACTACGACGAGCGGGTGGAGCGGTGGAGGAGGGTGCCGTTCGAGGTCGACGCGGCGCGGCGGCGGTTGGTGGTGAGGACGCGGCATTTGAGCGACTGGGAAGAGGAGACGCTGGCGGGGGCGTTGTACGACGAGGCGGCGGAGGCGCTTCCGCGGATCCTCAAGACCGTGACGCTCAGGTCCCTGGACTCGGCCGGGAACGAGCGGGACGCGACGGTGACGTTCTGGATGCGGACGGGGGACAACATCCCCACGTCCGTGAGCGACGCGGCGCTCATCCGGCGCAACGAGAAGAACCCGCTGCTCAAGCACCGCGTGGAGCCGGCGGGGCCGCTGGACAAGTACGCGATGCCGTTCGGGGAGGTCGCGGTCTCGTACTTCGAGATGATCTGGGAGACGTACCACGCGGCGCGGTTCCGGCTGCCGGCGGCGATGGACGTATACGTCACGCTGGCGCCGGGGGAAAGCCCGTACTACAAGTCGATCACGGGGACGATGTCGTTGCCGTCGGCGCTCGAATCGCTTACGGAGCTCAAGGCGAATCTCGCGCACGAGATGTTCCACGTCGTGCAGAACCAGTACCTGAACGGCGCTTCCATGTTCTACATGCGAGCGTGGTGGATGGACGTGACGGCGGACTACGCGGCGGCGCAGGTGGCGTGGGGGGGCGATGCGGAGATCTGGAAGAGCGTGACGCAGTTCCTGAAGCCGTACTACCTCGAGCATTCGATCGCGTACTTCAGCGAAGTGAAGCTCGCGGCGGCCGAGGCGGCGGCGATGCCGACGGTGGCGGACTCGGACGCGGCGAAATGCGCGCGGGACCGCTTCCATAATCATCACTACCAGACCTGCGTGTTCGTGGACCACCTCGTGCGGAAGGGCGGCGTCGACTTCCACGAGATGATGGAGGCGACGCTGCTCGCGACGGCCTCGAACGCCGTGACGCCGCTCGACGAGTACCTGCGCGGGAAGTGCGCGAAGAAACAGGGACTGTTCGGCTGCTACCGCGACTTCGCGGCCGACTGGCTGTTCGCGACGGACAGCCGGATCCCGGGCGGTGGCGGGGGCACGACGGTCGACCGCTCGATGAACCGCTCCGACACGCTGACGGAGGACGCGCCGGAGGCCGAGTGGAAGGTGAGCCCGGAGCCGCTGTACTCGGCGAAGTGCTGGGAGATCCGCGCGGCGCGGCCGGGGAAGGCGGCGTCGAAAGTCGTGCTCACGCTGGTTTCGCAGCCGGAGGCGTGGATCGGCTCCGCGCGGGTGTATCTCCTGAAGGGGCGCAAGCGCGTCCCGGACCCCGCGGCCGCGTCCGTCGCGCTGCTGGATTCGTATTCGACGGAACCGGTCTCCGTGGAGCTCGCGCCCGACGACGGGCTGTTCGTGATGGTCTACACCGGCGACGACTGCGCGTGGGAGCTCGGGTTCAAGGCGCAGATGCGCGGCGTCGCGATCCGGCGGCCGTTCGCGGAGGTCGAAAAGGGGGTCGTCGGCGCCGAGTATGCGTTCGGGATCCGCAAGAGCGCGATCCCGGACGACGCGACGTTCCGGTGGGAGTTCAGCGACGGCGGCGCGGGAAGCGGCGACAGGGCGACGCACAAGTACGCGGCGGCGGGCACGTACACGGTGAAGGTGAGCGCAAAGTGGGACGGCGGAGAAGAAACGGACGTGACGCGCGTGGAAATCGCCCCCGACGTCTCCGCGAAGAAGTCTGATGTCTCCTTCTGCGTCTACCGGAAATACAAGCCGCCGGGAGTCGACCCGACCACGAAAAACCCCTGGAAGGCCTCGCGGTACGCCTGCCAGGAGTTCACCGTCGTCGACGGCAACGTCATCGTGGACGTCGAAACGCCGTCCAACTAGCGGGGGCCCCATGCCCGACGCCCTCTTCAATGACAAATTCTCCCCACCCTCCCCCGCCGCCCTCGCCGCGGGACTCGGGAAGACGCTCGCATTGTGGACCGCCCTCGCCGACCTTGCCGCGCTGGCCGGCGGAATGGGCGAATGGAAGTTCTACGGCGCGAAGTACGGCTGGCAGTTCAAGGTCGTCCGCGGCAAGCGCTCCCTCCTCTACCTCATCCCCGGCCCGGGGAAGTTCACGGCGGCGATGGCGCTCGACCGGGAGGCGGTGGGGCGTCTGGACGGAAGCGGCCTGCCGCGGGAAGTCGTGGTGGCGATCCGGAGCGCGAAGAAAGCTCCCGAGGGGCAGCCGGCGCGGGTGGAGGTGACGGGGAAGAAGGAGGAGGCGATCGCGCGGAAGCTGGTGGAAGTCAAGGTGGGTAGACAGGTCTGAGAATCTGCGGCGCGTTCCCTGTCGTCAGCTCCGGAGAGCGACTATGATTCAGAGCGTTCTCTCATTCCGGACTCACGCATGAGAAAGCCGACAACCCCTGGTGTTCCTGGAGATACACCGCCGAGCGGCCAGCTGTTGATTTTCCGCGATGGCGCGCTGAATCTCCAGGTCCGCATCGCAGGACGTACCGCCTGGCTGTCTCAGCGAGCCATCGCGGAGTTGTTTCAGGTGTCGGTACCAACCGTAAATGAGCATCTCACAGGCATTTACGCCGAAGGCGAACTCGACAAGGAGGCAACTATTCGGAATTTCCGAATAGTTCAATCTGAAACGTCGCGACGGGTTACCCGCGAGGTCGCTCACTACGACCTCGAAGCCATTCTGGCGGTCGGATATCGGGTGAGATCCGACCGGGGAACGATGTTCCGCCAGTGGGCAACCGCCCGCCTGAACGAGCTTCTCGTCAAAGGCTTCACGATGGACGACGAGCGCATCAAGGCGGGCAGGACCCTCGGAGAGGACTACTTCGATGAGCTGCTCTCGCGGATCCGGGACATCCGGGCCTCGGAGCGACTCTTCTACCAGAAGATTACCGACATCTACGCAACCAGTACCGACTACGACGCCGCGACCGATGCCTGCAAGACGTTCTTCGCGACGGTCCAGAACAAGCTCCACTGGGCGATCCACGGGGGTACGGCTGCGGAAATCGTCCACGAGCGCGCCGACGCCGACCGCCCGAACATGGGCCTTTCGACCTGGAAAAACGCGCCGCTTGGGCCAATCCGAAAACCCGACGTCACGGTCGCGAAGAACTACCTCACCGAGCCGGAGCTGTCCGAACTCAGCGGAGGAGTCCGGGCGTCTCAGCGACTTCGACCGACTGGTGGAGGAAACGAGGCAAACGAAACTGCCAGGTCCGCGGGGGAAGGGCCGTGAGGCGAGGAAGGCCGCCAGGCCACGGACCATGAAGCGCAGCGTGCTGTCGCCGGCCGCTCGAATGCTCGCCGACTACATGAGCGATATTTCCGAAGATGCCTGGTGCGCCGGCTGGATGAGCGGCTTGGAATACGCGCTCTGGCGGGCCGTTTCGGAGGGACCCTATCAATACGGGGGCGTCAACCTCTCAAATCAGCATGTCGAGCGCCTGCGTGAGCTTTCCAAGGCCTGCGGAGGCTGGATTCGATTCGACGACGTCGCGGGAGAGACGTTCGTTCCGATCAAGGAGTGGCAGAGGATCTACGCGCGCAGGTCATCTGACGGTTAGGCCACAGGTTCAATCGGCGAGCGCGGGGGCAGCTCTGTATCTTCTCCGACTCAGCGCCAACCATCCCGCCTGCACCACCACCGCCGCGCCGAGCGCCCCGATCGTGAGGTAGAACCCGTAACGGTCCTCCCTTTTGCCTTCATCCTGCCCTTCCTCCCCTGCCGTGGCACTTTTTGCGCGTCGTTCCTCCTCCTCCTTCTCCTCCTGCCTCTCATCCTGGAGGTCGTCGCGACGGTAGAGGACTGCACGCTCGACGCCGAGAAATCCGAGCGCGGCGCAACTGAGGATGAGGGCGACGACGGTTTCGCGCCGGAGTGCACGCGACGGGCGGACGAGGCGGCCAAAGCCCCACAGGAACAGTGCAACGCCGACGGCCAGGATGGCCCAGAGTTCTGGGACCGGGGGTTCATTCTTCGCATGCGCCGGGGGCTTTTCCCCCGGCGCATCCCTGAACTCATGCGCCACCCTCCGCGCTTCCGCTTCGGCCTCCGCATCCGGCCTCCCGGTGGCAAGGTTATAGCCGGAGGGGTCGAGGAGGACGCGCTCCTCGCTGCACTGAATGCGGTACCAGGGGAGGAAGAAGCAGACCGCGATCACGGCGCCGAGCGAGCCGCTGATAGGGAGATGGAAACGTTCGCGGAGGCGGCTTTGCATTCTGCCCGCGAGTCTATCCGCTTGCCCTCCAACGCGTGAGGCACCAGGAGCGCCCGGTCGAGTCCGGCTACCGCCTCCGCCGGTCTTCGCGATCCCCGCCCTCCCCGCGCTTCCGCCCCCCGGGGCGCAATCCACCCGGAGCGCCGTCGCCGGGGGCAGGTTCGGTTCCCCACTCCACGGGTTTTCCGGTCTTCTCCTCCTTGCAGAAATACGCCCACGCCGCATCTTTCGAGCCGAGCGGGTCGCCGGGCGTCTCGCGGGAGAGGAGGTGGCGGTCAAAGAAGGCGAGGCCGGCGGCGCAGAGGGCGCGGGCCTGGGGGACGGAGTGGGCGGAGGAGAGAGGCGTGTCTTTACAGACGCCGTTTCCGAAGGAGAGGTGATTGGCTTCGCTGAGGACGAGGTAGTACCTGGGTGGGCCGAGTCGATCGTAGAGGGTCCGGCGCGGTTGTTCGGGGTGAAGTGCCGCGGCGTCGTCGTCGCCGGCCATGAGCATGACGGGGATCCGGACGTTCGCGGCGGATTCCTCGTAGGGCCAGGAGGGAGCGGAGAAGAGGAGGGCCGCCTTGAAGCGGGCGTCCGTGAACTCCGCGACGGGGTGCGCGCCGACCTTGCCGAGGGCGGTGAGGCCGCCGAGCGAATGGCCGCAGAGGCCCGCGGCGTCCTCGCGGATCGCGCCGTGGAAGCGGTGACCCTGTGCGCGGTTCATCCGCAGCAGTTCGTCGAGCACGAACGAGGTCTGGCGCAGCCGGCGGGTTTCCAGCCAGGTGAGGAGCTTCTGCCGGTCCTTCTCCATCGCCGACACGAACTTCTTCGCCGACGCCAGAACGCGGATCGGCGATCCCGAGCCTTGACCCCGGATCCGCGAGAACGCGACCGGCTCGCCACCGCCGTCGGCGGCGGTGTCGCGGAAATCGGGCGCCGCGACGACGTACCCGTGCCGCGCGAGGTGCTCGGCGAACCAGGCGACGTTGTACCCCGAGCCGTACAGGCCGTGCGCGAACACGACGACCGGGAATGGCGCCCGCTCCTTCGCCACCGCCGCGTCGAGTGCGACACGGCTCCAGGCCTTCGACGTGTCGCCGTACTCGAAACGCTCCGGCACCTCCCGCGTCGGGTACCAGATCGCGACGGTCAGGGTCTCCTTCTCGAACTCCAAGTCGGCCACCGTCAGACCGGCTTGGATCTGCGCGGTCTCCGACTCCTGGTCGCCCGGCCCGTCGAGCGGCTCGGGCTGCTGAGCCCTGCCCATTCCCGCCAGGAGCGCTCCGGCGACGACCATCAGAATGCGGGCGACCCCGTTCATCGAAGCCTCCTCTACTTGACGTGCCCTTCCGGCGTGTAGAACGCCTCGCCCTTCGGCGACGCGTCCACGAAATCCACGACCAGCCTCGCCTCGGGCTTTCCGGCCGCGGCGATCGTCATCTCGATCCGGTACAGGACCCCCGTGTCCTCGTCCGCCCAGACGTCCGCCTGGGAAACTTCCAGCGCGGGGTCCTTGCGCACGCCCCTCATGTGAATGAAACGGCCCCGGCGGCCTGGAAGGGGCTCGCGGCCGACGACGGTGATCGTGTGTCCTTCCTTCATCCGCGCAAGCGCCGTCGAGAGGCTCGCGAAGGACAGCGTCTCGCCCGCTTCCCCCTGAATCGCCTTGAACGCGCCGGGATCGGACGGCCGGAACACCCTTCCGAGCGGCCCCACCGCCCAGTTCTCGCGGCCGTCCCCGCCGAACCAGATCACGCCGCGAGCTCCGTGGTATTCGATCGCCCAGCGGCTTCCCCAGGTGAAGAGGTGGTTCTCCGGGGATTCCGGCTCGCCCGCCGCCGACCGCCGCACGGCGTAGTGCCGCTCCACCGCCTCGGCCGTCGCCCTTTCCGTCAGCGCGAGCATCGCTTCGGCCGAGGGAAGGGCCTTCTCGCTCAGCATGACCGCGACGACCGTGACCGCCGCGAGCAGGACCGCTGCCGCGCCCGCGAAGCGCGCGAACAGCGGCCGGGCGCGCGACGTCCGCAGCAGGATGCGCTCGATCTGGGCGGGAAGGGACGCCCGGGCTTCGCGCTCGCGGAGCAGGCCGTGGACGGCGAGGAGCTGGGCCGCGAGGAGCGGCTCCGCGGCGCCCGGAGTCGGGTCGGCTCCCGCGTCCAGGATCTCGGAAATCCGATCCTCCGTCGCGCTCATTTTCCGCCCTCCGTCCCCGCCATCTTCCCCTCCACGCACATCGCCAGCCGGGCGCGCGCCCGCTGGAGGCGTTTCTTCACCCACTCCAGTCCCTGCCCGACGGCCTCGGCGATCCGCTCGCAGGCGAGGTCGCGCGCGTAGCGCAGGTCGATGACGTTCCGGTCCTCCTCGGGCAGGTCCTGGAGGCACGATTCGAGAGCCTCGGTCCGTTCCTGCCAGGTGTCCCCGGGCAGGGCATCAAAGCGGGCGGCGCGTTCCTCGAGCGCGGTGAGCGTCGGTTCGTCGCAGAGGACGAGGCGCCTGCGCGCGGCGCGGCGGTGCCAGCTCATGGCGATGCGCGAGGCGATGCCGCGGAGCCAGGGGGCGAAGGGTCGGCTGTGATCGAAGCGGTCCAGGATCCGCCAGGCGACGACGAACGTTTCCTGAACGAGGTCGTCGGCCGCCGCGGCGTCGCGCACGAAGCCGTAGAGGTAGGCGCGGAGCATCCCCGCGTGTTCGTGGACGAGGATTTCAAAGGGATCTCGGGTACCGGTGGGCATCAGTGTTCATTGTCTCCGGGAGAGCGGGTGGGGACAGAAATCCGGAATTCGGGTTTCTCCAATCCGCCTTAATCCTCTTTTATCTTCAGCCAAGCCGTTTCCATCCTCCTTCATCCTCCTGGCATCATCCTAAGATGAATGGCGGCCCTCCCCCGTCTTCCCGGAAAGGGCCGCCGCCTGCTACTTTGAAATCTCCACCCAGATCGGGGAAGACCACGCCCGCTCCTTCGTCGGCACGCCGTCCACCCGCATCGTCTCAACCTGAAACACTTTCACGCGATAGTACGCCCGCTCCGTGACCAGGTCGGTGAACTCCAGCGTGGCCAGAGAATCGGTCGCCGCGACGACTTCCTCGCCGCCGGTTTTCCCGCGAATGAGCTCGATGCGGGCGATCGCGAGGCCGCCGTCGCCCGTCGCGGCGACGGAGAGGGTGAGGGGCGATGAGGCGGGCATCGTCTGGGTGCCGCCCATGATCGCCTCGGAAGAACCCGCGGTCGCCTTGAAGCTGAGAGCGATGCGCGCCCCTGAGGTGGCGTAGACGCGCCGGGCCAGGATCGCGTCGAAGATCGCTTCGCGCGTCTTCGCCGCCGCCATGACGGCAACCAGACCGCCGGTGTAGGGGCCTTCCTTCGGGATCACGTTCTCGGGAAGTTCCGCGACCGAGCCGGGACGGGAAAGGTGGTCGTCCGTGGAACCGATGATCCCCAGCTTGTACCCGGGGTCGCCCGATTCGAACCAACGGAGGAGGGCGCTTCGCACGCTCCCCTCGTCCACGAAATCGGCGACCGGCTCTTCACACCCCGGCCGCTCCGAGTTGCCGTGCTTGGAGTAGATCTCGACGACGGTCTGTTTTGCGGCGTTCACGTACGACCAGTCGGTGCTCATGTTCACCTCGCCGGGTCCGGCCTCTCCCTTGGCCGGGTGGTGCGGGACGGTGAAGCACGCGTAGGGCGCGAGCGCGGTCCAGAGGTCGGTGGGGATCGTGACCACGGGCGAGCCGTACCGGGTCGGGAAGGCGCCGATGGCCCGCGCCGGCGCGGCGTCGCTCCGGAAATAGACGTTCTTGTGCCCGCCGCCGTCCTTGCCGCCTTCGTTGGTCCACTCGAAGGCCACGAGCGTGACGAACTCTCCCGGCACGTTGAACCGGTTTACGGCCGCCTGGATGTTGCTCCACTCGTCTTCGGTCAGAAACTCCCCGTGATCGGTCAGCGCGACAAAGTCGAGATGCGCCGTGTCGCGCGCGTACCGGAGGGCGCCGGGGGCTCCGACGCGGTTGCCCAGCGCGAACGCGTCGTCCGAGTGCATCGTGTGCGCGTGCAGGTCCCCCCAGTAGATCGTGGTCTCCTCGGCCGCGGACCGGACGGCGAGGTGTGCGAGCAAGGCGCCGGCCAGCAGCATGGACTTCGTCATGATTCCGCTCCCTGAAAGAAGTGGCTTCAAGCGCGCGCCGCCGCCGGCCCGACGCCGGCGAGCCGGAATGCGCGCGCCATCGCCATTCCTTGTCCCCTCAGAGGCGCGGAGGGACCGAATTCCGCGGGAGACGAGTTTCGCGGGAATTCCGTCCCCGCGGCCCCGCGGCGCGGCAATGAAGGGTGAACCGCCCTTTGGGAGAGGCCGCCATGACCGGACCGAACGACTCGACCGACCCGCGCTTCAACGTTCTCTCCTGCAGCCTGATCCCGCAGGAGTCGTCTCCCAGCGCCGGGCTCCGTCCGGTTTCCGAGCGGCTCCAGCCCTATTTCGCGGTCCTGGCGGCGATCCGCGGCGCGGCGATCTCCAGCCGCAGCCGGGCGTGCACTGAAGAGGTCGGCCAGGCGCTGTGGCTGCAATAGGAATTGCCTGTTGCGGCCGCCTCCCTACCTCACCAGCCTCTTCCGATGCTTCTCCACCAGCGCCTTGAACTCTGCGTCCTCGCGGAACTTGTCGAAGTCGACTTCGGTCTTGATGTAGTTGAGGAGCGAAGGCTCGGACGCGAGATCGAGGGCCTTGCCGAGGTGCTCGAGGAACTCCTTCTTCCTGCCGACGGAACCGTAGAACCACGCCATGTTGGTCTCGTAGAACTGCTCGTCGATCGGCGGCTTTTCGACCGTCTTGAACATCTTCCAGCCCTCGTCGTCGCGTTTCGCGCGGATCAGGTAGCCGGCGAGGATGAGGCGGGTGTTCCAGTCCTCTGGGTTGCGCTCGACGGAGTGTTTGAGGCAGCGGATGGCGTCGTCGAGGAGGTTTGCGTTCTTGTAGTAGATGGCGAGGAGGGTGTAGTCCTCGGGCTCGGGCTGGAAGGTGGCGGCGAGGGCGAGGTCCTGCGAGAGGAGGGCTTCGGGGAAACGGCGGAGGGTGCGGTAGGAGGAGGCCATGCCGCCGAGGACGGCGGGGACGACGGACTTGGGCGCGTCGCGGAAGGCGGCGCGCAGGAGGTCGAGGGCGTCTTCGTGGCGGTCATGGGCCTGGAGGTCGCCGGCGAGGCCGAGCAGGGCGCGTACGCGGACTTCGGTGCTGGCGGCCGACTTGACCAGCCTCTCGTAGCCCGCGACCGCCTCGTCGCGCTTCCCGAGCCCGTCGTACAGCGTGCCGAGGCGCGCGAGCGGGTAGTCCTCGTTGCCGGGCCAGAGGCGGATGGCCTCGTCGATCTGGTCGAGGGCGGCGTCGTGTTTCTCGAGAGAAGAAAGGTGGCGGCCGGCGTAGGCGTGGAGGACGGCGGCGAATTCGCGGGAGGTGAGGGTCTTGCCGTGCCCGAACGCGGCGGCGTCCTCGTCGCTCCAGCCGCCCATCGATCGGTAGTACGAGTCGGGCAGCTCGATCCCCTGGTTGGTCGTCTCGATGTTGAAGCGCGTCTGGCCGTCGTCGAAGCGGGCGAACGCGTGGCGCGGGATGACGACGGCGTGGATCGGGTGGCCGAGGCGCTGGCCGAGGACGGCGTAGAGTGTCGAGGTCGAGAGGCAGTTCCCCTGGCCGCGGAGCACGGAGGCGGCGAGGGTCGAGTCCCGCCAGTACTTATTGGAGATGTAGCTGACCTTGCGGTCGAGGAGGAGGACTTCGTTCAGGGCTTTGACGATTTCGCGCGGCTCGGTCACGCCCTCGAGGCGTTTTTTCGCCTTCGCCTCGAGCTTCGCGAGCGCGTCCTTCATTTTCGCGACGTCGACGTCGGGTTCCTGGACGACGGCGAGGTCGAGGCAGGTGACCGAGAGGTCGACTTCTTCCTGGGCGCGGGCGGGGAGGGCGAGGAGGAGGAGGGCGAGGAGGCGGAGGAGGGGCTTGGGCATGGCGGTCTCCCTTGGAGAATTGGGGGGAGAGCCAGTTTAGCGTTGTCGGGCCGCTTCCGTGAGTTTCCGTCCCTACTGTCCCAGCGCCTTCTCCGCCTCCGCCTTCACCCTCGGATCCTCGTCCTTCGCCGCAAGCTCGATCGCCGCGCGCGCGGCCGGCGACTTGCGGAAGGAGAGCGCCTGCACCGCCGCGATCCGCACCTTCGGCGACGCGTCCGACCGCGCGATCCCGGCCAGCCGCTCGTCCGTCCCATCAATGAACCTCAGCGCGAACGCCGCCCGGGCGCGGGTGCGCTCGTCGTCGCGGGAGAGGAACTTCTCGATCTCGGGGACCGAGCCGGAGAGACCGGCGTTGCCGAGGGACTCGAGGTACATGGACTGCCACGAAGGATCGGAGGACAGGCGGCCCGCGTCCCTCAGATCCTCGGCCAGCAGTTCGGCGCGGCCGGAGTCGGCCTGCGCGGCCTTGCGGTAGAGAAGACCGATGCCGAGAAGCGCCGCCTCGGAGGCCGGATCCCCGGCGCCCGCCGCGACCACCGCCCGGACCGTGCCGAGCGATCCTTCCACAGGCTTGTCCGCCATCGCGAGACCCGTCACCGCGTTCTGTCGCAGGTCGGCCTCGAGCGCCGGGTCGCGGACGACGGCGAGAAGAGCTTCCTGCGCGCGCGGGGTTTCCGCGGCGCCGAGCGCGTCCACGATCGCGGCGCGCACGGCGAGGTGCGCCGTCGTGCTGCGGATGAATTCGAGGGCGACGTCCACGGAAGCGTCGTTCGTGCGGAGGATGGCGACGAGCGAATCGAAGAGCGCTTCGGCCTCCGGCGTGTCCAGCGCGTCCGCGAACGCCAGCTTCTCGAGCTTCGAAACGACTTCCTCGACCGTCATCCCGCCGGTGAGGGCCCGGATCCGGGCCTGCTCCGCGTCTACCGCGAGCCTCGCGGCGATGTCGGCACTTCCCGGCATCACGATCTCCCCGGCCTGCCGCAGCGCCTCGGCGCGCGCCTTGCCGTCGGCGGCCAGCGCTTCGTCGCGCGACGCGCCCGTGAGGCGCATGCCGCCCGCGGTGTTCGAAACCACGTCCTGCACGAACTCGATGCCTTCGACGCGGATCTTCTCGTCCACGCGGAGCGTCCGGAACCGCCCGGCGTCGGGGTCGAACAGTCCGACGACCCCGCCGCCGAGCGTCATCCGGCACGCCTCGGACGACAGCGTGGACGCCTCGCCGCCGGTGAAGGAGGCGACCTGCTGGTATTCCCTCTTGGTGCGCCCGATCCGGGTGACGCGATCGTCCCCCGACCGGTAGCCGCCATCGGCCACGTACTCCGCCACGTAGCGGCCCGTCGCGTCTTCCTCGATCGCCGTCCAGGAAGCCGCTTCCTTCCCCGGAAACGTCACCCGCGCCATCAGCACCGCGGCCGAGAGCAGGCTCTCCGCCCACGCCGTCGTGCCTTTCGGGAAATGGATGGCCTCGATCTTCCCGAGCGGGGTCATGTCCACCAGCACCTCGCGGTTCAGTTCGCTGCGAAGAGCGTCGAGTTTCGCGGGATCGCCCTTGTCGGGTCCGCCCCGGAGCTCCAGCGCCATCTGCGTGAACCGCCAGCCGACGCTCATCCTGCCGCCGGCCTCGTAAACAGCCAGGTCCGCACGTCCGCTCATCTTGTACCCGAGCTTCGTGCTCTGCCCCTGGGACGCCGTGACTTTGCCGCCGTGGCGCTCGGCTTCTTTCATGAACAGCTCGCTCACCCCGAGGGTGACGGTCTGGACGTATTCGAAATTGTAGGACAGGACGTCACCGGCCGCGTAGCCGAAGGACAGTCCGCCTTCGCGGGCGGTCGGGGCGGCGTCACCGGACTTGACGAGGCCCTTTTCGAGGTCGGCGATGGAGCCGACGAGGGCGGTTTCGAAGGGCTTTTCAGGCGTCTCGGGCGCCGCGGCAGGCCGACTCCACCAGACGATCCCCGCGACGAGAACCGCCGCCGCGGCGGCCGCGACGACGAGATTCGCCGCCTTCAGCCAGAAACGGTAATCAGTTCCGGACTTGACCTTGGGAAGCGGTGCCGGAGCCGGAGCCTTGTTCTTCTTTCCCTTTTTCCCCGTCTTCTCCGCCCGGGGCGCGGCCACAGCCGCCACGGCAGGAAGATTCGCGGCCGGCTCGACCTTCGCCGCCGGCGCCTCGGAGGGCGCAACTTCCTCGAACGCCGCCGCCTCCTCCACGATCACGGCCGTCTCGGCGTCGCCTTCTTCCCACACGATGAGCGGGAACGGGTCGGCAGGATCCCTGCGCTTCTTGCGGCTCACCCTCGTCTCCTTTGAGGCCCACCCCGGGCCGTTTCCGACGTCTTGAAACCGTCAGGGCGGAGGACCCGGCCCTCACCGGGCCCCCCGCCCCTCAGCCTGGTTTCTAGATTCCCTTCGTCACCGACCACGTCTTGTCATAGAGGAAGGACTTGTACAGCGTCACCGGCGGCAGCGAGAAGCCGAAGAACGACGCCGAGAACGAGAAGTCCAGGATCGACTCGGCCTTCACCGACGCCTTCGCGTACAGGTAGTCGATGTTCGCGTTCGCCTCGCCGCTGATCTTCACGTCGACGACCGTGATCTTCACGATGAGCGAGCCCGACAGGAACGAGAGCGAAATCCCCGCGCTGCCTTCGGCCTTGAGCCACGCCGAGGCCGACCCGTCCGTGCCGCAACCCGTGGGGGTCAGGGCGAGGTTCAGGTTCGTCTTGATCTCCCACTTGCAGTGCGTGGCGACCGTGATCGGCGCGCCGAACACCATGAACGTCGCGGACTTGTCGAAGACCGTCTTCGACTTCGACCACTTCCATTTCCAGCTCCGCGCGACGCTCTTGCTGTACACCACCGAGCCCATGTACGTCACCGTGGCGTCGGCCGTGCCGCTTCCCAGCGTCTGGTCGGCCTCGTAGGACAGGCCGAGGAGCGAGTAGCTCGTCCCCATCCAGGTCCCGGTGAGCGCCGCTTCGGCGTCGACCAGGCTGGACGTCGGGGTATTGGTCATATAGAGGTGGCCGCCGTAGGCGCCGCCGATCGTGCTGCCGCCGAAGGAGTCGCCGAACTCGTAGCTGTACGTCTCGGCGGTCGCGGGGACCGCAAAGGCGCAGAGCGCGAGGAGCGCCACGCCGGCTTTCAGGGCTGTCTGTCTCATGAACCCCTCCGTATCAGGAACCGATGAGTGCGGGGAAAGCGGGACCGCGTTTTCCCTCTGGAAGCAGTGCGGGGGGTGGAATGGGGTGTCAGCGGGAATCTGGAAAATTTAAGTCATTGCTGCAAATAAGGTTACATCGAAATTACGCATCACTTGCGGTGGAGGCCAAGGTCCACTCCGCCATCTTCCGCCCCCCTGCGGGCCAGCGCCTTCTATCCATCGGCGGCTTTCGCGTTTTCGCGAAGTGCCTCCGCCCCTCGCCCCCATACACCCAAACGTCGGATTTCTCAGCGGCTCAGGAGTGCGTCGCGCGCCAAGCCTGCTTTCCAATCCGGTGGGTCGATTTTCCGGATCGAGCCTACCTTGCCTTCCTTGAACGCGACGACGAGCGTGAACGGCTTCTCGCCGTCGATGTCCCAGGCGAAAGACCCTCGTTCGCTCACACAGTCCGGGTTCCCAATGAGGGCGACAATCTCCCGCGCCGACATCCCCTCCTTGACGTCTCCCACCTTCCCGACACGCGCTTTCGCGCCAACTTCGACGGCAGGGGTGACGGGCTTCCCCGCCGCCGGGTCCTCTTCAAATCTGATCACAATCGAGCCGCCCCCCTCGGGCGCCTGACCCAGCCGGCGAAGCGCCAGTTGCACGGTTTGCCTGGTTCCGAACGTCTGATAGGAGAACCCGTCCGGCACCATCGTAGAGCTGTTGACATTGGTGTCCGACTCAAGTGCGCGAAGCGGACCGATAGCTTCCCTGACGTCGAGCACTCCCGCCAGCCACGCGGCGCGATCGACTTCGTGGCGACGGCCGCATCCCCCGGGTGCCCCGCACTCGGGAAGATCCCGGACATCGGCCAGCGCCTCCTTGACGTAGTCTCGATCATGCTTGTCCGCCGCGACCCGGACGGCCTCGCCTTCCTCGGCGTCCGGCAGGAACTTCGGGGTCTCGAGGTCGAGGAAGACCCTGTCTCCCCACCAGGGACGCACGACGAAGTACCGGTTCTTCCTTCCCGCCTCTCCCTCGGTACCCAGGAAGTACCACAGCGAATTCCCTGTCCACATGGGACCGGCCGTCGTCTGGCTCACGAATTTCTTCCGGTCTCCCTCCGGGAACTGCTCCAGGATCTTCCCCTGGAACACCTTCTGTCCCGCCGTCGGTTCCAGAACAAACAGCTCCTGCCAGCCCGTGAAGACGACGGCGCGCCCATCGTCATCGAGCCACACGCCGCTCGGCGAACCTTCGCCGTCGGGCGTAGGCCAATCCACGTCCTTCTTCATGGGTTGCTTCCGCGTCCACACGGCTTTTCCGGTCGATTCGTCGAAGAGCGTGTACTCAAAGTTCGCGGCGAACGCGCGACGGCCTTCCTCGTTGTCGGGAGACTTGGCCTCCAGCCGGAACTTCCCATTAGGGGATTTGGCGGTGCTGTCCCCGAAGAACCGGTCGGTCGCCGAGGCGACGGATGCCAGAGCCAGCAGGATCGGGAGAATGCGCATCGAGGGTCCTCCGAAGGAGACACCGCATGATAGCTCGACGCGGCTTCGATTCTGAATCGGGCAAGCGGCGGCCGAGCCGTGTCCCGAGCTCAAGCGACGAGCCGCGCCTTCCTGTCCGATGCCCGGACGCGCGCCACGAGGCCCGCGGTGAACTCCACGGCGTCCTCTTCCATGCCGTCGCTGAAGATCACCCCTCCCGACGGCATCAGCGATTCGATCACGAGTTCGGCCTTCGGCGCGATGAGCCCCGCGACGATGCCGGCCCTGGAGTGGCGGGAGGCGAACGGCTCGCGCACGGCGAACGCGAGGCGCGAGTCGTCCCAGCCGAGTTTCGGCGGCGTACCGGCGGCGCCGCCTGTGAACGCCGCGACGCCCGCGGCCATGTTGAAGACGGAGGAGAGCCAGCCGGTCGAGCCTGCGCCGGTCGACACGATGACGCCGCTCGAAGACTGCGGTTCCGCCGCGCCGTTCCACCGGATCCGGTAGCGCACCGAAACGTGCGTCCGCGCGCCGATGAACAGGTCGTTGAACGCGAGCAGCCGCTGCCCGTCGTTGAGCGACGCCTCCGCGAGCGTCACGGCGCGGATCCGCGCGCGTCCCTCGATCGCCGCCGCGACCGCCGGCCGCGCCGTGTCGGGCGTGAACGGCAGCAGGATGCCGTCGTACCGCGCCGGATCGGGGTTGACCCCGACGAGCGGCTGGTCGCCCGCGTACTTGGCCGTGTTGGCGACGAGGCCGTCCTGCCCGATCGGCACGATGAGGTCCTTCTCCGTGAAAATGAGGTTTGGGACGAGCGCGCGATCCACGGACTGCGCTTTCAGGCCGAAATCCAGCGACCGCCGCAACCGTTCGAGCGCCCCCCGATACACGTCGTCCTCCCTCACGTAGTCCCCGAAATCCCCTCCCGCGCGCTCGATCCAGAATTTTGCCTGCGCGCGGGAGTTGAAGCGGTCGACAAGCTCCTCGAGCCGTGTCCTGCGAGTCACGATCAGGATTTTGTCGAACATGGGGACCCCCCGAAAGGCCGGGAACTTCAACTTCAAACTCAAAATTGCAACTTCAAGAACGGCGGGTGCAGGGCTCGACTGAATTCCTGTTGCAGTTCTCCCTTTTTCCTTTGCTCTTTGAAGTTCCCCGCCCTACTTGGCCCCACTTCCAATGAGTGCCCTCAAGAGGTCCGGGGTGATGTTCAGTTCCCCGATCTTTGCCGCGTTCTCCGCCAGCTCGCGGAACGCCAGCGCGATCGAGGCCTTCGGATCGCCCGCCCCGGCTCCGACGGCCGCGAGGATCCTCCAGTCGATTCCCTTGAGCGGCTTGAGCGTCGTGTCCAGCGCGTATCCCTTGGCGTCCGCGTCCTTCCGGTCGTTCGCCGCGCGCTGGTCCACCAGCTTCGCGCGCTGTTCTTCGACCGCGATCTCCGCCGCCATCTGCGTCTCGCGCACACGGCGTTTCTTCTCCTCGACGGCGATCTCCGTGTTGAGCTCGCTTTCCTTGATCCGCCGCTCCTGCTCGACGGCGGCGTTGCGGCGGTCGTAGATGGCCTGATCGGCGTTTCTGTGAAGTGCCTCGCGGGCCTCGGCCTCGAGCGCGCGCGACATCTCGGGGGTCGCGCGGACCGAGAAGACGGAGAGCGCGAGGATCTCGATGCCGAGCATCGCGACGGCCTCCGAGGCACGGAGTTTCGGCAGGACCTCCGCGACGACCGCGTCCGCGGAGACGAGCGCGCGGGCCAGGGGGAGCTTCTGGATCTCGGCGCGCGCGAGGACCTGCGTGGTGTGGACCAGGCGTTCGCGGAGGCGCTCGGGGTCCTCGGTCCGCCAGGCGCCGTGCGAGTCGACGCTGAAATCGAGCAGCGCCGCGAGCCGGCGGGGGTCGCTCACGCGGTAGGTGAGGAGGCCCTGGAGGGTGAGGGGCTGAAAGTCCGCCGCGACCTCGTTGAACGCGAACGGTAGGTCCGTGGTCGCGAGCGGCACGGCGGCGAGCGAGGCCGTGGGGCCGAAGTAGAAGAAGGACAGGCCGGCGCCTTCGCGGACGGTGTGGCCGTTCCGGGAGTGGATGACCCAGGTGGTGGGTTGGGCCTTGAAGAAGCGGATGCCGAGCATGGCGGGCCTCTTTTCTAAACCCTGAGCGAGCGAAGCGAGTCGAAGGGCTTTCTCTTCGTGTATCTCTGACACTAACTATAGTGTACAAAGTACACGAAGTCAAGCCGGTTGACGGGATTTCCGGAAATCCGGCTTTTCGCGCAATCAGCGCGGAGAGTAAATCGTCACCCTCGTCCCGCACGCGACTGCAATCAGCCTGCCGTCGGGCGACACGGCCAGCGCCTGCCCATGAATCGCCGGATCGCGCGCCAACTCTTCCCACGTCGGTCCATAGAGGAGAGTCAGGCCCGCCTGCGTCAATACCACGGCATGCCCGCCCTCGAGGAACCCCGCGATGCCGTCCGAATCGGCCGCGACGCTCCCGAGCGATCGCAGAAACCCGGTGCGGCATGAGAAGGCCAGAACCTCGCCGCAACCCTCGACGATGAGCCGCTCTCCATCCGGCGCTTCGTGAATCCTGTTGATCACGGTCCCTTCCAGCTCCGGAACCGGATAACCCTGCGGCGCGCCGGGTTCCTGCAGGTCGAGCACGAAGAGCGCCGGCGGGCCCTTGCCCCCGTAGGCATGTGCCAGCGCAAATCTCCCCTGGACCACCAGGTTTTCCATGTATCCGCGGCTCGGCCAGTCCACTTTGCCCAACGGGGTCCCGTCGGAGGAGAAACGCAGAAGCGAGTCTTTCTCCGCATCGAGCGTCACGAGAATCATCCGCTGTTTGCCCTCGATCGCGACTCGGTCGATGGAGTGATCGAACGGCCCGATCCTGGCCGCCTCGCGGCCCGTCGCGGTTTCCCAGACCGCGATGCACCCCTGCCGCCCGGATGCGGCCGCGAGGAGCGACCCGTCTGCGGAGAATACGAAGGGGCCCCACGCCTCCCAGGCGGAAGCTTCGGGCCCGTCTTCGATCGACAACAGACGTTTTTCCCCGGAACCGTCCGCGCGACGAACGACGACTCCCGTCTCGGATCGCACGGCGACCCAGGCGCCGTCTGCCGAGACGGCGTACCAGCGGCCGCCGTCGATTTCGAGGGGAGTGAGATCGAGGAACCTGCCTGAAACCGTCGCAAACTGCTCGTCAGCGTCTTTCTTTAAAACCCTGCCATCCGCGGTGTCGATCAGGGCTGCGCGAGCCTCGGAGTACGCGATGAGCCCATCCCGGGTCCATTCGAGACGGAGAATCCGCGCGCCCTGTCGAGGCAATTCCGCCGTCGCGTCGCCGGCAGCCAGGTCGTGAAGTACGGCGCATTCGTCCTGCCGCACCACCGCGGCGTCCCCGCCGAAGACGGTCGGATTCCACCAGGGATCGTCGAAATACTCCACGAACGGCCTGGTGGAAACGAGCCGACCCGCGTGAAAAACGCAGGTCTTCTCGCGACTGAAAACGACGAACCCGCGACGGAGGGAGTTCTTGAACCAGCGGAACCGCGAGACGCCGCCGAAATGAACGTCGTGCTGCCGGGTGAGCAGTTCGCCGGTCGCGGCCGAGAGAAATGCGTATCTGTCGACTTCCCGTTCGCGCTCGTCCACGAATCGTCCGGAAGCGCGCACGACCCCGTCGGAGACGCTCACCCATCGGAGATTGTCGAGGGCGTCCTTCACCTCCCGCACCATCACCCCGGCTCTCCACCAGCGGATCGCCCCGTCGTTGTGCGACGAGATGATCTCGCTCCCGGACCAGGCGAGGTTGACGGCCCCCGTTCCGAAGGTGATCTCGGGGCGCTTCTTGTCCAGCGACCGGACCCGCACGCGCCCGCTGTCAACGATCGCGACCGCCGACGCATCCGGAGAAAGGTTGCCTGGGAAGAGGTTCCCGGCCGTCGTCAGTCGGATCCGTCGAATCCGTTTTCTGGTGGACGTGTCGTATACGCTCAGCGTGATTTCCTTCGTATCGGGACGCTCCGGATCCCGATCGCTCCGGGCAAAGGCAATCCGTCGACCATCCTCTGAGATCGCCTCCAGGTGTTCGTTGCACGCAACGTCCACGACTCCCGAAGGATCGGCCACCCAGATCAGAAGAGATCTGTCGGTGCTCTCACGCCGCCAGCACAGAACGAGGTCGCTCTGCCCGAGCCAGGTCTCGATCCCGTTCGGAAGCGGTTTCCCGCGCTCCAGCCTGAGACTTCTGCCATCCGAAGTTCTCCAGGCTCGAGGCGATTTCGTTCCGCCGTAGTCCAGACCCAGAAGCACGCTGCCGGCTGCATTGAAGGCCAACTGCCGGATCCGTGTGTCCGGATGCACTTCGATCGTGTGAATCGCCTGCCGTGTCGCCGTTTCGATCAGCAGGATGTTCGAGTCCTCTCCGAGCGTGGCGGCGAGCCGGCCGTCGATCGAAAGAGCCATCGCGACGGGGCCGGCCGTCAGCGGTGCTTTTTCCCAATCCGCCTGCCATCGGCGCGCGCCCAGTTCGTACATCGCGATGCGGTCGAGGACGAGACCCAGCCGGGCTCTCGCTTCAATGTCCTTCTCCGTCTCCATGCGCCGGCGTACCGGCCCTTCGGCCGAACGGCCTTCCCTCGCGATCGCCTTGACGGCAGCCTCGCGCATGGCCGGATCCTCGTCAGCCAGGCGCGCGAATTCGCGTTCGAGCCTCGCAGAGAGGTCGGCATCCTCCGCACAGACAATGGATGCAGTCAGCGTGGCGATCGCGAGGACGCACACACGTGCGGTGCCCTGGGACGCCGTCACTTGCCGCCGCCCATCAGCTCTTTTTCCAGCATCCCGTAATCCCGCGCGTGCTTCACCAGCCGCCCCTCCGGGTCGAACAGGAACACCGTCGGCTCCCCCGTCACCCCCCAGGTCTTCACCGTCCCGCCTTCCTGCGCGTCCAGCAGCAGCGGAAACGGAATGTCCCGCGGGTTCCAGTGAATGTCCCCGTGCTTCGCGAGCTTCTCTTCCATCTCTTCAAACGACTTCGCCGTCGCGTCGTGGTACGCCAGAATCTGATAGTTGTCGTAAGTCTTCCGAAGCCGCTCGTGGAACTCGATCAACGTCGGAAGCCACTGCGTCGAGCTCGTGGGACACCAGGAACCCCAGAACAGTACCAGCACCCACTTCCCCTTGTAGTCCGTAATCTGCAGGTCCGGCTTGCCTCCCCGCACGAACGCCGCGTTGAACGGGGGCATCGTCTTCCCGAGGCCTGTCGCGACGGGCGTCGGCTGCGCGGAGAGGAGCCCGAGGTCCAGCTCGGCGCGCGGACCCGCATCGAATTCCTGCTCGATCGCGCGGAAGAGTTCGTGCCCCCAGCGGAGGCGGTACTTGCCTGGCGGAATTCGAAGCGAAAACCCGGCGGCTCCCGACTTCACCTTGACGACGTCCGCGTTCCCCTCCACCGTCGCGATCGTCAGCGTCACGTCGGCGGGAAGCGGCACGAGCGGGTCCGTGGTCGCCAGCTTCCCCTTCACTTTCACGAGCGGCCCGAGCCGCACCGTCAGCGGTTTCTTCGACGCCTCGTCGTTCACCGCCATCAGGCAGCCCTTGTCGCGCTTGTCGTTGTAGGCGAGCACGAGGAGGCCGCCCGGCCATTTCTTGAACGTACGTTCGAAATGCCCTTTCGCGTCCGCCTTGATTCCGTCGACCGCCGTGGCGGCCCCGCCGCTCCAGTTCCACTGAAGAGCGAGTTCCGCTTCCGGCTGAAGGACGTTTCCCGCGTCCACCACGAACCCCTCGATCTTCCTGGGAGGTGGCGGCTTCTTGTCCTCCGCGAGCACGGTGGCGCAGGCGAGGAGGGCGGCGGCGAGCGCGGCGCGTTTCATGATCGCCGGAGTGTACCGAAAAGCGTCACGCGGCCGATTCGCGCTTCGCCACCCCCCGCTGCACGAAGATCAGGAGCACCGGCAGGGCGAGCGAGAGACCGATCGCCACGGAGGCGACGGTTCTCATTCCGGCGAGCGAGAGATCCGGGCGCTCGGCGAGGAGGACGGAGGACATGACGGCGCCGACAGAGGCGGTCAGGTGCTGGACGGCGGACTGGGCGCTCATGAAGCCGGCGCGCTGGTGGGGGCGGGGGACGCGGGTGGAGAGGGTGGCGAGGGGGACGTTGCGGAAGGACATGCCGAGCATGAAGCCGACGAAGGCGGTCATGGGCGCGAGGACTTCGCGGGCGAAGCCGAACCAGAGGACGGAGGCGAAGAGGGCGGTGCCGGCGGCGGCGACGGCGGGGGAGCCGAAGCGATCGACGAGGCGGCCGATGGCTCGCATGGCGAAGAAGCTGACGGCGCCGCCGACCATGTAGAGGAGGCCGAGGCGGGCGCGCGGGTACGCGAGGTTGAACTGCATGAAGGCGGAGACGTTGGGGATGACGGAGAAGGCGGCGGTCATCATGGTCGCGGTGCCGGCGATGGCGCAGAGGGCCGCGGGCTCGCGCCACCAGGGGGCGGCCCCGCGAAAGGAGACGGCGGTGTCAAGGTGGGCGCGGAAGCGGGGCATGAGGAGGATCGCGGCGGCGGCGACGGCGAGGCCGAGACCGGCGACGCACCAGAACGGGAGGCGCCAGCCGCCGAGGCGGGCGAGTTCGAGCCCGGCGGGGACGCCCAGGACGCTCGCGACGGAGAAGGCCCCCATGACGGCGCCCATCGCGCGGCCGCGGCGCGCGGGCGGGATCACGTCGGCGATGATCGAGAGCGAAAGCGACGTCGCGGGCCCTCCAAACGTCCCGGCGGCGACGCGCGCCGCGATCAGCGTCCCGAATCCGGTCGCCGCGCCGCCCGCCGCCGTGCCGAGCACCAGGCCGCCCATCGCGACCGCCAGCGCGCTCCGGCGGTCGAACCGGTCGAGAAAGAAGCTCGCGACCACGCCCGAGACGGCCGCCGCGGCGGTGTACGCCCCGCCAACCCAGCCGATGTGCGACATCGGGATGCCCAGCTCCTTCGCGAAATCGGGCCCGAGCGGCATCACCATCATGAAGTCGAGGATGTTGACGAACTGCACCGCTCCCACGAGGAGGAGAATCGTGCGCTCGGAGGGGGCGGCGGGCTGGGTCACGGGAATCGCGGAGAATACACAATTCCGGCATGCCCGCGCGGAGGAGGCCGACGGCGAAAGACCCGCGGCGGGTCCGCAGGGATTTCGCCGGACCCGCTCAGAGTTTGAGAAAACATCGGCCCGGGATGCTCCATCGGCCGGCAGGCAGGGACCCGGCAGCGCGAATCTCACGGGCCGGCCGATTCCGCCCCCCGCATTAAACGCCTGAGCGGGCCGGTCCGATTCTTTCTCAAACTCCGGGTGGCTCAGCATTTCCGAGAGCGTGAGACAAATTCGATCGCAGGCGCGGTCGGGGCGAGCGAGCGAAGCGAGCGAGGTCCGACCGCACCGTAGATCGAATTCTTCTCACGCTCTCAGTTACGAAGTCCTCGGCGCCAGCGCCAGCCGCACGCCGAGGTGCCAGTATAAATTCGCGAGCGGAATGGCGTGCCGGACCGCCGCACGGGCGTTGCCGGAAGTGTTGCTCCACGCTCCGCCCCGGAAACAGCGCCAATCCTGATACCGAACCTCAGGGGCGTTCGCACACCAGCTCTCGATGCCTCCCGAAAGGCCCCGGATCCCGTACGGCGATTCGTCTGCGGGAAACGAGTCGACGGGCGCCGGACTGATTCTCCCCGGAAGCGAATTGTTCGTGTGCGCATAGCTCCCGTCGTACTCGTCGCCGTACGAGTACACCCGGCCGTCCACTCCCCGCGTCGCCTTCTCATATTCCTCTTCGTGCATCAACCTGAAGATCCGACCGGCGTTCCTGGATTTCCAATCGCAGAAAGCCACCGCGTCGGACCAGTTGATCGAGAAGACGGGCCAGCGCGGGTCCCACTCCATTTTCGGATCTTCCACACGCACCGGCAGCCGGAAGCGTCCGCCTTCCTCGATCCACCACCTCTTGTCCCCGTCCCGCGGCTGGCTCCTGCGTGCCTTCTCGGAATCCCCCCGGGCGCAGAGATCGTTAAGGAACGCAAGGTAGTCGGCGCACGTCGTCGGAAAGCGCGCGACGAAGAGATCTTCCGTCGTCCCCGGTTCCATTTTCCCGCCGCCCGCCCAGGGTCCTCCTGATTCAAAGGGCCCGCCGGGGACGCCGCAGAAGCCCTCGGGAATCTCGTCCGGGCGATGCAGGTTTATATCCTGCGTCCATGTGCCCTCGCGGTCGATCCGGACCGGCAGGCGCACGTCGGCAAATCCGGAGTGCCTTAGGACACACAGCCACGAGCCGCGCGGCAGGACGACATCCATGAGCGGCGTCCGGCCGAGATTGCGTCCGGCCCCAAGGACCAGCCGCTTTTCCCGCTCTTCATACGGCGCGATGGTGACCTCGACGCCGGGGACTTCACGGCGAGGACATGCCGCAGAGTGGCCCCAGCGCACGCCCCGATCCGCTCCTCCCTCAGCGCCCGCAGCCGCGCCTCCGCATCCCATAATGGCCGCTTTTCCTCCGGCGGCTGATGCGGCATGATTTTCCCGCCGCGTTCCCTGACGACCTTTTCCTGCGCCTCGATCTCTCCCCGCAGTTCCCGATATCGCGCGAACCACCGCCGCCCCGCCTCGACCCGCTCGCGTGCCTCCCGCTGCCTGCGCTCGCGTTCCTTCACGCCTTCGAGAAAGAGCTGGATCTCGTCGTGAAGTTCCGTCGCCGTCTGGAAGCGGTCCTCGCGTCTGAGCGCGAGCGCCTTCAGGCAGATCGCGTCCAGTTCCGGCGGAATCGCGGCGACGACGCTGGACGGCGGCCGCACCGCACCGGATCGCACCTTGCCGAGCAGATCCTTCAGCGACCTCGCCTCGATCGGCGGCCGGAACGTCAGGATCGCGAAGAGAATCGCCCCCAGCGAGTAGATGTCGCTGCGCCGGTCCACTTCGGACAGCCGGCCCGCCGCCTGCTCTGGCGGCATGTAATCCGGCGTGCCGACGATTTCGCCTTCCAGCGTTCTCGACGACGAATCCGTCCCCGGCCCCATGACGAGGGTCGCCGCGGTCGTGTCGAGTTCGATCACCGCTGCCGTCCCGCCCGCAGCTTCCCCCGCCGCCCCAAGCTCCTTCGCGAGCCCCCAGTCCACGATCAGCGTCTCACCGTATTCGCCAATCATCACGTTCGCCGGCTTCAGGTCGCGGTGAATGATCCCCCTCGAGTGCGCGAATGCCACGCCGAGACAGATGCTCTGGAACAGCGCGAGCAGCCGCGCCCGCGAATACGTCTCGCGCGTCGCCGCGTCCCCTTTCACCAGGTCCGCCAGCAATTTCGCCAGGTCGCGTCCCTGAACACGTTTCATACACAGGAAGAGCTTCTTCCGGATCTGCCCTGAGCCTGTCGAAGGGGCCATTTCGCCGAAGTCATAGACCGGCACGATGTTCGGGTGCTCGAGCCGTCCCGATAGCTCGGCTTCGCGGACGAAGCGTTCGCGCAGGTCCGCCGGAAGGTCGTCGAGCACGAGTTTCACGGCGACGTCGCGCTTCAGGGACGAGTCGAACGCCTGCAGGACCCGCCCCAGCGCGCCGTGGCCGAGCTCCGGCCCAAGGCGATACCGGCCCGAGCCGTGCGCCCTTTCGTCGACGGCGCGGGCCTGCTCTTCGGTCAGCGCTCCCGATGCGATCAGTTGTTCGCGAAGCATGGCGCCGGGCGACGACGCCATCGCGCGGTCGAGCTGCTCAGGCGTGACGAATTTCTGGCGAAGGGCGGCGAGCCCGAACTCCAGATCAGCTTCGCGCGGCACGCGGTCCTCCGAAACGCCCCTCGGCCAGACTACACATGCGGCGGTGGGATCGCCAGCGGTTCGGAAGAAACCTCGCTCTCGTGTCTCACGGACCACTCGGGAATCCTCTCGCACGAGGAGGATAATCTGGTGAACGCCCTGGGGCTGGCTGGCGTCCAAGGACTGGTTTGGAGGAACCGACATGAACAGGAAGACAGCATGGGCGTTCGGCGTCGTCACCCTGATCGCCGGCGGGGCCAGGTTGTGCTGGTCGGACAACGAAGCGCCGCCTTACGCCTACGTCTCGGTCGCGCCGGGCGGCCGGTACTACTTCAAGATGTTTCCGGATCCAAAAGGACGGGGCCGGGAATTCGGAAGGGGCGTGATGTACCGCGTCCGCGAGGAGGAGGCCGATGAGGAGGTCTGGCGGACGGAGGGTTGGTACTCGGCCCAGACGTTCCCGACCGCGGACGGGACCGGCCTCGTGCGGATCGGCGACTGGCCGCGGGGAAACGCGCCTTCGGAGGAGCACCTGGGGATCGCGTTCTACAAGGAAGGAAAGTTACTGAAGAGCTACAGCACGAAGGAGCTCATCCAGGACGTCTCGGCGGTGCAGGCGACGAAGAGCCACTACGCGTTTCTCAAGGACGCGATCGGTTTCGTCCCGGCCGGCGGCAACCGCTTCGCAATCCGCACCGTGGACGACGTCCTGCACGTGTTCGACGCGGGCACGGGCGAGCTGCTCCGGCGCGAGAAGGGTGGAGCGCCGGAGGATGCGCCCTCGGAGCCACCGCAACCGAAGTAGAGGGCGAGAGGGCGAGAGGGCGAGAGGGCGAGAGGGCGAGAGGGCGAGAGGGCGAGAGGGCGAAAGCTCCGGAGTAGAATCCCGAAATCATGTCTCACGGTGCATCTGCCATGACGCGATGCGTCGCTGCGACGGCGCTCCTGCTTGCGGCCGCCGTTGCGGCGGCCGAGGAGTCCGCCGGGGCGCCGGCGCTGAAAGGACCACTCCATACCCGAGGTGCCTCGATCTTCGACACGGACGACAACTCCGTCCGCCTCGGCGGCGTGAATTGGTACGGCATGGAGGGCGAGGATTTCGTTCCGGGCGGTCTCCACCGGGTCGCGCTCCCCGTCCTTCTCGAGCGCGTCCGCGCCCTCGGCTTCAACCACATCCGCCTCCCCCTCTCCGTCGAACTCGTCCTGAAGAATCCGAAGATCTCCGATCACGTCGAGGCCAATCCCCGGCTCAAGGGCCTGACGGCGCTTCAGATCCTGGACGAAATTGTCGCCGCCGCCGGGCGCGCCGGCGTCGGCATCCTGCTCGACGGCCATCGCCTGTCCGCCGGCTGGGGGGACGTCGGCGAGGCCGACGGTCTGTGGGAATCCGCGGTGTGGCCGGAAGAAAAGTGGATCGAGGCCTGGCTGGTGCTCGCAAGGCGTTACCGGGGGAAGGCCGCGGTCATCGGCGCCGACCTCAAGAACGAACCGCACGGTTCCGTGACATGGGGAAGCGGCGCCGCGGGGACGGACTGGCGACTCGCGGCGGAGCGCTGCGGGAACGCGATCCTCAAGGTGGCGCCGGAGTGGCTGATCTTCGTGGAGGGAACCGCGGTCGCGCTCGAGGGCGAGGGGCACCACAATTACTGGTGGGGCGGGAATCTCACGGGAGTGAAGGCCGCGCCCGTGAGGTTGAACGTGAAGGGTCGGCTCGTCTACTCGCCGCACGAGTACGGCCCGGGACTGGGGAAGCCGCCGTGGTTCAGGGACGAAGAAAGCATGCATCGCGTGTGGAAGAAAGCGTGGGGCTATCTGCTCGAGGAAGGCCAGGCGTGGTCGACCCCCGTCTACCTCGGCGAGTTCGGCAGCTCGAACGGCCTTCGCCCCGGTGAGCCGCCGTCGGAATGCCTGGAGGACAAAGGCGAGTTTTCGCAGGGTCGCTGGCTTCGCTCGCTGTTCACCTACCTCGAAGCCAGCGGCGCGAGCTGGAGCTGGTGGCCCCTCAACGGAACGATGTCCGACGCCGCCCCGGCCGGCAGGAAATTCGGTGAGCTCGAATTCTACGGCGTGCTCGCGCCGGACTGGGAGAAGCCGGCGAGCGACGTCCTGATGGAGCTGTTCCGGCGGATTCAGGCGCGGTAGCCGCCCTACTCCTTCAGGTCCTCCAGCTGCTTCTGCAGCGCCTCGTTCTCAGGGAAGAGCGCCGCCGCCTCGCGCAGCACCGCTTCCGCCTTGTCCTTCTTCCCCGTCCGCACGTAGGCGCGCGCGAGGTGGGCGTAGGTTTCGGCGAAACGGAGTTCGGCGCTGGAGCGGCTCTGCTGCTTGACCAGCGTCTCGAAGTCGCGGATCGCCTCGGGGAGCATGCCCATCTGCTCGGGGTAGAAGGTGTACGACACGGCGCGTTCGAAACGTGGCTCCCAGTAGTTCGGGGCGATCTCGAGGGCCGAGGAGTACTCGGCCATGCAGAGCGTGCCGAGGCGCTCCATGTCGGCGTAGGACTTGCTGATCATGAGCTGGTCGACGTAGGCGCGGGCGAGAAGGTAGTGCGCCTTCGCGTTTCCCGGATCGCGCTCGACCAGCGCCTTGATGGCGGCGATCGCGGCCTCGTGCCCGTTTTCCTCACGGATGCGTTTGATCAGAGCCTCGATGGCTTCCTGCGAGAATCCTTCCGTGGCGACCTGCGCGACGGCCGCGGACAGGTCCGAGCCGCCGACCGGCGCCGGCTTCGAGGCGACTGCGGCATCCGCGCCTCCGGTCGTCTTCGGATCGGCGGGAATGGCGCTCGGTCGCTCCGCGACGTCGTCGCCGCCGCCGCGCGCCTTCTCCAGCGCCTCCAGGCGGCCGCGGATCCCGGCGACCTCCCCTTCCAGTCTGGACACCGTCTCAAGCCGCGGGTCGGACGGTGCGGCGAGTTGCGGGCGCTCGGCGCGTCCGGCAAAGAGGGCAGCGGTCAGTCCGGCGCCGCCGAGCAGGCCGCAGAGGACGGAGACGACGGAGGAGGTATTCACGGGTGTTCTCCCAGGATCGCTTTGAGTTTCTGGAGGTGAGCGACGAGGGCCGACCGGCCCTGGCTCGTGATTTCAAACGTGGTGCGGGGCTTGTTCGCGACGAAATCTTTCCTGATGAAGAGGTAGCCTGACTGCTGGAGTTTGGAGGCGTGGACGGAGAGGTTGCCCTGCGTCAGGCCGAGGAGGTCTCGCACGGCGGTGAATTCCATCTCTCCGGACGAGACGAGCGCCGAGAGGATGGCGAGCCGCGCGCGCGACATGAGGACTTCGTCGAAGTCGTAGTGGGCGTGGTCGTTCATGGGGCTAATCCAGGGAGTCCCCGAGGGTTTCCTTCTTCAGCCCGGCGACGCGGCGCTCGGCGAGGATGCCGGCGGCGAGCGCGCCGAGGCCCATGGTGGGGCCGAGGATGAAGCCCGCGTACGCAGGGAAGGCGAGGGCGGCCGCGGTGCCGGCGAGGGCGAGGAGGCCGCAGGGGATGAGGTCCTTCGAGAAGAAGATGCCGAAGGTGACGAGGCAGAGGGCGTAGACGAATCCCCAGAGGATGGGGATGAAGGGCTCGCCGCCCTGGTGGAGGGCGCCGATGAGGATGGTGAAGAGGACGCCGCTTCCGATGAAGAGGGCCACGACGCCACCGAGTTGGGCGGCGAGGCGGGTGTTGGAGCCGGGGAGTCTGGGGCGGCGGTTACTGAGCCATCCGAGAATGGTGGAGAGGACGGTGCCGGTGGCGATGGCGCCGATACGGATGGTGTTGCGGGCGATTTCGTTGGGGTGGAAGTCGAACCAGTTCTCCGCGGGGTACCAGAGGAGGACGAGGGCGCCCCAGATGATGAAGTGGAACATCTGGGGATCGACGCGCCGGTGGGTGGCTTGGAGGATGGAGCGGATGAGTGCGAGGTCCTCGGCGGCCTGCTGGTTATTCAAGGGACGGGCTCCTTTGGTTTGTTTTACAAACTAGTTTATATCCCATCAAAGCCCCAGCGTCAAGTTGCAATCTGAATTCCGAAATAACGCTGTTAATCATTACTGCGCAACAGGTTATGAAAGTATCCGCCGACGAGATCAGACGGGACGCCAGCCGCGGGGGTAAATAACGTCGGTGCAGTTCGTAAACGCAAGCCCGCCGAAGGCGAAAGCCGCGGAGATCCGATGGGCCGTGCTGTCGCGCAACGGGAAGAAGTCCCTGCGCCTGGCCGTGATCTTCCCCGGCCACGCGGACGAGATTTCCGCCGTGTTCCGCCGGGAAGTAACGCCCTGCCCTCCCGCCCTTCCGCCC
>JACPRD010000126.1 GCA_016190145.1 Planctomycetota bacterium | reverse complement strand
GCGCAGATCACCCATGGGATAAAGGAGGATACGAACGGCGTGGTCGCGGATAGAAAGGGGTGAAAAGGGATAGGGCGTCCTGCTCCAATGCGCGCGAGTCTGGTTGCGGCTGTGCCGCGCTGAGCCTTTTCGTGGCCAGTCGCGACCGTCCACTCCTGCCCAATCGTCGCTCCGCGCGACGATTTTCGAAGCTGGTGTTTCTCAATCTCTGAGATACTCCGGCCCATGCCGCACGCCGAGCTGTCAGAGCTCTTCCGCGAAATCGCGACGCTTTCCACCATCCTGGGCGGGAACGTCTTTGCGATCCGGGCGCAGGAGCGGGTCGCGACGACGCTCGAGACGACGCCGGAGGACGTGGAGAAGCTGGCGAAGGAGGGGCGGCTGCGCGAGATGCCGGGGGTGGGGGAGGGGACGGCGAAGAAGATCCTGGAGTTTTTTCAGACGGGGAAGATCGCGGAGCTGGAGGAACTGAGGAAGCAGGTGGATCCGGCGATCCTCGCGGTCATGCGCGTGCCGGGGGTCGGCCCGAAGAAGGCGAAGCTGCTCGTCGACGAGCTCGGGCTCAAGTCGGTGGAGGACCTGGAGAAGGCGTGTCGCGACCAGCGCGTGCGGCCGATCCAGGGGATGGGCGCGAAGTCGGAGGAGAAGATCCTGGCCGGAATCGCGTCGATGCGCACGACGCGCGAGCGGACGCCGCTCTGGGAGGCTCGCGAGGCGGCGGAGAAGGTGGTGGCGCACCTGAGGAAGGCCGGAGGCGCGACCGAGGCGGTGCCGACGGGTTCGCTCCGCCGCTGGAAGGATACCGTGCGCGACCTTGACGTCCTCACGCTCGCGCCCGACCCCGCGAAACTCATGAAGGCCGCCGCGACCCTGCCCGGCGCCGTCGAAGTCCTCGCCCACGGCGAAACGAAAACATCGGTCGCCCTCGGCCAGGACCGCTTCCAGGTCGACGTCCGCGTCGTCCCCGCGGAGAGCTACGGCGCGGCGCTGCAGTATTTCACGGGCTCGAAGGAGCACAGCGTGCGGCTGCGGGAGCGCGCTCAGAAAATGGGACTGACGGTGAACGAGTACGGCGTCTTCAAGCTGAAGAAGGACGGCACTAAGGGCGCGCGCGTGGCGGGGGAGACGGAGGAATCCGTCTACGAGGCGCTCGGGCTCAGGTGGATCCCTCCCGAGCTGCGGGAGGACCACGGAGAGATCGACCTGGCGGAGAAGGGGCTTCCGCGCCTCGTCGAGCGCCGGGACATCCGCGGGGACGTGCACGCGCACACGACGTGGAGCGACGGCACGGCGTCGGTGGAGGAGATGGCGCGCGCGGCGGAGAAGCTCGGCTACGAGTACATGGCGATCACCGACCATTCGCCCACCGCGGCCTACGCGGGCGGGCTGAACGCCGAGAAACTGAAACGGCAGCGCGCGGAGATCGACGCGGCGCAGAAGAAGGTGAAGGTGCGGATCCTGCACGGGACGGAGATGGACATCCTGCCGGACGGGCGGCTGGACTGGCCGGACAAGGTGCTCGAGTCCCTCGACTTCGTCGTCGCCTCGATCCACCAGATCTCGCGGTCGGCCGACCGCGCGGCCAATACGCTCAGGCTCGTGCGCGCGCTGGAGCACCCGGGCGTGGACCTCATCGGCCACCCCTCCACGCGCCGCCTCGGCATGCGCCCCGGACTCGACTTCGACTGGGACGAGGTCTTCGAGGCCGCGAAAAAACACGGCAAGGCGATGGAGCTGAACTCCAGCCCCGAGCGCCTCGACCTCGACGAAATCCGCCTCCGCCAGGCGAAGGCTCTCGGCATCCCGATCTTCATCGACACCGACGCCCACGCCCCCGGCATGTACGGGAACATCGAGTACGGCGTGATGCAGGCGCGGCGCGCGTGGCTGGCGCCGGGAGACGTCGCGAACACGAAGACGTGGAAGGAGTTCGAGAAATGGCTGAAGCACCGGCGCGCATGAAAGCCGCTTCCGACCTCCACGCCTTCCGACCCGTCCCCTACATGGGGGTGATCTGGGTCGTCGCCGAGGCGATGAAGCTCGGGTTCCGGAACGGACATCCGGACTGGTGCAACCTCGGGCAGGGCCAGCCGGAGATCGGCGACATGGCGGGCGCGCCGCCGCGGATCGCAGGGGTGGCGCTCAGGCCCGAGGACCACGCGTACGGGCCGCTCGAGGGGATCCCCGAAATGCGCGAGGCGGTCGCGGCGCATTACAACCGGCTGTACCGGCGGGGGAAGCGGTCGCGCTACTCGGCGGCGAACGTCGCGGTCGCGCAGGGCGGGCGGCTCGCGCTGACGCGCGCGATGGCGGCGCTCGGGCCGGTCGCGGTGGGGTACCAGCTTCCCGACTACACGGCGTACGAGGACATGCTGAACACGCACCTCGCGCGGCTTTCGGCCGTGGGGATGCGGACGCGGGAGGCGGACGGGTTCGTGCTGACGTCGAAGCGCCTCGCGCGCGAGGTCGAAGATCTCGGCCTCGGCGCGGTGGTGATTTCGAATCCGTGCAACCCGACGGGCAACGTGATCGCGGGCGCCGAGCTCGCCGCGATGGTGCGTCTCGCGCGCGAGCGCGACGTGACGCTTCTCATGGACGAGTTCTACAGCCATTTCATCTATACCGCGGCCGGGCGGCCCGGCGCGGGACCGGTGAGTTCGGCCGCATTCGTCGAGAACGTCGACCGCGACCCGGTTCTCGTCATCGATGGCCTGACGAAGTCCTTCCGCTACCCCGGCTGGCGCGTCGGCTGGGTCCTCGGCCCCCCCGCGATGATCGAAACCCTGGGCCGCGCCGCGAGCGCCATCGACGGCGGCCCCTCCCGCATCGCCCAGCGCGCCGCGATCCGCGCCCTCGAGCCCGCGCGCGCGGACCAGGAGACCGGCGCGGTGCGGCGGGTGTTCGCGGAGAAGCGCAACCTGATGGTGAAGAGGCTGAAGCGGATGGGCCTGCGGTTCGCCGCGGAACCGCGCGGGACCTTTTACTGCTGGGCGTCCCTCGACCGGCTGCGCCCGCCGTTCGACAACGCGATGTCCTTCTTCCGCCACGCGCTCAAGCGCAAGGTCATGACCGTCCCCGGCGAGTTCTTCGACGTCAACCCCGGCAAGTTCCGCCGCGGTCCGTCGCCCTACCGCTCGTGGATGCGGTTCTCGTTCGGGCCGCCGATCGACAACGTGCGGATGGGGCTGGAGCGGCTGGAGGGTATGCTCGGCGCGGGGCGTTGAGGGAACGAAAGTTTTCTTCAGCGCGGGTGCAGTATCCCTTTTCATTCGTTTTGATCCGCGACCTAGCCGTTCCTATCCCTCTTTATCCTCCGCAGCGGCGATCACGAGATCGGGCTCCTGCCGCGGAGAAGATGATCGGATGGGGTGGAAAGCCGGATGAAAGACGGATAGGAACGGCCGGGTCGCGGATCAAAATGGATGGAAACGGATACGGCGACGAGAGCGAACCTCCAGGTTCAAAATCGCCGCTTCGCCCCTCAGACTCTTGAAGTTGCCTTTTCTCCTTTGTAGTTCCTACAGCATCTCCATCGCATCCATGTCCCACGAAAACTCCGCCTTCTTCCTCTCCGCCTTCACCTTCCCGCACCCGTTCACCACCTTCCACAGCACCTCCCAGCTCTTCGACCGGAACATCGCGTGCCAGCGATGCTTGTCGCGGAGGAACGGGATCGGCGCGGCCTCGGGCCCGAGGACGAGCGAGGCCTCGTTTCCGAGCGCGGCCTTTCCGATTTCCACGCACGCGGCGCACGCGCCCTGCGCCTCGTCGGGCGTGGGCGCGGAGACGACCAGACGGAGCAGCCGCACGAACGGCGGCCAGATCCACTCGCGGCGGAACGCCATCTCCTGCGCCGCGAACGTCTCGAAGTCGTGTTTCGCGGCGAGCGCCAGCGGGGCGGCGTCGGGGCTCATCGTCTGGACCAGCACGCGCCCCGCGGACGTCCCGCGTCCCGCGCGCCCCGCCACCTGCGCCACGAGCTGAAACGTGCGCTCGCCCGCGCGGAAATCGTTGATGTAGAGCGCCGAGTCGGCGTTCACGACGCCCACGAGCGTGACGTTCGGGACGTCGTGCCCTTTCGCCACCATCTGCGTCCCGATCAGGATGTCCGTCGTGCCGTCCGCGACCGCCGTCAGGATCCGCGCGTGCGACCCGCGGGCCCGCGTCGTGTCCCGGTCCAGCCGCGCCACCGTCGCGTCCGCGAACGCCGCCTTGATCTCCTCCTCCACCCGCTCCGTCCCGAGCCCCACGTACTTCAGCCCCGGCACGCGGCACGCCGGGCAGATCACCGGCGGCGCCCCCTCCGCGTGGCAGTGGTGGCACACCACGACGTTGCGCCGCTTGTGAAACGTCATCGCCACGTCGCAGTGCTCGCAGCGCAGCACGTACTTGCAGCCCGGACAGACGACGAGCGTCGCGAAGCCGCGGCGGTTGAGGAAGAGGATGACCTGCTCGTCCTTCGCGGTCGCGTCGCGGACGGCGGCGTCGAGTTTCTTCGAGAGGAGAAGGGGCATTCCCTTGAGGCCGCGCTCCGCCGACATGTCGATCAGCTCGACCGGGGGCAGGGGCCGCCCGGTGACGCGCTCCGGCAGCCGCAGCATCGCGTACTTCCCCTCCTGCGCGTTCCGCCAGGTTTCGAGCGACGGCGTGGCGCTACCCAGCACCACCGTCGCGCGCTCGAGCTGCGCGCGTTTCACCGCAACGTCGCGCGCGTGATACCGGGGCTCGTTGCCGGCCTTATAGGACGGCTCGTGCTCCTCGTCGACGACGATGAGCCCGAGATCGGGCACCGGCGCGAACACCGCCGACCGCGCCCCGATCACGACGTCGGCCTCGCCCGCCTTGATGCGCCGCCACTGCTCGCTTCGCTGCGCGTCCGTGAGGCGGTGGTGCATGACGGCGAGGCGCTTGAAGCGTGCCGCGAAGCGCGAGATGGTCTGCGGGGTGAGCGCGATTTCCGGGACTAGCACGAGGGCGCGCCGGCCGGCCGCGATGGCCTGCGCGATGGCGCGCAGGTAGACCTCGGTCTTGCCGCTTCCCGTCACGCCGTAGAGGAGGAACGCGCGGAACGTCCCGGCGGCGGCGACGATCGCCGCCACGGCCGCGTCCTGCTCGGGCGTCGCCTCGGGGACGGGCGCGTCGGAGGGCGGATGGGCGAGCAGTGGATCGCCCGCGTCGACGAGGCGGCGCTCGACGCGCACGAGCCCGCGCCGCTCGAGCGTGCGCACCGGGGAGTCGCTGATCGAGAGCCGCTCCACCAGTTCGTTGACCGCGACCGGCTGCGCCGCCTCTACCAGCACTTCCAGCACCTGGCTCCATTTCGAATTGACCTCGCGCAGCTCCGCCGCCTTCCCGCGCGCCTCCTCCGCCGTCACCGCCAGCGCCGCGACGTTTTCGAACGCGCGCGCGCCGGTGCGGCGGACGGGGGCGGGCAGGGCGGCCATGAGGGCTTCGCCCCACGAGGAGAAGTAGTAGGTGGCGACCCAGCGGGCGAGTTCGAGCAGGGCGGGGCCGAAGGCGGGTTCGGGGTCGAGGACGCGGAGGACGGGTTTCGCGCGGGCTTTAGGCGGCTGGTCGGTGTGGCCGACGCAGGCGCCGACGAGGGTGCGCGTTCCGAAGGGCACGACGACGCGCGAGCCGACCGGGACGACGAGGCCCGGGGGGATTTCGTACGTGAAGGGGTGGTCGAGGGGGACGGGGACGACGATCTGGGCGAACATGGGCCGCGGCGCGATGGGGGGGAGGGAGAAGTTCCCCAAAGGAGAACAGAAAAGCGGGGGAGGAAGAAGGGGAAATCGGGGCGCGGGGTTCGGCGTTCGGAGTTCGGCGTTGGCGTCGGTCCGCGGGGTGCGGACCGGCGCTACTTGGCTATCTGCGGGCCGCCGTCTCGCGCCACCGGAGCGCCCGCCGCCCTCACTCTATTGAATGACGCGCCAGGGGCCGCCCGGTGCGGCGGACAGGTCGGCGGTGCCGGGGCCACTCGGCCAGGAAAGCTGGCCGCCGGTCGCGTTCGGCATGACGGCGGCGCCTGCGGGAGCCGCGCCGCCGGGACCCGTGTTGCCGAGGTCGCGCGCCCAGACGACGCCGTCCTCGGTCGTGATGAAGATGTTGATGCCGACGACGTAGGCCTGGGGGTAGCCGGTGAAGCCGTACTTCGCGGCGTTTTCCCAGGCGTTCGCGTCCGTGTCGGCGAGATCCAGCTGGTAGGCCAGGGCGGCGGGCGCGGAATTGTCGGTGGTCATGGCACGGAAGAAGTAGCCGGACTTCTCGGCGGCCTGTCCGACGGAAACGGCGGCGGTGATGAAGGGGCGAGGAGCCGCGGTGGCTGCTGCGGGGGCGCCGTCGGCTTTCGCGAGCGCGACGTCCATGAGAGCGGACGGGCGGCCGGCGCCGTCGGAGATGCGGAACAGGCTCGACCAGTCCAGCGTCCAGTAGTCGGGGATGCCGTTGGCGTCGGAGTCGTTCTGGCGGAACGCGGCTTCGATCGCGTGCAGGTTGCGCAGAGAGCCCGCGGCCGAAGTCTCGTTGGCGACGAGGCGGGACTTGAGGAGGCTCGGGATGGCGATGGCGGCAATGATGGCGATGATGGCCACGACGATCATGAGTTCGATGAGCGTGAAGCCGTTGGCGCGGCGCGTCATGATGCGATTCTGGCCTCCAGTAAGGGACGGCGGGTTCCAGGAAGCGCCTGCCGGCGCTGGGCGTTCATCGGTGAGGTAGTGGCAAAGTGCGTGCCGCCTTCCCGAATGATGGGCGGACATTGTAAAGCAAAGCCTTTGAAAGTGTTGCAGAAGTTCGGCGGCAGTTTGCGCGGGCGTGAGGGTGACAAGAAGTGTCACTCGCCACCGCTTCCTGTACACTTTCCGGATCGACGGCGCCCCAACCCCTCCCGCTTCCCGTCGTTAAAGACACCATGTCGAAATCCTGCGGACTCGAAATCACTCCCACGGCGCTTCGCGCCGTCGTCGTCGACGGCAACGCCAAGTCGTGGCGCGTCGTCGCGTTCGCGGAGGCCGACGTCCCGGTCCCCGCGGAAGGACAGGATCCGAAGATCGCGTTCACGGAGGCCGTGGCGAAGTTCGTCGTGGAGAAGAAGCTCCCGCGCGGGACGCTGATTCCGAGCCTCCAGGCGGGCGGCGCGGTGATCCGCGAAGTCGCCCTTCCGTTCGGCTCCGACGACCAGTTGCGCAAGACGGTGAAGTTCGAGCTGGAGAGCCACGCGCACAACGTGGAGGTCGACGAGGTGGTGGTCGACTTCGTGAAGGTGGACCAGAAGGAGAAGCAGACGTTCCTGCTCGCGTTCGCGGTTCAGAAGAAGGAGATACGCGCGCGGTTGGACCAGATGGCGCTCGCGCGGACCGACCCGCCGTCGATGGACCTGGACGCTTCGGCCGTTCTCAACGCGCTTCTCGCGGGGCCCGCGGCCGGCGTCGCGACGGCGTTCGTCGCGTTCCACGCGGGCCGCGAGGGATCGTACGTGTATCATGTGAGCGGCGGGCTGAAGCTTCTGCGCGTGATTCCGCTGTCCTCGGCAGAGGACGACTTCGAAGCCAAGGCGGCGGCGGAGGTATCGAGGACGCTTCTGCGCGTCTCGGGCGGCAAGGATCTGCCGCAGGTGATGGTCTCGGGCGACGCGGACGACCTGCCGGGCCTGGCGTCGCGGATCGGCCGCGAAACGGGGGTGGAGGCGGAAGTCGTCGACCTGTTCGGCACCGACGCGCTGGACATCGAAGGCGCCGAGCGCGCGCGGCGCGGCGGCGGCGCGGCGCTCGGGCTCGCCCTCAAGGGAATCGGCGTGGACCGCGTCGGGCTCGATTTCCGGCGCGAGGAATTCACCTACGAACGCAAGACCGACCAGCTGAAGAAGGCCGCCGCCGTCCTCCTCTGCCTCGTCAACGTCTTCTTCGGACTCGGCGCCGTCAAGGCGTGGCAGGACCGCTCGTTCTTCCAGTCCCGCCACGGCGAAATCACCCAGATCGAGCGCAAGATGTTCGCGGACCTCTTCCCCGGAGAAAAAGAGCCCGAACGTCCCCTCGAAGCCCTTCAGAGCCGCAAGGCCGAGGAACAGGAGTTCAAGGGCGGGGGGGCACATCCGATCCCGAAGAGCGCGCTCGAATACTGGGCGGACCTCTTCGGGCAGCTCAAGGTGCAGAACAAGTTCTTCATCGAGACCTTGTCGGTGAGCGCGGTGCCGGGGCAGAGCTCGATCAAGATGAGCGGGCGGATGGACCCGCCGGAGGAGGCGGAGAAGATCCTGCAGTCGGTGAAGACGCTGAAGGCGTTTTCGGCGGCCAAGCCACCGGCGGTGACGCAGGAGAAGTCGATGTGGCGGTACGACATCGACATCCCGATCACGGCGGAGGAGCCGAAATGAGGACGCGCGGCGCGGCCGACCTGATGTCGATCGTCCTGGTGGCCCTGGTGCTCGGGGCCGTCGGATCCGGCGGGTACGCCTGGATGGTGTACGACGAATCCTCCACGCTCGAGCGCAAGCTCAAGCAGGCCGAGAACGACCTCAAGAAGGCGATCAACCTGCGCGACGACCTGCGCGACATCAAGGCCTCCGGACAGAGCGTGTCCCAGGCCGACACCGACACGATCCAGACGTTTTTCCACGAGAAAGCCAAGGAACACAAGTTCCAGATCTCGAAGATCACCGCGCCCAAGGGGCGGTACAAGGAATGGGAAGAGCAGTCGTACCGGCTCGAGATCAAGAACGTCTCGCGGCAGCAGCTCGGCAACTTCGTCGCGGACGTGCAGCTCAACAAGCCCTTCCTCAAGTCGAAGGAAATCCGCGAAGTCAGGCTGGACGACAACCATTTCATCACGACGGCGGTCGTGGTCTTCTCCCACTACCAGCGGGCGAAGAAATGAGCCTGTGGTCGCGGCTCAAGTCGGTGCGCCGGCGGTGGTGGGTCATCGCGGGCGTGCCGGCCGCGCTCGTGCTGTTCGCGCTCCTGTTCCTCACGGTGCGCTGGGTGCAGTACCGCGCGTACCAGAACGTGGACCTGGTGGCGATCCTGCCGGACGACGCGCAGGCGGCGGTGCGGCTGCCCCGCATGGCCGAGCGCTGGCCGCAGCTGGCGAAGGCGCCGGCGCTGGTCGCCCTCGCGCGGACGAAGGACCCGGCCCGGGGCGAGGGGCCGCTGTCGCTCGCGGAGTTCGCGAAGCTGGCGGGGGGCGACCTGCCGCCGGGGGTAAGCGAAGAGCGCGTTCTGGAGATCGCGGGGCGGGACGCGGCGGCGGCGGTGGTGTTCGCGGGAGGGCGCAAGGACGTGGTCGCGGCGACGCGCGTGCCGTTCTGGCTGTTCCTGGCGGGACCGTTCATCCCCATGTTCTCGCCGGAGCCGACCTCGCGCGCCCCGACGGGCGTCGTCTCCATCGGCGCCGCCCCGAAACCCGGCGAGGCCGACCTGCGCCAGCATTACATCTTCTGCGGCGACATCCTCATCGCCGGCACGCGCCTCGACTGGGTCGAAACCGCCGCGGCCCGCGCGGATTCCGGCGAACGAGGCCGCGCCGCCCTCGAACTCGAAGCCGCCGCCCCCGAGGGCGAACCCGCCTTCTGGCTCGACGTTGCCGGCGCCCGGAAGGACCCGAAATTCGGGCCCGAGCTCAAGGAGTGGTTCAACGCCATCCCCGTCCGCGAAGCCCTGTTCATGCTGGACCTCGAGGCCACCAGGGCCGTCTCCGGCCGCCTCGTCGTCGAAGGCGCCCAGGCGCGCCTTGAGGGCACCGTCCTCCTCTCCTCACGCCTCGGCGACCGCCTCGAACGCATGTACGCCATGCCCCCCGGCGACGCCGGCCTCCTCGCCATGCTCCCCGCCTCGACCTGCTACGCGACCGGCGCGCGCGTCGAGTCCGAGACCTCGTGGGACTTCCTCCGGGACCTCACCAAACCGTCCAAGGCCGGAGGAAAACGCAAGACCGTCTCCGCCGGCTTCGGCGACTTCGTCGAAAACATCTACCTCTACCTCCACGACGGCCTGCGCTCCGCCGAGGACCATAAGAGCGACCTGATCTTCAAGTCCCTCGCCGACCGCGACGTCACCCTCGCCATGACCTCCGAAAAGGCCGAGCCCTTCCTCGGCGTCACCATCCTCGCGCGCGTCACGAACGGCGATGCCATGATGGAAGCGCTCTTCAAGTACTTCGAGTGGCTGTACGAGGAGGAGAACGAAAAGGACCGGGCGTTCGTGCTGAAGAGCGACGAGTACCGCAAGCTGGACGTGCGGGTGCTGGAAGGGAAGTACGACGTGCTGGGCACGGGAGTGAAGCCGGCGTTCACGGTGATCGGCAACGTGCTGGTGGTGTCGTCGAGCTACGACACGCTCAAGGCGATCGCCGACGTCAAGCTCGGCGGCGAGCCGGGATTCCTCGCGGAGCCGGTCGCGAAGGCCCTTCAGGGCTCGGCCCCCGCCGACGGCGCCGCCTGGGCGTACGCGGACGTGGGCGCTTTCCGGGAGACGCTTCTCGCGCTGCGCCAGGTCGCCGCGAAGACGCAGGTGGCGCGGGATCTGGAGCGGCAGGGAACGGCGAAGGTCCGTGCGAAGTTGACGGCGCGGTACCGGAAGGCGTGGGAGGAGCGGAATCCCGGGGTGCCGTGGGTGGACGCGGAGCACGTGACGGCGATCGACGACGCTTACCGGGCGCACGTGGCGGAGGAGGAGGCGCGGGCGGCGAGGGAGCTTGAGGAATTTGCCAGCCGGCTGGGTAGAATCGGGGGGTTGGCGTTCGCGGTCCGGCCCGGCAAGGGGGAGACGCTGGAGTGGCGGGCGGTGCTGCAGGCGCTCGAATAATCCGGAGGAGGGGTATGCGCGGTCTGGTGCTGTTCTTCCTGACGGCGACGGCGGTTCTGGCGCAGGAGGGGTCGGACGGGGGCAAGCCGCCCGACACGAACGAACCCGAGGCGGCGGAGCTGCTGAAGAAGCTCGAGGACAAGGTGGCCGCGGGCAAGACCGCGGTGTTCAAGCTCAAGATGACGGTCAAGTCGAACCAGGGAACGGGGACGTTCGACATCGATGCGGCCTTCAAGGAAGGGGGCAAGGCGCGGGTCGAGATGAACGGGAAATTCGGGGACCGGCCGGCGACGGTGCTGCTGGTGACGGACGGGAAGAAGGTGAGCGTTTCGGGCGCGCGCGGGAACGGGATGTTCGACGCGACGGAGGGGCTGGAGGCGCGGATCCGGAAATCGATCCTGAAGTTCGGGGTGATGCCGACGATGGACGCGGCGATGATGCCCGGCGGGGACGGGCGGCTGGACAGTTTTCAGGTGGCGGACGCGAAAATCGCGGGCGAAGAGACGATCGGGGAGAGAACGGTGAAGGTCCTGACCTACGTCGGCGGCACGCCGGGGACGCCGCTTCGGTTCGAGCACAAGGTGTGGGTGGACGAGGAGAAGCTGACGATTGTGAAGCGGGAGATGAAGGATCCGACGAGCGGGGCTGTGACGGAGGAGTGGTCCGAGATGTCGGTGGACGGGGAGGTAGCGGACTCGAAGTTCGAGATCAAGTAGGCCGTTCCTCCTCCTGCTCCTTCTCCTCCTCCTTCTCCTGGGACGTTTCAGGACAACCGGCTGTTTTCGAGGCAGCGACCTTCAGCCGCCGCCGACCGCGGGATTTGCCCTTCGTTGGAAGCGATCGTGTGCAGCTTAAATCAAATGTAGAAAACAACTTATAGCCAGCATGAATTCTTGCGCAATTCCGCACGCGGTAAGCCGTGCAGGACTGTCCGCCGCTGTGATAGACTCCCGCCCCCATGGCCGATAAAACCTTCGACGTCCTGCTCGTCCACGACAAACCCGAGAAGCTCGAACGCTATAAGCAGATGCTCCTCGAAGCCGGCGCCGGGTGGGATGTCGAAACCGCCGCCTGCGGTGAAGAAGCCATCGAGAAAGCCCTCGCCGGCACCTATTTCTGCGTCGTCCTCGACGTCCTCATGCCCAATACCCGCAAGGATGCCAAGGCCGGCCTCGCCGACCAGCAGGGCGGCATCTGGGCCCTCGAAAAAATCGCCCAGCAGAAACCCTGGCTCCCCGTCATCATGTTCAGCCAGAAGGAACTCGACGACGACATCATCGACAAGGCCCGCCGCTGCCGTATCTTCGATTACCTCATCCGCGAAGAACCCCACTTCAATTTCAAGTTCGTCACCCGCGTCAAGAACGCCGAGGAAGTCTTCCACCAGCGCATCGAAACCCTCGAGCAGAAATCCGAGATCGTCTACAAGTCCGGACTCATGCAGGGCGTCCTCCTGGAGGCCCGCCGCGCCGCCCGAAGCGAAGCCCCCGTCCTCGTCGTCGGCGAGACCGGGACCGGCAAGAGCCTCCTCGCCAAGGAAATCCACCGCTGGTCCAGCCGCAAGGACCGCACGTTCCTCATCATGAACTGCGCCGCCCTCCCCGAAACCCTCGTCGAAAGCGAGATGTTCGGGCACGTGGAAGGGGCGTTCACGGGGGCGCTCAAGCGCCGCAAGGGGAAGCTGGAGCTCGCGGACAAGGGCACCCTCTTCCTCGACGAAATCGGCGACATGACGCTCCAGACGCAGGCGAAGCTGCTCCGGGCGATCGAAGAGCAGGAGTTCGCGCCGGTGGGAAGCGAGGAGTTGCGCAAGGTGGACGTGCGGATCGTGTGCGCGACGAACAAGAATCTCGAGCAGATGATCAAGGACAAGACGTTCCGGGAGGATCTCTACTATCGGATCTGCTACGAGAAGATCGAGGTCCCGCCTCTTCGCGAGCGTCCCGAGGACGTGGGTCCTCTCGTGCACCATTTCCTGGGGATGCACACGCAGCGGACGGGGCGGCAGTACACGGTGGACACGAAGGTGATCCAGCGGCTGCAGACGCTGACGTTGCGCGGGAACGTGCGCGAGTTGCAGGGGATCCTGCAGGCGGGGATTTCGAGGATGGAGAAGAGCGAGCGCGAGCTGACGGAGTACCACCTTGAGAGTGAGCTGTTCGAGGGGGGGCACGCGCACACGACGTCGCTGCTGCCGGACTCGGAGACGGCGGTGAAGGCGGTGCGGGGCGGGCTGGACTTCAACAAGGCGGTGGACGATTTCCGCAATCTGCTGATCGACGCGGCGATGACGGAGGCAAACGGTGTGGGGGAGCGGGCGGCGAAGTCGCTCAAGCTGAACGCGCACACGCTGAGGCGGTACGTGAGGCAGAAGGGGCAGACGGGCGTGTAGCGAGGGCGTTCCTCGTTTCTCGTTCATCGTTTCTCGTTCCGCGGGGTTCCTCGCGGCGGAGCGGATTCCGTTTTTTCTTGCTTCCGCTGGATGGGACTTCCAGACTCCGTCGAATCTCTGACGGAGAAACCGATGCGAAATCTTCTGTGGCCCCTGGGCCTGCTTTGCGCGGCGGGATGCAGCTCGGGTGGGGATCCGACCGAGCCGAAGGCGCTGACCGGCGACAGAAAACTCAACCGATGCCTCGCGACGCTCGGCGTCACAACGTGCCAGGTGGGAACGCTTCCCGCCACGAACCCCGGCGCGGCGACGAAGGTGCGGGCTTCGCTGGGCGTGACGAAGGCCTCCGAGGGGGCGGAACCGGGGGACAAGCACCGGGTGCAGGTCGGCGTGTACGACCCGGAGGCTGGGGCGATCGCCGATCCGGACGAGGACGGGAACGCGCTGCTCGCCGCGGGCGGCGCGATCGTCGCGCTGACCGGCGCGGGCGGGGCGGTCGCGTGGTACCTGGAGGACCGGAAGGACCGTTCGAACGAGATCGACATCGGGGGCGAGGAGGGGACGCCCGTGTCGGTAGCGACGAAGCGCGGTGCGGATCCGAACGCGACGCAGGTGACGGTGAAGACGGCGAAGGGGGACGTGCCGGCGACGGTGGTGGCGGCGACGGCGGAGGGGGTGGTGGCGATCGCGCGGCTTACGAAGGAGCATGCGGGCGAAGTTCGGACCGTCGCGACCGAGGGCGGGGAGGTGATCGGCGAGGAGAAGCAGTGGGCGGTGCTGAACCGGATCTGGTTCCTGCCCGAGCTGATCCAGTCCGGCGGCCTGGGAAACCTGATGGGCGAATTCCTGCCGTCGGAGAGAAACGTGGCGATCACGATCACGCTGAACTGCCAGCAGGCGCCGACGCTGATCGCGAACGGCCAGGTGACCGGCCAGCCCGGCTCGTGGACCGTCGTGTTCCAGGGCGTCGCCGGGACGCTCAGCGGAATCCCGCTTCTGTCGGTCGTCGGCACCGACCAGCCCGTTCAGGCGTCGGCGGACGTTCAGGAGGCGCCGTGAAGACGCTCACGTATCTCGCGCTGGTCGGGGTCGTCGTCTCGGGGTGTCACTCGTCGTCCGAGGAGAAGACATCGGCGAAGGAGAAGAAAGCCACGAGGCGTGCGCCGAAGGTGGCGACGCTGTACGTGGAGTCGAAAGGCGAGCCGGTGAACGCGGGCGGGAAGAAGGTGGAGAAATCGGACGAGGCGGGGAATTCGAAGGGGTCGTTCGCGGCGAAGGACCTGCTGATGCCGGGGATGTACCTGCTCGTGTCTGGGGTGACGGCGGTCGGCGGGGCGCTTCTGATCAAGGCGGTGGACCGGAAGGACCGGCCGGAGGGGCCGACGTACATCGCCGGGGGAGGATCGGAGGGGACGTACGTGCCGGTGGAGACGCCGCCGACGGGCGGAGCGGTGCCGGCGGAGGCGCCGGATCCCGGGAAATTTGCCGCGACGGGAACGGATGGCGGGGAAGGGGCGACCACGGTAGCGGGGGCGGGTGCGGGGGTCGTGGCGACGACGGGTTCGGTGGTGCTTTCGATGGGGTATTCGACGTCCTTCACTGGACCGAGCTATATCAAAGTGAAAAGTCTGGGTGAGGGTGTTCCCTATGGCGTTTACGGCCATACCGTCCATATCTATGAGTGGGACTTGAGTTTAGATCGATCCGTCGTCGAGTCGGGGACCACGGTGAACGTGTTCGCGTCTTTCTCGGACCTGCCGCCGGACAGGATCGTCATGGTCCGTCTCCAGATCCCCGAAGGCGTGGAATTCATCGTCGATCATGCGCCTCTGCTCAGCACGATTCCGCCGGAAGGACTTGGAACTGCATGGTATTACTATAGTTACAAGGCAACAACCATGGAGGGCGAACCCGCAGGGTACGTCGTCACCCTGGCCATGCAGGCTCCCACTTCCCCCACTCCGGTCAAACTCGGCCACATGACCGTCTCCTCCCCGGTCGAAATCACCGGGGAATCCACCGCCGTGGTAACAATTCACTAACATCGTTCGCAATTTCACACAAACCCCTAGCATCAACCCACAACGGCACTTACAATGCCGGCTCAACTCTGCCGAAAGGCACCGTCGAGGTCAGGCGAGGGAATGAAGCATTCGAAGGCGAAGGCGAAGAAGCCGCAGGCGAAGAAAGAGAGAGAGACGCCTGACACCCGGTGGGACCGCCTCGCCCGCGAAATCTTCATGACCCTGCTCAAGCGGCGCCCCGCGCTCGCCACCGAACTCGGCGTCCACGATTTCGATTCCGAACTCCCCGACCCCTCGCGCGAAGGCGTCCGCGAAGACATCCACCTCCTCCACGACTGGCTCGCGCGCGTCGAGGCCGTCAAGCCCGGCCCCCTCTCGCCCGACCGCGCCGTCGATCGCCTCCTCGCGCTCCATTTCTTCCGCCTCGAACTGTTCGACCTCGAGGTCTGCGAGACCTGGAAACACAACCCCAACGCCGCGGAAGTCGCCGCTTACACCGTCCTCCCGCTCTTCGTCCATGAGTCCGCGCCGATCAACGACCGCCTGGAACGCATCCAGGCGCGCCTCGAGAAGATCCCCCACTACCTCGAGCGCGCCCGCTCGCGCCTCGAAGAAGGCGTCCGCATCTGGGTCCAGATCGCCATCGAAGGCTGCGCCGCCATCCCGTCCCTCTTCGAACAGATCCGCGTCGTCGCCGAACGCGCGCTCGACCACGAACGCTACGGCCATTTCTCCGGCGCCGTCCTCCGCGCCAAGACCGCCGTCATGGACTTCTCCGACTGGCTCCGCCGCGAAGCGATGCCGCGCTCCGTTCCCGGCTTCGCCCTCGGAACCGCCCGCTTCAGGGATCTGATCAAGCTCCGTGATCTCGGCTCGCCCCCCGAATCCATCCACCGCTACGGCCGCGACCAGCTCAAGCGCCTGAAGGACCGGCTGAAGAAGCTGGCCCCGAAGGTGCACTCGGGCGTCAAGTTCGCGGAAGTCGTGAAGGAGATCCGGGAGAATTCGCCGAAGACGTTCGAGGAATGCCTGGCCGCGGTGCGCGACCAGGTGGCCCGCAGCCGCCAGTGGGTGATCGACAACGAGTTCGCCTCCGTGCCGGAAGGCGAAACTCTCGAGGTCGTCCCCACGCCCGCGTTTGCGCGGCACCTCACCCCTTTCGGCGCGTACATGGCGCCTGCGCATTTCGACCGGACGCAGCGCGGCTTCTACTGGGTCACGCCGGGCGACGCGGAACGGCTCAAGGAGCACAACTTCGCGAGCCTCACGAACATGTCGGTGCACGAAGGCTACCCGGGCCACCACCTGCAGTTCGTGAACGCGCACCGGAACCCCTCGCCCATCCGCGCGGCGATGGCGCAGGGGACCGAATTCGTCGAGGGCTGGGCGCACTACTGCGAGGAAGCCGTGAAGGACCGCGGGTTCGACGACACCCCGGCCTCCCGCTTCGTCCAGACGCAGGACATGATCTGGCGCGCCGCGCGCATCGTCATCGACGTCGAACTGTCCTCGGGAAAAATGGAGTTCGCCGAGGCGGTCACGATGCTCATGGCGGAGGCCGGGATCGACCGGCCGAGCGCGGAAGCGGAGGTCAAGCGCTACACCCTCACACCCGGGTACCAGCTCTCCTACCTGTACGGAAAAAAGATGCTGCTCGAGCTCCGGAGCTGGGCGTCGAAGAAAATGGGAAAGCGGTTCACGGACCGCTTCTTCCACGACGCCGTCCTCGCCGCGGGATCTCTTCCCATGGCGCTGATGAAGAAGGAGCTCGAGTGGCGGATCCGCGAGGCGAAGAAACCCGCCCGCGCACATTAGTTCACCTCGCGGCGCTGGCACGGCGCCGCATGAAAGAAAGGTCTTATGCCCGATCCTGAAAACAGTCTGGCGCTGTTCGTGGACTTTGAAAACCTGGCCCTGGGGTTCGCGGGGACGAGAAAGCGGTTCGAGATCGAGAAGGTGCTGGACCGGCTCGTGACGAAGGGGCGCATCCTGATCAAGAAGGCGTACGCCGACTGGACGCGGTTCGGCGAGTACCGGCGGGAGCTTCACGAGTGCTCGATCGAGCTGATCGAGATTCCGAAGCGTTCGCAGGTGGGGAAGAACTCGGCGGACATCCGGCTCTGCGTGGACGCGCTGGACATGTGTTATTCGAAGGCGCACCTGGACACGTTCTGCATCCTGTCGGGCGACTCGGACTTCAGCCCGCTGGTGTCGAAGCTGCGCGAGAACGGGAAGCACGTGATCGGCGTGGGGATGAAGGCGTCGACGTCGAACCTGCTGGTGGACTCGTGCGACGAGTTCATCTACTACGAGGACATCGAGCGGAACGTGGAGGCGGCGCAGGCCGCGCCGGTCGTGGCGGGGCCGATGCACGACAAGAAGGTGGAGGCGCTGACGCTGGTGATGGACACGATCGCGGCCTTGAAGCGCGACGGCAAGGACATCCTCTGGGGCAGCCTGGTGAAGGACACGATCCGGCGCCGCAAGCCGCAGTTCGACGAGACGTTTTACGGATACAAGTCGTGGAGCGACATCCTGGAGGACGCGCAGCGTCGCGGCCTCGTGTCGCTCTCGATCGACACCCGGAGCGGCACGTACGTGATCGCGAGTTTCACGCCGCAGGGAAGCGTTCCGGCGGCGCCGGCGACGTCGGGTCCGGTGGCGGCGCCCGCGCGCGAGTTCCCGCGCGAGGGTGGCCGGCGCGAGCACTGGGGTCGCGACAACGCGGCGGCGCGCGAGGCTGCGGCGGCGCGCGAGGCGGCCGCGAAGGAAGCGGCGGCGAAGGAGGCCGCGGCGCGCGAGGCGGCGCGGAAGGCGGCGGAGTCCATTCCGGCCGAGGTCGTGGCGTCCAAGTTCCTGTCCCTCCCCGCCGCCGAGCCCAGCGAGGCCGACACGGCGATCCTTCCGCCCGCCGCCAACGGCGGCACGCCGGCGCACATTCCGCAGGAGGAGGCGCCGGGCGAGACGGGGGCCGAGGTTCCGGCGCCCGCCGCGGCCGCGCCCGCTCCCGTTCCCGCGGCGCCCGCCGCCAACGGGGACGCCGCGAAGAAAGCGGGGGTCCGGCGCCGCGGCAGGGCCGTCCGCGGCCGCGCCGGCGCGGGTCCCGCGGGTCCCCGGCGGCCGCGCGGCGGAACCCGCCGGCGCGAGCCGGGCGGGGCGCCGATGAGCCCGCCGAGGAACGACCCTCCGAACCCCGGCGGCCACGTCCCGCCGCCGGTTCCTCCCCAACAGAGCTGATTCGAAAAGCCGGGCCGCGGGTCATCGCCGCGGCCCGATCCGCTCGAAGCGATGTCGTCGGTGGATCGGGTTCGGAGTTCGGCGTTCGGCGTTCTCGCAAACCCGGGTTCTGTTGCGCCGTCAACTCCGAACTCCGAACGCCGAACTCCGAACGTCGCCGGCCGAGCGGCCCGTGAACGTCGCTCCCGGCACGGGTTAAGATGCCGGGCCATGTCCACCAGCTCGACCTTCATCCCCGGAGACTCCGAACCGCCCCGCGGCGGAGACGCGCTTCCCGCGGAAGCCGCGAACGCGGCGGCCGACGCGCGCCTCGGCAAGTTCATCCGGACGGAGCTCCTCGGCGCCGGCGCGATGGGCGAGGTCTGGAAGGCGTGGGACACCGCGCTCTCGCGCTGGGTCGCGCTCAAGCTCCTCAAGACCCACGGCGAATCCGAGGCCGCGCTCTTCCGCCGCGAGGCCCTCCTCGCCGGACGGCTGTCGCATCCCAACATCGCGGCGATTTACGAGGTCGGCGAAGATTCGGGGCGGCCTTACATCGCCATGCAGTGGATCGACGGCCGGACGCTCAAAGCGTTCTCGCCCGGCGACCGCCGTGGCCTCGTCCGCCTCGTCCGCGACGCCGCGCGCGCGCTCGGCTACGCGCACCTGCACGGCGTCGTCCACCGCGACCTCAAGCCCACGAACCTCATGTTCTGCCGCCCGCCGCAGGCGCAGGCGACGGGCCTCGCCGTCCGCGAGGAGTACCGCGTTTACGTCATGGACTTCGGGCTCGCGCGACCGACGCGCGAGGCCTCCGACCGGTCGCTCACCGGCGGTCTCGTCGGCACCCCGGGCTTCATGCCCCCCGAGCAGGCCCGCGGCGACGACGTCGACGGCCGGGCGGATGTCTATGCGCTCGGCGCGACCCTGTACCAGCTCCTCACGGGGCACGCCCCCGTCGAAGGAGGCGGCACCGTCTACGACTACCTCGTGCGCGTCCAGGAGCAGGACCCGACTCCGCCGCGCGACCACCAGCCCTCCCTCGACCGCGATCTCGAGAAGATCCTCCTCAAGTGCCTCGAAAAAGAACCCGCGCGCCGCTACGAAACCGCCGAACGCCTCGCCGACGACCTCGACCGCTGGCTCGACGGCGAACCCGTCCGCGCCCGCCCCCTCGGCCTCGCCGGACGCCTCCTCCGCCGCGTCCGCCGCAACCCACGCACCGTCGCCGCCCTCGCCGTCCTCCTCGTCGCCTCCACCGTCGCCGTCGCCGCCTTCGCCCGCCACGCCCTCCGCGCATCCGCCCGCGCCGACGCCCGCCGCACCGCCTCCACCCTCCTCGCCGAAGCCGAACTCCGCGCCTCCCGCGCCCGCGACAACTACTACCGCTTCGGCGGCCCCTTCGATGCCTTCCGCGCCGAAATGCTCGCCGCCGCCGAGATCGCTTCACGCGCCCACGACGCCGACCCCGCCTTCCCCGCCCCCCTCGACACCGCGGGCGCCTGCCTCCTCGAAGCCGGCGAACCGCCCCGCGCCCGCGCCGCCTGGCGCCGCGCCCTCGAAATCGACCCCGCCGATACCGCCGCCAACCTCGCCCTCGCCGAGTCCGCCATCGAAGACCTCACGACCCTCCTCATCTCCCACGAGTCCAACACGGACGTCCGCCTCCTCCTCGCCCGCCCGTCGCGCCAGATCCTCGAGCGCCACCTCGACGCCCTCGCGGCGGGCGGAGCCGTCGAGCCCGGCGTGAAACGCCTTCTCGGAGGCCTGCGCATCATCCTGGAGGGCCGGGGGGAAGAGGCGGCCCTCTATTTCGAAGCCGAGGCCGCCGGATCCGCCCAGCCGGCGCGCATGTGGGAATGGGCCGCCCTGGCATGGAGCCTGACTCCCACGGCCGAGTCCCGGGCCCGGATAACCCGGGCCGCGGACCAGGCCCTGAACCTCAATGCCTCCGATCCCAACGCCCTGTTCCTCTCAGGCTACGCCGCGCGCATGGGCTGCGATGCCGACGCCGCACTCCAGTTCCTCGATCGCGCCATCGCGCGCAACCCCCGCTTCGCCCGCGCCCGCTTCGCCCGCGCCATGGTGCGCTACCACTGGATTCACGACGCATGGAAGGGTGCGCCGAAGCTCGACGCGGAGGAATTCCAGGCCGCCTGGTTCGAAGCCGTGCCTCTCATCGAGGCCGACCTCGCGGGCGCTCTCGAAGTCGATCCCAACCCCGCGTTTCTCCCGTCGCGCGCCCAGTTCCATTTCATCGTCGCCCTCCGCGACGACGCGTTCGGGCGGGCGACGGACCTCTCGGGGTTCGATCGCGTGACCGCCGAGTACGACGAAGTCTTCCGGATCTTCGGCCCGGTCCCCTGGTTCCTCGGCGAACGCGCCGGCAACCACTACTTCGCCGCCCTGTCCCTCCAGAGGCGCGCGGGCGACCGGTTCGCCGAGGTCCTCCCGGATTTCGAACGCCGCCTCCTGGCGTCGCTCGCGGACTACCGCGAGGCCCTGCCCACCGATCGCAACGCAATCCCCATCTACTTCGCCCGCACCGTGCGCGCGCTTCTCCGTTCCCGGCTGGAAGCGGGCGGCCTTGATCTCGAGGAGGCGCGCCGGCAGCTTGAGGAGAGCCAGGCGATGCTCCGCGCGGCGATCGACGAGGCCCCGAATGAGCATCGCCTGGTGCTGGCGCTGTCGCGGAACTTCGCGTTCGTGGAGGATCGCGCCGGGGCGCTCCGGGTTCTCGAGGAAGCCCGGGATTCGGGCCGTTACGCCGACATCAAGGGCGCGAGCGAAGATTTCGCGAAGGAGATTCGGACATTGAACGGCAGTCGTTAAATCCGAACCGGCCCCGCGCTCGTAACTTGCGTTCCTCGTTTCTCGTTACTCGTTTCTCGTTCCGCCGTCCGGACGGCAGACCGCCACCCCCAAACGGGACGCCCCCCACGAAGCACGAGGCACGACGCACGAACCCCGGTGCGCGCCCAGCCCGCGCCCCCCTCGAGCGGTTCTCCGCGCGGAACGAGAAACGAGTAACGAGGAACGAGGAACGAACCCGCCGCGCGCCGACCCACCCCTACGTCAGCACTTCTCCGGTGATCGCGCGATAACACTCGAGATACTTCTCCCTCACCTTCGCGACCACCTCCTCCGGAAGCTGCGGCGCCGGCGGCTCCTTCTTCCACCCGCTCGCCACCAGCCAGTCCCTCAGGTACTGCTTGTCGTAACTCGGCGGATTCTTCCCTGGCTCCCACGACGCCTTCGGCCAGTACCGCGACGAATCCGGCGTCAGCGCCTCGTCCACCAGCATCGGCGCCCCCTCGTGCCACCCCCACTCGAACTTCGTGTCCGCCAGAATGATCCCCTTCGACAGCGCGAACTCGTGCGCCTGCCGGTAAACCTCCACCGACAACTCCCTCAACTGCTCCGCCACGTTCCGCCCCACGATCCCCGCCATCCGCTCGAAGTCGATGTTCTCGTCGTGCCCCTCGTCCGCCTTCGTCGCCGGCGTGAAAATCGGCTCCGGCAGCCGGTCCGCCTCCCGGAGCCCCGCCGGCAGCTTCACCCCGCACACCCCCCGCCCCTCCCGGTACTCCTTCCACCCGCTTCCCGCCAGATACCCCCGCACCACGCACTCCACAGGGAACACCGACACCTTGCGCACCGTGAGCGCCCGCCCCCGGAACTCCTCCTTCCGCTCCTCCGGCACCTGCGCGATCTTCGCCACGTCAGTCTCGATCAGATGGTGCCGCGCCGTCCCCTCCAGCCGCCGGAACCAGAAGTTCGACAGCTGCGTCAAGACCCGCCCCTTGTCCGGAATCCCGTTCGGCATCACCACGTCGTACGCGCTGATCCGGTCCGTCGCCACGAACAGCAGCCGGTCGTCCAGGTCGTACACGTCGCGCACCTTGCCGCGCCGGAAAACCCTGAGCGGAAGATTCGAGTCGAGCATTGCCTTCATGGGAAGCGATCCTCGTGGTGGGGAAGGGGAGTCATTTTGTCGGGAACTCCGGGTCGGTCCACGATTTTCGGCCGTGCCGCGAAGCGGCCCCGTTCCCCCGCCCGCGCCCGCGCCCGGCCGTTTCCTCTCGCCGCACCGAGGGTCCTCGCCGCAGTCATCGACCGGGTCCGAATTGACGACGACGAAATCTCGAGGCCCGAACTCATGTGGCTCCTACCGCGCTCCAGACGCGAGCCTTTGCACATCCGCCGTCGTCCACCCCCGTCTGCTGACTCTCCTCCGCGGGCTCGCAACTGCCTCTTCCCCCCGCGTGCAGTGGCACAGCCCCAGCGCGAGCGCATCGGACACGTCCGCTGGCCGCGGCGTTTCGCTCAGCCCGAACGCCGCCACGATCATGCGGCTGACGGCCTCTTTCGACGCCCCGCCGTGGCCCGCGACGGACTTCTTCACCGTCGCCGGTGGGTACTCCGACACCGGCATGCCGCACTGCGCCGCGACGAGCTTCGCGATGGCTCTTCCTTCGCCGATTTTTTCCATGGCGCGGATGTCCTTGCCGTAGAAGACGTCTTCGAGGGCGAGGACGTGGGGGCGGTGTTCGCGGGCGACGGCGGTGAGGCCGTCGTAGATCTGGAGGAGGCGGCCGGTGAGGGGGCCGCGGGCGCGGATGACGCCCCAGGCGAGGGCGCGGAAAGTGTTGCCGGACTTGGTGACGACGGCCCAGCCGACGCGGAGGGTGCCGGGGTCGATGCCGAGGACGCGGGTGGGGGGGATCATCGGGGGGGCGGGAAGGTCATCGCTTTGTTGTTATCGACCACCATTCCGTACTCCCTGTTGAGCTCGAACGTTTTTCTTCCGGTCAGGATCGCGCGGTCCTTGCCTTTCTGCAGGACGACGACGACGAGGTATTCGCCGGGGAAGACGCCGATTTCGCGCGGCTGGGGGGTGCCGATTCCGCTCCAGGGCTTGAGTTTCACGGAGCGCGAGCAGGGGCCGTGGAGGTAGATCGTGACCTCGGCGGCGCCGGCGTTGCCGGACTGGAGGCGCGGAAGGCCCGCGACGCGGAGGTCGCGCGCGGGGAGCTCGCCCAGCGCGGAGGCGCCGGACTCGCCCGCGAGGTCGTCGATGGACTTGCCCGCCTCCAGCCAGACGCCGCGCGTCGTCGGCGCGAACGCCGGATTCTCGAAGTCCTTGAGGACGAGCGTCGCGTTGTCGCGCTCCTTCTTGTCCTTCGCGCGGTCGGCGGCGGACTCCAGCGCCTGCCAGGTCTTGCGGTAGGCGGAGACATCGTCCATCGTCTGCGGAGCGATCTTCACCGCATCCTTCAGCATCGCCATCTGAAGCGCCCACTCCTTGCTCGCCTCGTAGGCGCGAGCGAGCGTCAGCACCGCGGCGCGGTTGCCCGGGTCTGCCTCGAGCGCGTCCGTCAGCACCTGGATCGCCTTCGGCACGTCCTGCGCCTTCAGGTGGCAGTCGCCCAGCACCGCCAGCACGTCGCCGCCCGCGCCCGCTGCCACCGCCGCTTCCAGTACCGGAATCGCCTCCTTGAATTTGCCCGTCGCCGCCAGCGCCCGCCCGAGCGGCGCGGCAAGCGGGGGAGAGGAGGGCTCCACTTTCTGCGCCTTTTCGAGGAAGGAAAGTCCGGTGGCGGCCTTGCCCGCTTCGGCGTGGATCGTGCCGATGGCGAGGTTGGCATCGAAATTCATGGAAGAAAGCGCCAGGGCTTTTTCGAACGCGGCGATCGCGGCCTTCGTGTCGCCGGTCTTGAGCGCCGCTTCCCCCGCCTTGATCGCCTTGACGAGGTCGGCGACGGTGCCGGAGGTTTTTCCCAGGCGGCGGGCGGCGATTTCGCGGCGGAGGAAGGTGCTGTCCTGGGCGCCCTCGTAGGGGACGCCGATGGCGCCGATGTCGTCGAGGGTTTTGACGGCGCCGTCGAGGTCGCCGGCGTCGACCTGCCCGGCGGCCTTGCCGTAGCCGTCGCGCGCGAGGGCGAGGTTGCGCTCCTGGACCTCCTTCAGGCCTTTCGCGTACGGCGCGTACAGCGGGTCGCCGACGAAGACCGCCATCCAGGAGAGCATCTGGTTGCCCATCGCCGTCGCCTGGCCCCAGGTGTACCCCTGGAACATCCGGTCGTAGACGACGTGCATGCGCGGGAACCCCGCCGTGAGCGGCTCGTAGACGGTGCCCGTCGTGCACGTCACGCCGTGCGCGAGGAACGGCCCCACCCAGTACTTCGTATCGTGCCGCACCGAGCAGGCGGAGCACGAGTGCAGGTGCGCGGCGACGGCGCCCGTGCGGAACCTGAACGGCTCCGTCCCGTTGTAGTCGCCCGCGTACCAGCCCCAGTAGAACAGGCAGTCCGCCAGCTTCGACACGTCCTGCTCCGTCTCCGTGTCCTCGTGCTCGATCGCGAGCCCGAACTTCTCGAAGACCTTGAGCGTCCCGCGCATCTCCTCGTCCGTCGCGCCGTACGGCCCCGAGGCGATCCCGCGCGTGTCGAGGTAGTTCGTGCCCTCGAGGCCGTACGTCTCGGCGTGTATCGCCTTGTCGACCAGCCCCTTCGCCACCGCCGCCGTCGGCCCGTCGAGGCGCGAGACGAGGAGGAGGCGGTGCGCTTTCGTGACGGGTTCGTCTTTCCTGAAGAGGTCGCTCTCGATCCAGCCGTTGATCTCGTGCTCCGGGCGCGGCAGCAGCGCGATCTCCGCGTCCACGCACGCGTAGTCGCGGTTCGTGACGAACTTCGTGATAGTGTTGTCCGGATCTTCCTTCGGCGCGTCGTCCGAGGGATCCTCCTCGGCGATCCGGCTCGGCACGCCCCAGCAGGGCACGACGTAGAGCACGTCGGGAAACGCTTCCGCGAACCTCACGAACGGCCGCTGGATCTGGTCACGGAATTCCGACCAGGCCATGACTTCCTTCTCGGTGCATTTCACGTGGAGGATGTTCGCCTCGGGCACGCCGCGTTTCGCGCAGTAGTGCCGCCCGACGGCGACGGATTCGGGGACGCTGTCATTCACGATGACCACGACTTCGCGCGCGGGATCGACCTTGCGTTCGACGGTGCCGGTCTGGGCCAGGGCGAGGGCAGGCAAAAGGAGCAGCAGGAAGACGCGCATGAGTCCCCGGAATGTAACGTATCTCCCCCGGGAGTGAGACTACAGGAATCGCCCCCCGGTCAAAATGGGGATTTCGGAGCCGCGCGAGCGAGCGAAGCGAGCGAGCCCCCTGCCCCTTCCCCCGCCCGCGCCCGCGCCCGGTCGTTCGCTGCGGCAGGGCTGGAGCGATCTTCGAAGTGAAATGCCGGGCGCGGGCGCGGGCGCGGGCGGGGGAACGGGGCGCGCTTCGCGCGCTCGGCCAGAGTATCCGGAACATTCAACCCCGGTTAGACTTCTCAGCCTCTCCGTGGGGAAGAGGATGCAGGGACTCACCATCCTTCTGGCGGTTTGCCTTCTGGCCGGCACCGCCGCCGCCGAAACCATCGACGAGCGTGCCGAACGGATCAAGGCGCGCCGCGGAGAACTCGTCGTCCCGTTCTTCGGCGACCAGCCCGACCCCGCGAAGGTGCGCCAGTGGGGCCTCGGCCCCGCCGACCCGCGCGACCCCTGGCCCCTCGCGCTCCTCCACTCCACCATCCCTGTCGAAACGCCCGAGACGACCCCCAGGGGCGAGTTCCGCCGCATCGGGACCCAGTTCGTCTGGGCCAACTCCAGCTTCATCGGCTTCCGCCCCGGGCGCGAATTCGTCATCGACGCGGAAGTCATGCAGCTCCAGCTTCAGGCGCGTTACGGGATCACCGACGACTTCGAGGCCGGCCTCGAACTCCCCCTCATCTACGTCGGCGGCGGCTACCTCGACAACACCGTCGAACGCTTCCACCTCCTCATCGGCTCCGAAGGCCAGCGCCGGCAGTACCTGGGCCATAACGACTACAAGGTGTTCGTGTCGAGCACCCGCGGCACGACCAGCTTCGAACGCGACTTCGGTCTCGGAGACCTGTCCGCTTTCGCCAAGTACCGGTTCCTCGACGGCGGCACGTGGCTCCCCGCAGCCTCCGCCTCCGTCCGACTGAAGGCGCCCACCGCTTCCACCACGAATCTCGGCCGCCAGGGGTGGGATCTTTCGTTGGAGCTGCAGGTTTCGAAGCGGATCGGCCCGGTGGTCGCGATGGGCGGGGGCGGGCTCTGGGGGACGACGGACGGGCGGTACCAGGACGTGCGGTTCATGCACTATGCGGCCCAGGGATGGCTGGGGCTGGAAGTCGGGATCGTGCCGGGTTTGTCGCTGGAGGTTCACTCGACGGTACGGACCACGCTGCTCGACGAGACGGCGGATCTCGGCGCGGGGCGTTACTACATTGTGGGGAGCATCCGCTACCGGAAGGCGGTGCTCGGGGCGGACGTGGAGACCTGGTTCGGCGTGCTGGAGAATTTCTCCGAGCAGATGAACACGGCGGACATCGGGTTCATCCTGGGGTTCGAGGTGAGGTTCTAAGGCGGGGAACGGGGAAAGGGGGAATGG